>JANYKZ010000100.1 GCA_025361505.1 Coriobacteriia bacterium
CGGACGGCTGCTCCCGGATTGTAGACCCCGCGCTGTGGCGATGGACATCGGCGTTGGCACACGATTTGTTTACTAACCGTTCGTGTGCTAACCTTTCGCTTTCTAACCATCTCCGGCCCCCCGAACGGACGCTGACACGGATGCAGAACGAGGACCATCATCACCATCACGCGCCGCCCGACATGTCGGGACTCGACACCCTCTCGGTCGAGGTCTTCTCGGCGTTCCGCCGGGCGATGCACCTCAACCGCCAGCTGCTCGGTCGCATGATGGCTACGCACGGCGACCACCCGGGGGCCGCGGGCGTGTTGCGCGCACTCGCCGAGCGCGACGGCATCAGCCAGCGTGACCTGGCCGAGGTCCTGCACCTTTCGCGACCGACCGTCACCACGATGCTCCAGCGCATGGAGCAGAACGGCCTGATCGAAAGGTGGGACGACGAGGCCGACCAGCGCCTCACGAGGATCCGCCTCACGGAGAAGGGCCGCAGCCAGTCGGAGACGGCCAAGGAGTCGTTCGTGACCTACGTCGACGACACGATCGGGGCGATGGCCGAGCCCGACCGGCGCGAACTGGCCCGCTTGCTCAACGTGCTCGCCGACAACACCGCCGCCGCACTCACGCGGCACGACCTGCCCGCCACGACCGGCGACGACGACTGAAAGCAGAGGCACCGACACCGATGTACAGACTTCTCAAGACGTATCTCCGCCCGTACTGGAAGCAGATCACGTTCATCGTGGCCCTGCTGCTGGTGCAGGCCATCGCGAACCTCTACCTGCCGAACCTCAACGCCGACATCATCAACAACGGCGTGTCCAAGGGCGACGTCGCCCACATCATGTCCGTCGGCGGATTCATGCTCGGCGTGACCCTTCTGCTCGGCGTGGCGGCGATCATCGCCGTGTACTGGAGCTCGAAGACGGCCATGGCCTTCGGCCGCGACGTGCGCGGAGCGCTGTTCCGCAAGGTCCAGACCTTCTCGCAGCAGGAGGTCAACCTGTTCGGCGCCCCGTCACTGATCACGCGCAACACCAACGACGTGCAACAGGTCCAGATGGTCCTGTTCTTCATGCTCAACATGATGATCCTGGCGCCGATCACCGCGGTCGGCGGCATCATCATGGCTCTGCGCGAGGACGTCCCGCTCTCGGGCGTGCTCGTCTTCATCCTGCCGTTCATGGCGGTGGTCATCGGCTCGCTCATGGTGCGGGCCCTCCCGCTGTTCAAGGCGATGCAGGTCAAGATCGACCGCGTGAACAAGGTCATGCGCGAGAAGCTCTCCGGCATCCGCGTCATCCGGGCGTTCGTGCGCACCGACTACGAGACCGAGCGCTTCGACGCGGCGAACCGCGACCTGACCGCGACCGCGCTGAAGGTCAACCGCCTCCTCGCGATCATGATGCCGGCGCTCACCGTGATCCTGAACCTCTCGATGGTCGCGATCATGTGGTTCGGAGGAATCCGCATCGACAGCGGCGGGATGCAGATCGGCAACCTGACCGCGTTCCTCACCTATGTGATCCAGATCCTGTTCTCGGTGATGATGGCCACGGTCATGTTCGTCATGGTGCCCCGCGCGGCCGTGTCGGCCGACCGCATTCAGGAGGTGCTCGACACCGTCCCGTCCGTGAACGATCCGGCGGCCCCGATCTCGACCGGCGCCGCGAAGGGCTTCCTGGAGTTCAAGAACGTCGAGTTCCGGTATCCGGGCGCCGAGGACCCGGTACTCCGTGACATCTCGTTCACGGCGAACCCCGGCGAGATCACGGCCGTCATCGGGAGCACGGGCAGCGGCAAGTCCACCCTGATCAACCTCATCCCGCGCCTCTACGACGTCACGAGCGGCAGCGTCACCGTCGACGGTGTCGACATACGCGACCTCGACCGCGACGACCTGTGGCACCGCATCGGCTTCATCCCCCAGCGGGCGTTCCTGTTCAGCGGCACGGTCGCGAGCAACCTGCGCTACGGGGACCGCGACGCGACCGACGAGGAGCTGTGGCACGCGCTCGACGTGGCTCAGGCCAAGAAGTTCGTCTCCGAGATGCCGGAAGGCCTCGAGGCGCCGATCGCGCAGGGAGGCACGAACGTCTCCGGCGGCCAGCGTCAGCGTCTGGCAATCGCCCGCGCGCTCGTGAAGATGCCGGAGGTGTACGTCTTCGACGACTCGTTCTCGGCCCTCGACTTCAAGACCGACTCGATGCTGCGCGCCGCATTGCGCAAGGAGATCACCCACGCAACGACGCTCATCGTGGCCCAGCGCGTGAGCACGATCATGCACGCCGACCGCATCATCGTCCTGGACCTCGGGCGGATCGTCGGAGTCGGCACGCACGCTGAACTGCTCGAGACCTGCCCGACCTACGGCGAGATCGTCTACTCGCAGCTCACGGAAGAGGAGGTCGCATAATGAGCGACTCCCAGAACAAGCCCGCACCTCCCCCGATGAGGGGTCCCGGAGGCGGACGCGGCCCGATGGGCGGCGGTCCGTTCGGGGGCCACGGCATGGCCGGCGGCGCCAAGGCCAAGAACTTCTCGGCCTCGTTCCGGCGCCTCGTCGGCACGCTCCGTCCCGAACTCGCGAAGATCGTGGTCGTCATGGCGCTGGCCATCATCAGCGTCGCGTTCGCCGTGGCCGGTCCCAAGATCCTCGGCAACGCCACGAACGCCATCTTCTCCGGCGTCGCGGGCAACATGACGGGCAAGATCGCCGCGCAGTTCAACGGCGGCAAGGTCCCCGCGGGCCTGACCAAGGACCAGTTCATCAAGGGCATGAAGGCCCAGGCGCAGGCCGCGAAGGCGGCCGCCGCCAAGATCCCGGACCCGACGAAACGCGCGGCCGCGATCACGGCCGCCGACAACGCCATCACGCAGGTGGACATGCTCGCGGGACTCGACTTCACGCCGGGCAAGGGTGTGGACTTCCACGCCGTCGGCCAGATCATCCTGCTGCTCCTGGGCGTCTACCTGCTGTCGGCGGCCTTCTCGTGGGGTCAGCAGTACATCATGGCGGGCGTCTCGCAGCGGACCGTCTACACGCTGCGCAAGGACATCGACTCCAAGCTGGCCCGCCTCCCGCTGAAGTACTTCGACGACAACGAGCGCGGTGACATCCTGAGCCGCGTGACCAACGACATCGACAACATCGCCAACTCGCTCCAGCAGAGCCTCACCCAGCTGATCACCGCCGTGTTCACCATCATCGGAGTGCTCGGCATGATGTTCTGGATCTCGCCGCTCCTGGCCGCGATCTCGCTGCTCGTCCTGCCCGTCGCGTTCGTCGGCACCATGCAGGTCGCCAAGCGGTCGCAGAAGCAGTTCACCGCGCAGTGGAAGCACACCGGCGACCTCAACGGCCACATCGAGGAGATGCACACGGGCCACGCCATCGTGAAGATGTTCGGCCGCCAGGAAGAGGCGATCGAGGTCTTCGAGGACCGCAACGCCAAGCTCTACGAGGCCAGCTTCAAGGCCCAGTTCATCTCAGGGATCATCCAGCCGATGATGAACTTCGTCGGCAACCTGAACTACGTCGCCATCGCCGTCATCGGCGGCGTGAAGGTCGCGTCGGGCACCATGTCGCTGGGCGACGTCCAGGCCTTCATCCAATACTCGCGCCAGTTCACCATGCCGATCACGCAGACCGCGAGCATCGCCAACGTGTTCCAGTCAGCCGTTGCCTCCTCCGAGCGCGTCTTCGAGCTGATGGACGAGTCCGAGGAGCTCCCGGACACGGCCACCCCGATCCTGCTGGAGCACCCGACCGGCCGCATCACCCTCGAGCACGTGTCGTTCCGCTACGACCCGGCCACGCCGCTGATCGATGACCTCAACCTCGATGTCGCCCCGGGACAGACAGTCGCCATCGTCGGCCCCACGGGCGCCGGCAAGACGACGCTGGTCAACCTCCTGATGCGCTTCTACGAGATCGGCGACGGCAAGATCTCGCTCGACGGGATCGACATCCGCGACATGACCCGCGACAACCTCCGGACGACGTTCGGCATGGTGCTGCAGGACGCATGGCTTTTCAACGGGAGCATCCGCGACAACATCCAGTACGGCTTCGAGGGCGCGACCGAGGACCGTCTCCACGCCGCCGCGGAAGCGGCCTACGTCGACCACTTCGTCCGCACCCTGGCCGAGGGCTACGACACCGTTCTCGACGACGACGCGTCGAACGTCTCACAGGGTGAGAAGCAGTTGCTCACGATCGCGCGCGCCTTCCTGGCCGACCCCGAGATCCTCATCCTCGACGAGGCCACGAGCTCGGTCGACACCCGCACCGAGGTGCTGATCCAGAAGGCCATGAAGCGACTGATGAAGGGCCGTACGTCGTTCGTCATCGCGCACCGCCTGTCCACCATCCGCGACGCCGACGTCATCCTCGTGATGAACCACGGCACGATCGTGGAGAAGGGCACGCACCAGGAGCTGCTGGACGCCAAGGGCTTCTACTTCGACCTGTACAACAGCCAGTTCGTCGAAGCCTACGACGAGGCCGTCTAGGCGCCCGCTCCGCGGGAAGGAACCGCACCATGAAGCGCATCGCAGCCATCCTCATCCTGACCATCGGACTGGGGGTGGCTGCGTGCGCTCCCGCGACGCCCAGCGCCGCGGACCTCAGGGCGCAGTGCTTCCAGAACCAAGCGCTGATCCGCGCTGAGATGGACGTGTTCCACGCCGACTCGGGGATCTACCCACCGATCGCCACGGTCGTGCAGAAGATGGGCCTGAAGTGCCCGAGCGGCGGGACCTACCTCTTCGACGAGGCCTCGGCCACCGTGAGCTGCTCGGTCCACGGGCACCCCTAGCGCGGCCCTGAGCTCACGCGCACGCCGCGCCGGAAGACCTGTGCCGTCGGGTTCGACCCGGGCCGATAGGCCAGGTGGACGTACGAGGGCGCGTCGAGCACCACCAGGTCGGCCCGGGCGCCGACCGACAGCGTGCCGACGTCGGCCCGACGCAGCGCCTTCGCGCCGCCGGCCGTCGCGGCCCACAGCGCCTCGGCCGGCGTCATACCCAGCTCGCGCACGGCGAGCGCGATCACGAACGGCATCGACGTGACGTAGGACGTCCCCGGGTTGCAGTCGGTCGCCAGCGCGACCGTGATCCCGGCATCGAGCAGGCGTCGCGCGTCCGGGTACGGCGTGCGCGCACAGAAGTCCGCCGCGGGCAGCAGGGTCGCCGCCACGCCGGCGGCGGCCAACGCGTCGATGTCGCTGTCCAGCAGGTGGTTGCAGTGGTCGACGCTGGCCGCGTCGAACTCGGCCGCGACGAGCGCTCCCGAGCCGTGAGCCAGCTGGTTGCCGTGCAGTCGCGGCATCAACCCCGCGGCCACGCCCGCCCGCAGGACACGCCTGGTCTCGTCGGCGTCGAACGCGCCCAGGTCGCAGAACGCGTCGATCCAGCGGGCGTGGGGCGCGCAGGCGGCGAGCATCTCGCCGCACACCAGGTCCACGTAGGCGCCCCGGTTGTGCACGTACTCCGGCGGAACCACGTGCGCGCCGAGGAAGGTCGTCTCGGCGGTGAACTCCCCCGAAAGCTCGAGCAGCCGCGCCTCGTCGGCGACCGTGAGGCCGTAGCCGCTCTTGGCCTCCAGTGTGGTCGTGCCGGACGCGGTCATCTCGTCGAAGCGCCGCGCTGCCGCCGAACGCAGCTGTGCCGTCGATGCGGCGCGGGTCGCGGCGACCGTCGTCGCGATCCCTCCGCCGGTGTAGGACGCGCCGGCCATGCGCGCCGCGAACTCGGCGGAGCGCTCTCCCGCGAACACGAGGTGCGTGTGGCTATCGACGAATCCCGGAACGACGCAGCCGCCCTCGGCGTCGACGATCTCGTCGGCGGCCGGCGCATCCGTCGCCGCCCCGACCCAGGTCACGACGCCCTCATCGATCACGAGCGCGGCGTCGCGCAGGATGCCGAGCGCGCTGCCGTCACCGAGCGACGCGTCGCAGGTGACGAGCTCGCCGATGTTGGCGATGAGCGTGGAGGTCACCGCGCGCCGTCCTCACGCATGGGAATGCGCACGCCGCGCTCGACCGCCGTGCGCTCGGCGATGTCGTAGCCCGCGTCCACGTGACGGATGACGCCCATGGCCGGGTCGTTGGTGAGGACGCGCTCGAGCTTCTGGGCGGCGAGCGCCGTGCCGTCGGCGACGGAGACCTGCCCCGCGTGGATAGAGCGGCCGATGCCGACTCCCCCGCCGTGATGGAGCGAGACCCAGGTGGCGCCTGACGCCGTGTTGACCAGCGCGTTGAGCAGCGGCCAGTCCGCGATCGCGTCGCTGCCGTCGAGCATCGCCTCGGTCTCGCGATACGGCGACGCGACGCTGCCGCAGTCGAGGTGGTCGCGCCCGATGACGATCGGCGCGCTCACCCTCCCGTCGGCGACCATCTCGTTGAAGAGCAGGCCCGCCTTGTCGCGCTCGCCGAGGCCCAGCCAGCAGATGCGCGCGGGCAGCCCCTGGAAGGCGATCTTCTCGGAGGCCTGGCGGATCCAGCGGTGGAGCGGCTCGTTGTCCGGGAACAGCTCGAGCACGGCCTTGTCGGTGGCGTGGATGTCGGCCGGGTCGCCCGACAGCGCGGCCCAGCGGAACGGGCCCTTTCCTTCACAGAACAGAGGCCGGATGTACGCGGGCACGAAGCCCGGGAAGGACCACGCGCGGTCGTAGCCGCCGAGCTCGGCCTC
>JANYKZ010000002.1 GCA_025361505.1 Coriobacteriia bacterium
TCGTTTTTGTCGAACCGCCGGCGGTCGGTCGGACCGTCAAAGCTGGCGAAGCCTGTGCGGTGGTTGAATCCGTAAAGACGGCGAGCGACATCTACTCACCCGTGAGCGGGACCGTCGATCGCAGCGGAGACCCCTTCGACATCTACCGTGTCGACGTGCAGGCGGGCCAGCAGCTCAGCGTACACATGACCGGCCCGTCGAACACCGACTTCGATCTATGGTTGTTCGGCCCGGGGTCGACCAGCATCGACGTCAGCGAGCCGCTGGTGAAGAGGGAGTCGCCCTCGTCGAACGAGATGCTGCGCTACGTCGCCACGACCTCCGGCACCTACTCCGTCATGGTCTTCGCCTATGGCGGGTCGGGGCCCTACCGGCTCGACTGGAGCATCGACCCCTTCAGCCCCGACAACAACATCCCCGGCGTCCCGCTGCCGCCGTCGTCCGTGACCACGGGGGTCGGCGGGTTGTCCGACACCGACGACGTCTACAAGGTGTACATGCAGGCCGGGCAGACCGTCCATTGCACACTCACGGACATCGATGGCGCCTATCCCATGCTCTACCTGTTCGACCCGAGCAGCACCGACGTCGACGTCGACGCGTGGGTGGCCGAGGCCACCGACACGGTGAGCCCGAACTCGCTGACGTACACCGCGCAGTCGACCGGCTACTACTACGTCGACGTCTATAGCGGAGGGGATCCGGGGCGTTACCTGCTCGAGTGGTCCGCGACCCGGGCGCCCGACGACAACATCAAAGGCGTGTCCAAGGCGAGTCCGATCTCAGGCGCGTTGGGTGTGACCACGGACACCGACGACGTGTATCAGGTCTCCGCGCGTGCGGGCGACTGGATCTCCGCGACCCTGGTCGGAAGCCCTGCGGCGTCGACCGACTTCGACCTCTATCTCTACAGCCCCAACGCGACCGACACGCGCACCGCGACGCCTGTGGCGAGGGCGGACGGTCCAAGGTACCCGAAGAGCATCGGTTTCAAGGCGGCGGTGAGCGGCGTCTACTTCCTCCAGGCGCACGCGTTCGCGGGCGAAGGCACGTATTCGCTCACCTGGTCGGCGAAGCCCTTCGCGCACGTCTACACCCCGGTCGCGCCGTCCCGCGTGACGCACGTCCACCGCTTCACGGTCTACGGCTACGTCGCGCCGCGGCACACGAGCGGCACGTACCTCGTCACGCTGCAGTTCTACCGCAAGGGCTCGAACGGGGTGTGGGCGTACCACCACAGCGTGAGCGCTCGCCGCTACGCCTACTCCAGCTCGCGGTCCAAGTACAGCGCGACGCTCTCGCTGCCGCACAGCGGCGCTTGGCGCGTGCGGGCGATGCACGCGGACGCAGGGCATGCGGTCAGCTACAGCGGATACCGCTACGTCTCGGTGAGATAGCGGGTCGGGGACGCGGCCTAGTACCAGCCGGTCTTCCTGATGTGCGCCAGCGCCTTGCACGGCGTCCCGTAGCGGCTCTTGACGTAGCCCAGAGCGCGTTTCGTGTTCCAGGTGGGGTCGGACCACGGGTGGCCCTTGACCATGCTCGTCGAGAGCTGGAAGAGGCCCCAGCAGGTCTTGCTGTGGCTCGACGCGTGGTCGTGGCTCTCGTAGTCGGCGATCTGCTTCATCGCGGTGACGTCGAGGGAGCCGAATCCCGCCGCGGTCGTGTAGCGGGTGATGATCGAGTGGATCGAGGGGGCGGCGCTGGCGACCTGTGCCGGGCCGAAGGCCGCGAAGGAGACAGCGGCGAGCGCGCAGACGATGGAGAGACGCCACGCGCGGCGACTACGGTGGACGAGGTCGGTCACTGACGGCTCCCGGACTCGGGGACAGGGCATCCGCTTCGTTCGCGGGGGTCCTGACGAACCCGACGTCAGGAGAGAGTGACACCCGGCGAGTATAGCGGAAGCGGCCGGGACGGTCCCGTTCGCGGCGGGCCCGGGCGCCGTGCGGATGCCCGCGCGCACCGGTTTGCGTCGGGGGTCATCGCGGTACAACCAGGGTGGTACCCCGCGATCGGGCGGGGCCCTGCGGCAGGGGAGCCGATGCCCGGTCATTCGTTCGGCGCCGGGGAGGGGTCGTTCACGGACCGCCTGGTCCGCCGCCTCACCGATGCCCGTTTCAGGCTCAGCACGTGGGGCGGAGTCGGCGTCGGCGCCGGCGGGATCGCCTCGATCATGGCCGTGGGGTTCTACCTGCACGCGAGCCTGTCGGTCGTCACGCCGCTCGCCTTGGTCGTCTTCATCATCGCGTGGCTGTCGACGCCGCTCGCCAGCGGTGTCGTCGTCATCCTGGCCGCCATCGCGGGTGGCGTGCAGGGCGCGCTGTCCGGAGGAGCGCCCTTCGCTCCGGCGACGCTGGCCGTCGACGCCATGCGGCTGGCCACGCTCGCGGCGCTGGCGTTCGTGTCGCGTCAGCTCCGTAAGGCGTTGCTGGGCGAACGGTCGTCGGCTGTGCACGACCAGCTGACGGGCCTGCTCAACCGGCGCGGCTTCTTCGAGCTCGCGGAGCGAGAGGTGGCGCGTTCGCAGCGCGAGCGCACCCCGTTCACGATCGCGGTGATGGACCTCGACCGCTTCAAGGAGATCAACGATACGAGGGGGCACGAGGCGGGAGACCGCGCCCTGGTGCGGTTCGCCCAACACGCAACGGGTCGCCTGAGGAGGATCGACGTCCTGGGTCGCACGGGGGGGGACGAGTTCTGCCTGGTGCTCCCGCTGGGAGCGGACGCGGCCAGCGCCGTCGTGAGGCAGGTGATCGACGTCCCTCCACAGGACGGTCAGCCGGACCTCTCGATATCGGCGGGCGTGGTGTCGTACCCGCACGCTCCGGAGTCGCTGCACGTGGCCATGATGGCCGCCGACAGGCGGATGTACTCGGCGAAGCAGCTGCATCGGGGCATGGACGTGGAGGTGCGCGCCGGGTAGGGACCGGAGCGGCCTTCCTCGCGCCTCCGCGGTACTATCCGCGGGAGGAAGGGAGCGCGATGGTCGAGCGGATCGAGCCGGGACCCGGTCAGGAATCGGCATGGGACTACCCGAGGCCCCCGCGCGTGGAGCCGTCCACGCGGCACGTGGTCGTGCGCTTCGGCGGGGTCGCGATCGCGGACACCCGGCAGGCCCTCCGCGTGCTGGAGACGTCGCACCCGCCCGTCTACTACATCCCGCCGCAGCACGTCCGCCTCGAGCTCATGACGCTCGGCCCCCTGCACACGCAGTGCGAGTACAAGGGCACGGCCAGCTACTACGACATCTCGCTCGACGGCCGCACGGCGCGCAACGTCGCCTGGGTCTACGCCGACCCGCTTCCCGGCTTCGAGACGATCCGAGGGCACATCGCCTTCTATCCCGGACGTGTCGACGAGATCTTCGTCGACGGCGAGCGGGTCACGCCGCAGGAGGGCAGCTTCTACGGCGGGTGGATCACGCGTGACGTGGTCGGACCGTTCAAAGGCGCCCCGGGGAGCTGGTCGTGGTAGCGGCGACGCGGGGCCGGCATGCCTGAGTGCGCGTGGCACCCCGGGGTCGAGACCAACGTCTCCTGCCGCGACTGCGGGCGCTACATGTGCCCCAAGGACATGGTCGAGTCCCCGGTCGGCTACAAGTGCAAGGAGTGCGGCCGCGCCAAGATCACCAAGGGGGGAGTCAAGCCGCGGCAGCTCGCTCTTGCGGCGGCGTTCGGGCTCGTCGCCGCGGTCGTGGCGGCGCCGGTCGCCCACTTCGTCCCGTTCCTGTTCCTGGGACCGATCCTGTTCGGAGGCGTCGTCGGCGAAGCGACGCGACGCGGGGGAGGCGGGCATCGGACGTGGCACTTCGCGGCCATAGCCGCCGTCTGCGCGCTGGCAGGTGCGCTCTCCGTCGGGCTGTACTGGCCCTTCCGGATGCTGTCGCTGCTCACCCTCGCCGGACCGGTGATCGCCGCGGTCTACGTCACGTCGGCGAGTTGGTTCCGCTAGGCGTGACCCACGTGCCCGGCGTGCCCGAAGCGATGGCGCACCGCCACCACGATCGCGTTGACGCCGGCCGCCAGGTCGATCCCGATCATGCCCAGCACGAACAGGGCGGCTCCCAGCAGGACCACTGCGGTCGCCACGATGATGAGTGCGGAGAAGAACTGCGGCATCGTGCTCGCCCCCAAAGGGCCGACGGGCACGGCGCGTCGGGCGCGCCGCGCCCAAGAATGCATACCCGCACCTCACAGCGCCGCACGCCCATCCCGATGAACGGGCGTCTCGATGAGACCGTTCGCTAGGACCACATCGCGCGCAGCCTGCCGCGCAGCGCCTCGCCGCTGACGGCCGGGTCGGCGGGTTCGTCGACCTCGCTCCGGCCGGCGCCTCCCGGCTCGTCGCGGAACGCCGCGCGCGGACCTTCAGCGAGGAACCGCGTGAGCTGCGCGTAGCCGTGAGCGTCGCTGTGGTTGTTGCGCGGCGCCTTGTAGTAACGCAGCGGGAAGCAGACGTAGAGCCAGTCCTTCGCGCGCGTGCAGGCGACGTAGAACAGCCGCCGCTCCTCCTCGATCTCCTCCACGGAGCCGGTCGCCATGTCCGAGGGCATGTTGCCGTCTGCCGCGTGGATGACGTAGACCGCGTCCCATTCGAGCCCCTTGGCCGAGTGGACCGTCGAGAGGATGAGGTAGTCCTCGTCGAGCACGGGCGGGCCGGCGAGCTCCTCGGCCCACGCGGGCGGGTCGAGCGCCATGTCGGCCAGCAGCGAAAGGCGGTCGGTGAAGCGCGAGGCGATCCGTTCGATCTGCTCGAGGTCCCGCAGCCGCGCCGTGGCGTTGTCGTACTTCCGCTCCAGCAGCGGCGCGTAGACCTCGCGGACCGCGTGTACCTGAGCGGGCAGCTCCATGGGCTCGGGACCGGTCAGCGAGATCATCAGCCCGACGAGCGACGCCCAGGCGAACTTGGCGGCCGGCGCCGGCGCGGGGAGGTCGGCCCACGCGAGGAAGTCACAGCCGTTCTCGGCCAGCGCGTCCATGAGCCGCTGCGCGGAGGTGGGGCCGACGCCCGGCAGCAGCGTCAGGACGCGCAGGCCCGCGGAGAGGTCGCGCGGGTTCTCGGCGAGTCGCAGGATCGATGCGAGGTCCTTCACGTGGGCGGTCTCGGTGAACTTGAGCCCGCCGTACTTCCGGTACGGGATGTTGCGGCGCTGCAGCTCCATCTCGAGCGGCAGCGAATGATGCGTCGCACGGAACAGCACCGCCTGATGCTTCAGCAGGACGCCGCTCTCCCGCAACTCCAGCACGCGGCGGATGACGAAGTCGGTCTGCTCGTCCTCGTCGGTGCAGGTGACGACGGAGGGAGCCTCGCCGCCTTCGCGGGCGGTCCACAGGTTCTTCTCGTGGCGCTCGGCGGCGAGTGCTATCACCCGGTTGGTCGCCTCCAGGATCGGCTGCGTCGAGCGGTAGTTCTGCTCCAGCGGCAGCACGTCGGTCCCGGGGAACATCGCGGGGAAGTCGAGGATGGTGCGGATGTCGGCGGCGCGGAAGGAGTAGATCGACTGCGCGTCGTCACCCACGACCGTCACGCCGGTCCCGTCGGGCCGCAGCAGGGCCACGATGCGCGCCTGCAGCGCGTTGGTGTCCTGGTACTCGTCGACCAGCACGTGGTCGAACCGCTTGCAGACCTCGGCGCCGGCGGCGGGATCCTCGAGCAGTCCCAGCCAGTAGAGCAGGATGTCGTCGTAGTCGAGCACGCCGGTGTCGAGCTTGCGCTCGACGTACTCGCCGCACAGACGCTTGAGGTCGTCCTCGTGTTCGAGGCACCAGGGGAAGGACGAGCGCAGCACGTCGGCCAGGGGCCGCTGCGAGTTCACCGTGCGGCTGTAGATGTCCATGCAGGTGCTCTTCTGCGGGAACCGGCGGTCGGTGCGCGACAGCCCGAGCTGTGAGCGCACGACGCCCATGAGGTCCTCGGAGTCGCCCCGGTCGAGGATCGTGAACCCGGGGTCCAGCGATATCGACGCGCCGTGCAGACGCAGCAGGCGCGTGCCCATCGCGTGGAACGTGCCGCCCCACACCGCCTCGCCTCCGGGAAGGCGCGTGCCGTCGCCACGTAGACGCCGCAGGATGCCGTCGACGCGCCGTGTCATCTCCTGGGCGGCGCGCCTCGTGAAGGTCAGCAGCAGGATCCGCCGCGGGTCGATGCCGTTCGAGAGGTGCCAGGCGACCCGGTGGGCGAGGGTGGTGGTCTTGCCCGTCCCGGCCCCCGCGACGATGAGCAGCGGGGAGTCGTCGTGCGTCACCGCGTCGTACTGCGCGCTGTTGAGCGAGGCGAGCACGTCGCCGATCGTCTCGGCCGTGCGCTCCGCGGTCTGCATGGGCTGCACGCGTGCCTCCGTCGTCGTTTGTTGGAACGAACACATGTTCGATTCTACTTCGAACGGGTGTTCGCGGCAAACGACCGGCGGCGCCCTACAGGTAGTGGCGGATGATGGCGCGACTGCGGCGCCGGAGACGGGTGATCTGGCGTCCGATGCGCGTGGCGTCGATCGCCGCTCGGGCGCTGCGGCGCGGCTTCCGGCCGGCGATGACTTCGCCGTAGAGGCCGGCCAGCCGCTCGGCCATCAGGTCGATGCACAGCGCGTCGGCCCGCCGCACCGACTCCTCGCTCATGCGCAGGCGCAGCTCAGGGTCGCCCAGCACGCGGTCGGCCGCGGCGGCGAGATCGGCGGCGCGCTCGGGCACGAGCAGGCCGTTCACGCCATCGGTGACCGCGTTGGCGATGGCGAGGTCGTCGACCGCGATGACCGGGAGCCCGGAGGCCATCGCCTCCGCGACGACGAGTCCCTGCGTCTCGGAGAGCGATGCGAAGAAGAAGACGTCCGCGGCCGCGTAGGCGGCGGCGACCTCGTCGCGCTGAAGGTATCCGGTGAAGGTCACGCGGTCGGCGATGCCGAGACGGGCGATGTGGCGCTCCAGATCGGCGCGGTGCGGACCGTTGCCGACCAGCAGCAGCCGCGCTCCGGGGGTCTTCAGAAGCGCTGTGGCCTCGACGAGCAGGTCGATGTTCTTCTCGAGTCCGAGGCGCCCCACGAAGATCAGGATCCGATCGCTGTCGGGGATCGCGAACCGGGCACGGAACGCGGCCGCCGCCTTCGCGTCGGTGAGGCCGAACCTCTCGGCGTCGACCCCCGTGGGCAGCGTCACGACCGGCGCGGTCACGCCCCACTCGTCGAGCGCCTTCTCGATCTTGGTCGAGGGCGCGAGCACGAGGTCGCACTGGTCGCAGAACTCGCGGGACAGCCGCTCGGCCATCGCGCGTGTGAAGCGAGTCTCCCAGACGTAGTGCACGTACTCGGGATAGAGCGTGTGGTAGGTGTGCACGTAGGGGAGGCGGAACCGCTTGGCCACGGCAAGTCCGAAGAGTCCGATCGCGAAGGGGTCGTGGCTGTGGATGACGTCGAGCTTCGCCTGGCGCGCGAGGCGGTACGCCTGCGCGGAGTAGATCGACGCGAGGCGCATCTCGGGCTGGAAGGCGAAGGGGACCGACGGGATCCGGACGATGCGCGGGCCGTCGCCGGGCTGCCGGGGCGTGGGCGCGAAGATGTAGACCTCGTGGCCCAGGCGCTCGAGCGCGTCGGCGAACAGGCGTATCGAGGAGACGACGCCGTTGATCTGCGGCGTGTACGTGTCGGTGAAGAAGCCGATGCGCATGGGGGAGTGGGCCGACCCTTCGTTCTCGCCGGTGCGACGTGAGCGCTGCCGTCGATGGTAACGCATCGGCGAGTGAGCGCCGATGCATGCGGTCCGGCTAGGGCTTTACGTAACCGATGTTGTTCCGGATGGTCACCGTCGTGCCCATCGGCCTGCTCGCCGCCGCGAGCCTGTTCAGGATGGTGCGCGCCCTGGAGCCGGTCTGGACGACGGGCTCGCCCCAGGCGCCGAGGTACACGGGCACGGCCGTGATGTTCGTCGCGCCCTTGAGGCCGAAGTCGAACCTCAGGATGAACGACTCGCGCCCGGAGGCCGACTTGTACGGGAAGAGGAAGTTGCCCAGCGAGTAGGCGATGAGCTTGCCCTTGTAGGTGTCGATGCCCTGCAGCACGTGGGGGTGATGCGCGAGCACCAGGTCGGCGCCCGCGTCGATCAACGCCCGGGCGTCGTGCTTCTGCCCTGAGGTGGCGGTGTAGGAGCGCTCGATCCCCCAGTGCATCGAGACGATCACGATGTCGGCCTTCTTGCGTGCTGCCTTGATGGTGGCGACCAGCCGCTTCAGATCGTGGCCGTCCGCCACCCCGGCGCGGGTGGCGCTCGGGAGGAAGTGCGCCGGCACGATCTGGGTCGCGGCTATGTAGGCGATGCGGCGTCCCTTGACGTCGAGGTACGCCGGCGTCCACGCCGCGGTCGCGTTGAGGCCTGCGCCCGCATGCTTGATCTTGGCCTTGTCGAGCGCGACGAGCGTGTCGGAGAGGGCGATCCGCCCGTGGTCCATGGCGTGGTTGTTCGCGTTGGAGACGACGTCGATACCCGCCGAGACGAGTGTCCCGATGCCCTTGGGATTCCCGTTGAAGATGAGGCCGGCGGGCTTGCCGAGGACCGGCGCCCCCCGGTTCGACAGGGTCGACTCGAGGTTGGCGATCGTGAGGTCGGCGCGCTTGAGGAGCGAGGCGACCTTCGCCAGCGGCGCCGCGGGGCCCTTGGCGTCGATCATGCGCCGCGGCCTGCTGTCGAGCAGGATGTCGCCGACGGCGACGATCGTGATGGTGGCGGGAGCGGTCGCAGTGGGCTCGGCGGTCGCGGTCGGCTCCGGGCTCGTGGTCGTGGCGGACGCCGGCGCCATCGCGG
>JANYKZ010000033.1 GCA_025361505.1 Coriobacteriia bacterium
CGACCGCGCGCGCGGTCGCGTCCCTGCGCCCGCCGCAGCCGGTGCTCGCGGTCACGCCTCACGCTTCCGTGGCGGGGGCCCTCGCGCTCGTCTGGGGAGTCGTGTGCGCGGTGATGCCCGCCACCGTCACCATCGAGGAGACGACCCGCGCCGCCGTGGACGCGACGAGGCAGCTCGGTCTCGCGCAGCCCGGAGACCGCGTGGTCCTCACCGCCGGGACCACTCCCGGCGTGACCGGTTCGACCGACCTCATCCGGATCGTCACGTTCTAGCCAGCGACGCCGGGTCGTCGATCGTCGGGGCTGCTCAGGCACGCTGTGTCGCCTCACGCTCCAGTACAGGTCTATGGTTTTGACATGGCGTGTTACCATTGGTGCGACCGGACGGGATCGCGTCCGCCACCGCAGGCCTTCTCACAGGAACACCCACGCATGGGACGCACGACATCGACGCAGCGCGGGGCCTCGCGACGCACGACATCGACCACCGCTTCCCGCGGGGGCGCTGCCCGTCGCGGCTCGGCACCTTCTCGCACCTCCACCGCCAAGCGTGGCGCCAAGGCGCCCCCACGCAAGGTCACCACGGTCCGTCGCGCGCCGCTGCGACCAGCGGGCCCCTGGGTCCCGGTCGCCGTCCTCGCGCTCGTAGTGGTGCTCGGCTGGGCGCTCTATCCGGCCATGAGGCTGCAGTACCAGACCTCGCGCCGCGCTCAGGGACTCGAGCAGCAGTACGCTTCGCTCCGTGCGCGCAACGCGGCGCTCAGCGCCGAGGTTGCTGCGCTCAAGACCCCGCAGGGCGTCGAGAAAGCGGCCAGGGAGAAGCTCGGCTACGCGAAGACGGGCGAGAACGTCCTCGTGGTGCTCCCCGACGGTTCGACCGGGACCATCGCTGCGACGTCGACCGCCGCATCGATGACGGGAACGCCCGACCCCTCGATCGTCCAGACGGTGCTCGACGCTCTCTTCGGCGTCTCCGCGCCCGCGCCCGCCGGTGCCAAGCGCTGACACGCGCGCGGTGGTCGCCCGGCAGCTCGGCCGTGTGCCGCGCGGCACGTGGCGTGTCACGTCATCCTGCGAGCACGGGTGTCCGCGCGTCATCGCCGTCGGTCCGCTACTCGAGGACGGCTCGCCGTTCCCGACCACCTTCTGGCTGACCTGCCCCCACCTTGTCGAGGTCGTGCACGCCCTCGAGTCCGCCGGAGAGAACCGCGCCTGGGCGGAGCGGGCCTCCGCCGATCCGGCGTTGGCGGAGCGACTGCGCGATGCCGACCGTGCCTATCGCGCCGCCCGTCTCGACGAGGGAGGCGGCGAGGACCCCTGTCGAACCGTGGGGGTCGCGGGCCAGTCCGATCCACTCGCCGTGAAGTGCCTTCACGCACGCGTGGCGGCCGAGCTCTCCGGGACCGGTGACCCGGTCGGGGAGGGCGTGCTCGCACGTCTCGCGGCGGATGGGGTCTCCCTCGCCTGCGGCGATGTCGCCTGTGGTCTCCCTGTCACATCGTCCTGATACCATCGGAGCATGGAAACAGAGACGGATCGGCCCCAGAGCACCCGGCGACGCGTCGCCGTCATCGACATCGGAACGGTGACCACGCGCATGCTGGTCGCGGACACGGATGGTGCGACGATCGATGAGGTGGTCCGCCGCACGGTCGTGACGCACCTGGGAGAGGGGCTGCACGCGACGGGCCGCCTGTCCGACTCCGGCATCGACCGCGTCGCCGTCGCCGTGGAGTCGTTCGTTGCCGAGGCGGAGCGCCTTGGCGCCGAGTCGCTCGTGGCAGTCGCGACCTCGGCGGCGCGCGACGCGGAGAACGGCCGGACGTTGACCGATCGCATCGAGCGCGCCGGCGTCCGACCTCGCATCATCCCCGGAGCTACGGAGGCCCGGCTGTCCTTCACCGGCGCCACCTACCGCATCGATGACGACGACGTCCTCGTCGCGGATCTCGGCGGCGGGTCGACCGAGCTGGTCTTCGGATGCGCTCACGAGACCGACGAGGGCCATGTGATCGACGTGGACGCCGCACGGTCGATCGACGTCGGCTCGCGACGTGTCCTCGACATGTTCCTGGCCTCCGATCCGCCTACCAGCGAACAACTCGATGCCGCCGCCGCGTGGGTCGCCGACGAGATGCGCCCATTCTTCGACGCGCTCCGTTCGCGCCCACGCACCCTGGTCACGCTGGCCGGGACCGGCACCACGCTCTCGGCGGTCAAGCAGGGACTCGTCGTCTACGATCCTGAGCGGGTTCACCTGTCGCATCTCTCGGGCGGTGACGTGGCGGACCTGCGCGCTCGCCTGGCCGCTCTACCGGTCGCGGATCGCCGCGAGGTGGTCGGGATGGATCCCGCTCGCGCCGATGTGATCGTGGCCGGCGCGGTCATCCTCGAGACGATCATGGCGTTGGCCGGTGTGGACTCGACCGTCGTCAGCGAACACGACATCCTCTACGGCCTCGTGCTGGCGGAGGCGCGGCAGGCACAGTGATCACAGGCCTACGAGGCCCCCTACCCCAACTGGCAGAGGGAGCCGGCTTAAACCCGGCCAAGTCTGGGTTCGAATCCCAGGGGGGCCACCAGGTCTGATCCCGCACAGGCGTCGCGCGACCGTTCGTCGCGCCGGCGGTGCCGCACGCCCCGGAAGCCCGGTGCTCGCCCCCTTTCGAGACGCTGTCTTTCGCGCTCGCCGGTGTATATAGTGAATGCGTTCACACGGCGACCTTCGGGGGGAGGGCGCATGGACGATCTTTCGGGTTCGGGGGACTCCGACGTCGACGCGTTCGTCGACGCCAACCTCCGTTCGTTCGCCGCCTGGGACATCGCCGTCTACCTCGAGCACAGCCACGGGGAGAGATCGGCCATCGCGGAGCTGGCGGGCCGGCTCGGGCGCAAGGAGGCGGAGATCGAGTCCGTCCTGCGGGACTTCGTCGATCACGGCATCGCCCGTGCGACCGCCGAGAACGACGGGGAGACGCGCTTCGCCCTGTCGGATGACTCCGAGGTGAGACGTGTCGTGGCCCGTTTCGTGGACCTGGCGAAGGTACGGGAGATCAGGCTCGAATTCGTGCGCCGCGTGCTGGCGCTCATGTCGAGAGGCTGAACCCGGGGCGCGCCCGGTGACGCAGGCCCCGCGACGATCGCACCTCGGCGACGCGTGTCGTAGAATCATGTAGTCTTATGGTTCGTATGACTATTCCCGTCGTCACCACAGAGGAAGTGCACGCGTGGAGAAGGTCCGGCTCACGCAGCTTTCCAGCAAGGCGGGTTGAGCGGCCAAGTACGGTCCGGCGGACCTGAAGGCCATCCTCGACACCCTTGCTCCCACGATCTCGGACGACCTCATGGTCGGCTTCGAGACGTCCGACGACGCCGCCGTCTACCGACTGGACGAGCGCACGGCGCTGCTTCTGACCGTCGATTTCTTCACGCCGATCGTCGACGACGCGTACGACTTCGGCCGCATCACCGCCGCGAACTCGCTCTCCGATGTGTACGCGATGGGCGGACGCCCGCTCACCGCCATGAACCTGGTGGCTTTCCCGTGCTCGCTGGGCCCCGAGATCGTCGCTGAGGTGCTGCGCGGTGGAGGTGACGTCTGCCGGGAGGCGGGCGTCATCGTCGTGGGTGGGCACACCATCGACGACAACGAGCCGAAGTTCGGGCTGTCCGTGCTGGGCATCGTCGACCCGGAGCGCGTCGTGCGCAACGTCGGCGCGCGCCCGGGGGACGTGTTCGTGCTCACGAAGGCGATCGGCACCGGGGTCATCGGCACGGCGCTCAAGCGCGGCCTGCTCGACGGGAACTCGGCGCGTCCCGTCATCGAGTCGATGGCCGCGCTGAACCGCGCCGCCTGCGACGCCATGCAGGAGGTGGGAGTCCACGCGGGGACCGACGTCACCGGCTTCGGGATCGCCGGCCACCTGCACGAGATGCTCGAGGGCAGCGACTGCGCCGGCGAGCTCGATTTCGGCGCGCTCCCGATCTTCGACGGGGTTCTCGCGCTCGCCGCCGACGGCGTCGTTCCGGGACGGACCGCAGAGGTCATCGAATACGCGGCGCCCTTCACGACGTGGACGGGCCGCCCCGCGCCCATCGGCCCCGGCGCGCCCCTCGACGACCTCGCGCGCTGGCGCGTGTTGTGCGACCCGCAGACCAGCGGCGGGCTGCTGATGGCGGTGGCCCCCGACAAGTCGGAGGCGCTGTGCGCCGCGCTCGCGAAACGCGGCTGCGCCTGCGCTGTCATCGGCAGCGCCATAGAAGGCGCGGCCGGACACATCACCGTCACCGACTGAGAGGCGCGACTCCCGTGGCGAAGACGTTCTGGTTCACGACCGACACACTCGGATCGGGCGACGAGACGCTGGGCCGGCTGCTCATGCGCAACCTGATCTACTCGCTCGCCCGCACCGGCGAGCGCCCCGAACGGCTCATGTTCATGAACGGCGGTGTGCGCCTCGCCTGCGAGGGCTCCGACTCGCTCGATGACATACGTCTCATGGCCGACGCCGGCACCATCGTGAAGTCGTGCGGGACGTGCCTCGACTTCCTCGGCCTCAAGGACCAGCTCGCGGTCGGCGACGTCGGGGACATCGCGGGGTCCGCGGCGGTCCTGTCCGGCGCCGCCGACGTCGTCACCGTGGCGTAGCACCCGCTCGTCCGCTGCACGCAGAACGCCGCCGGCACGCACCCGTCGGGTAGAATCACGCCCATGGACACACACAAGAAGCTGCTGAGTTCCCTGCCCAAGACCGACGAGCTGCTCAAGCACGAGAGCCTCGTCGCGCTGCAGCAGACGTTCCCGCGTCCCGTGGTCCTCGACGCCGTGCGCGACGCGGTGGAGAGGGTGCGTGCCGCCATCCGGGTGGGCGAGGACATCGCCTTCGACGGCGACACGCTCGCGGCCGACGCGATCCGCATCGCGGAGGCCCGCATGCGCCCGTCGCTGCGACCGGTCATCAACGCGACCGGCATCATCGTCCACACGAACCTCGGGCGGTCCCGGCTCGCCGAGGACGCGCTGCGGGCGGTCGTCGAGGTCGCCGGCAACTACTCGACCCTCGAGTACGACGTCGAGACCGGCGAGCGGGGCAGCCGGCACAGTCACGTCGAGAAGCTGATCTGCGACGTCACCGGCGCCGAGGCGGCCATAGCCGTGAACAACAACGCCGCCGCCGTCCTCCTCGTGGTGACCGCGCTCGCCTCCCGCAAGGAGGCGATCGTCAGCCGCGGACAGCAGGTCGAGATCGGCGGTTCGTTCCGCATCCCGGACGTCATGCGCCAGTCGGGCGCGAAGATGGTCGAGGTCGGCGCCACCAACAAGACGCACCTGAGCGACTACGCCGCGGCGATCACGCCCAAGACGGGGCTGATGCTCAAGGTCCACTCGAGCAACTTCCGCGTGGTCGGTTTCACCGAGGAGGTGTCGCTTGCGGACCTCGTCGAACTCGGGATGGAGCGCGGCGTGCCCATCTACGAGGACCAGGGCTCGGGCGTGCTCATCGACCTCGGACCGTATGGGCTGCCTGACGAGCCGACAGTCCGTTCCTCGATCGAAGCCGGGGTGGACGTGGTCTCCGTCTCGGGTGACAAGCTGCTGGGCGGCCCGCAGGCGGGCATCATCGCGGGAAAGCGCGAGTTCATCGCGCGTCTGAAGAAGCACCCCCTGGCGCGCGCGTTGCGCCTCGACAAGATGACGCTCGCCGCGCTCGAGGCGACGCTGCGTCTCTACCTCGACCCGGACCGAGCGCTGCTGGAGATCCCGACCCTGCACATGCTCACGCGCAGGCCCTCCGACGTGGCCGCGAGCGCGCGGCTGCTGGTCGACCGCATCGTCGAATCGACAGGCGACGCGTTCTGGGTCGCCGCCATGCCCGACGTCTCGCGGGCGGGCGGGGGAGCGCTGCCGTTGGCGGACATCCCCACGACGATCGTCACCCTCGCTCCGCGCACCATGAGCGTCAACCACCTCGAGGAGCGCCTGCGGCTGGGGTGCCCGACCATCGTCGCGCGCATCCGCGACGGCCGCGTCATCCTCGACCCGCGCACGCTCGCCCATCACGAGGAGGCGCTGGTCGTCGACCGCCTCGCCGAGATAGCGGCGGGAGAGCCCGCGTGACATCGCTCGTCCTCGGCACCGCCGGGCACATCGATCACGGCAAGTCCGCGCTGGTCAAAGCGCTCACGGGCACGGACCCCGACCGGCTGCCCGAGGAGAAGGAGCGCGGCGTTACCATCGAGCTGGGCTTCGCCCAGCTGTCGCTCCCGTCCGGCGCAACGATGGGCGTCGTCGACGTCCCGGGGCACGAGCGTTTCGTTCGCCAG
The DNA here is from genome assembly GCA_025361505.1 of Coriobacteriia bacterium. Lineage (GTDB taxonomy): Bacteria > Actinomycetota > Coriobacteriia > Anaerosomatales > PALSA-660 > PALSA-660. The sequence goes on from JANYKZ010000033.1 coordinate 6,324, forward strand.
ATGGTCGCGGGCGCCACGGGCATCGACGTGGTCCTGCTGGTCGTGGCGGCCGACGACGGCGTCATGCCGCAGACGCGTGAGCACCTCGCGATCATCGACCTGCTGGGCATCTCGCGCGGAGTGGTCGCGGTCACCAAGTCGGACCTCGCCGATCCTGAATGGCTCGCGATGGTGAAGGACGATGTCGCGCGGCTGCTCATGGGCACCGGGATCGAGGGCGCTCCGATCGTGGCCGTCTCCTCCAAGACGGGCGAGGGCCTCGACGAGCTGAAGGCCGCGCTCGACGCGGTCGCGGGGGAGGCCCCGGCGCGTCAGGCCGCGTTGCCGATGCGCCTGCCGGTCGACCGGGTCTTCACGATCTCCGGCGCCGGGACCGTCGTCACGGGCACCCTGTGGTCCGGTGTGGTCCGCCGTGACGATCCGGTGGAGGTCCTCCCATCGGGGCGCTCGGGGCGCGTACGCGGCGTGCAGGTGCACTCGCAGGCAGTGGCGGAGGCGAGCGCCGGCATGCGCGTCGCGATCAACGTCGCCGGCCTCGACCGCGACGAGATCGACCGCGGCGACATCCTCGCGGCGCCCGGTTCGCTGCAGGTCACGGACCGCTTCGACGCGTACTTCACGTATCTGCCCGGCAACGAGAAGCCCTTCGAGAGCGGGGCGCGGGTCCACGTCCATCACGGGACCCGCGAGGTGCTCGGGCGCGTGTTGCTGATGGACGGCGTCGCCACTCTCGAGCCGGGAGGGCGCGCGTTCGCGCAGGTGCGTCTCGAGGAGCCGCTCGCGCCGCGCTACGACGACCGCTTCATCGTTCGCTCGTATTCACCGGTCTTCACGATCGGCGGCGGCACCGTGCTCGACGCGCTGCCCCCGCGCCGCACGCATCTGCGCGAGCCCGAGCGCGAACTGCTGGATGCGCTGCGATCGCACGACCTGAGCGGCGCGGCGACAGGGCTCCTGGCCTCACGCGGCGTGCCCATGACGTCGGCCGAGGTGGCTGCCGCGCTCGGCCTGCCGCGCGCCGGCGTGGCCGACGACCTCAACAGGGGACCGTTCGAGCGCTTCAAGGTGGCCGGTGACACCTACTTCGTCAGCGTCGACGGGCTCGAACGGCTCGTGTCGGGATCGGTCGCCGAACTCGTGCGCTTCCACGAGGACCACCCCAAGTCGACGGGCATCGCCGCGGGGGCCCTGCGCGACCGCGTGGACCGCAGGGTCGTGCCGAAGGTCTTCGACGCCGTTCTGGAGAGCGCCGCCGCCCGCGGGCTCGTCCGGATCGTCGGCGGGGAGGTGCGCCACCCGCAGGCCGCGGCGTCGGCGCTCGCCGAGGAGGACGAGGCGCTCGCAGCGCTGCTGCCCCTCTTGGAGGCCCAGGGGCTCGCCCCCGGCACGGTTGCCGATCTGGCCGGCACGGCCGGCGTCGACGTGGGAGTGGCGCGCAAGGCGCTCACGAAGCTGGTCGCCGCAGGTCGGGTCGTGCGTCTCGGCCCAGACCTGCACTTCGCCGCCGACGCGGTGGAGGGCGCACGCGCACGAGTGGTCGAGTACCTGGAGTCCACGGGCACGATGCTTGCCAGCGACGCGCGGGACATCCTGGGCACCAGCCGCAAGTACGTGGTGCCGCTGCTGGAGTACTTCGACTCGCACGGGGTGACCAAGCGCGACGGAGACACGCGCACGCTGAGGCGCGGCTAGGGCTTTTCGGCCCGGCGCAGCTCGATCGTGAAGACCGCGCCTCCGCGCAGCCCGTTCTCCGCCACGATGGTGCCATCGTGGAGTTCCACCAGCCGCTTCGTGATCGCGAGCCCCAGTCCGGAACCCCCCGTGGCGATGCTCCGCGGTCCCTGCGCCCGGTAGAAGCGGTCGAACACGCGGGCGAGCTCCTCCCGCCGGATACCCGGGCCGTCGTCGGTCACGCTGATGCGGACGCGCCCGCCCGCCCCGCGCGCGGCCAGCACGATCGCGCCGCCGTCGACGGTGTGCCCGACCGCGTTGCCCACGAGATTGAGCAGCGCCTGCATCAGCTGGTCAGGGTCGCCCGATACCCACAGTCCCGGGGCGGCGTCGACGGTCATGCGGCGCGTGCCCAGGCCCCGGCCGCGAGCCGCCGCCTCGTCGAGCAGGGACGCCACCTCGAGCGGCTGGTGAGCTCCCGGCGCCGCCGACTCCAGCCTCGCGAGCGCGAGCAGGTCGTCGACCAGGCGCGCCATCCGCGCGACCTCGTCCGCTATGAGGGCCAACTCCTCGCCGCGCTCAGCGGCATCCATCTCGAGGTCGCGAAGCATCTCGACATGGCCGGAGATGACGGCAAGTGGGGTGCGCAACTCGTGTGAGGCGTCGGCCGTGAAGCGCCGCTGCTCGCCGAAGGCCGCTTCGAGGCGGTCGAGCATCTCGTTGATGGCCGAGACGACCAGGCCGACCTCGTCGTCGGGGCCCGCGTACTCGATGCGCTCGGCGAGGGAGGACTTGGTGATCCGTGCCGCTGTCGATGCGGTCCGGGCCAGCGGGCGCAGGCTGGCGCGCGCGGCCCACACCGCCACGAAGGCGCCGATTGCGACGACCAGGAGGCCGATGCCCAGCATCGTCACGAGAAGCTCCGTGGCAAGGGCGCTGACGCCGGAGGTCGGGAGGGCCGCCTCGAAGACGGCGACGACCGTCCCCTCCGCCGAGCGGACGGGGACCGTGGTGGCCCGGTACGCGTCCGTCCCGAGTCGCAGGTCGATGAAGGCGGCCCGGGCGGTCGCCACGTCGAGAGCGGTCGCGTTGCCAGTGGCGTCCTCGAGCAGCAGGTCGGAGTTCGAGATGACCGAGGGAGTGCCGCTGGCGAAGTGGACGAGCAGGACCGGGCGCGAGGTGCCCGACGCCTCGCTGCGCGCCGCGAGGTAGGTGCGGGTCGCGGCCCGCAGGTCGGTGCCGGCCGCCACGCCCGGCGAGATGGCCCCCGCGAACGCCTCTGCCTCGCGCAGCAGGCTGCGGTCGAGGTCGGTCGCCAGCGAGACGGAGACGCGCCAGTAGGCCGCGAGGGAGAGCAGGAGGACACCCACCGCGAGCACGAGCGTCACCGCGACGGCGACGCGCGCGCTCATGGTGACGCGGCTACGCCGGGACACGGTACCCCGCTCCGCGCACCGTCTCGATCGCAGACGGCTCGCCGGGGACGTCCAGCTTGCGGCGGAGGTAGCCGACGTAGACGTCGACGACGTTGCTGCCGGTATCGAAGTCGAAGCCCCACACGGCGTCGAGCAGCTGCTGGCGGGTCAGGACCTGCCCCGCGTGACGCATCAGATACTCCAGCAACGCGAACTCACGCGAGGGGAGGTCGGAAGACACGTCGCCCCGCCGTGCGACGCGGGTGCGGGTGTCCAGTTCGAGCGCCGACGTTGAAAGGACGTGCGAGGTCGCGTGCCCCTGCCGTGCGTGCGCTCTGACACGTGCCGAGAGCTCCCGCATCGCGAAGGGCTTGGTGAGATAGTCGTTGGCTCCCAGGTCGAGCAGTTCGACCTTGTCGTCGATCTCGCCCAGCGCCGACAAGACGATGACGGGGGCCTCCCGGTCGCTCGCGCGCAGGGCTCGCAGGACGTCGGCGCCGTTGCCGTCGGGCAGCATGAGGTCGAGCAGGACGATGTCGAACGTGCGCTCGGTGACGAAGCGGAGCGCCTCGTCGACACGGGCCGCGCGGTCGACGGTGTGTCCCTCCGCCTGGAGTCCCTTGACGATGAACGACGCGATCCGGTCTTCGTCCTCCACGAGCAGGATCCTCACGGGCCCCCATCCCTTCGTTCGACCACGCTCATCTACCGCTATTGTGACCCTGTTCGCCCCCGCTGTGCCCGTCGGACTCATGCAGGGGAGGCGACACGACCTCGTGATCGCCGCCGGCCGGTCCGCGGGCGTGGTCGTTGCGAGGAGTGGCATCGCCCGGTGGGTTCTTCGAGCTGCCGGGGGATGCGAGGGCCGCAGGGGGCGTGGCGGACTTCGCCGCGGGCGAGGGCGGGCGCACCGAGGACCGCGCGGCCGGGGCGGGCGCGACGACGGACGCGGGGGAGGCGGAGGTCGCCGCCGAGGGGATCGTCAGGGCGGTGACGATCTGGGGCAGGTCGACGGCCCGGGGCGGCTGGGCGCCGCGCGAGGACGCGGCGAACGCGCCCACGGTCATCGCGCCGAGGAGTGCGAACGCTGCGATCGTGAGCTTGGCGGTGTGTCTCATCGGGGACCGACCCTCGAGTCCGAACGTGCTGTCATGGGCATCTTCCCACGAGCCCGTGAGCCCGCTGTGAGCCTACGATGAGAGGCACCTCACGAAGGCCGCGCTCGCGCGTGCTAGTCGCCTGTGGGAGCGTTCCCGCCGTGGCACGTGCAACTCGCCGTGGCGAAGCCGGTCGGGTGGCACTTCACGCACGGGAAGCTCTGCGCGGTGTGCCGTCCCGTGTTGCCGGTGTGGGTGAACACAGCGTTCTTGAACGGGACGGTCACCGAGTGGCACGTCGCGCAGTCGGCCCCGAAGTGGTTGGCCGGCGGCGTGTGACATGCCGAGCAGTCGCTTCCGGGCGCGCCGTGCACGAACGTGAAGTTGGCGCCCGGCTGGTGGCAGTTCGAACATTCACCGCGTGGCTCGTGCGGCGCCTGATGGCACGCCGAGCACTTCATGGTCGCCTGGTCGTGGCACTGCTGGCAGACGACCGGCTTGTGGCCCGCCAGCGTCGACGGGGTGAGCCCCGCGGGGACCGGGGGCGTGGTGGCCGCCGCCTTGAGCACGCCGGCGGATCCGAGCGCGGCCAGCGTGACGAGGTGCCCGGTGGTCGCGTGGCACTCCTGGCACTTGGCCCGCTTCGCGTGGTCTGCGTGGGAGAAGGTCGAGCCCGACTTGGTCGCCACCGTCTTGTGACAGCCGACGCACCGGCTGTTGGGCACGTCCACGTTGTAGTTCGGGAAGCGGTTGTCCGCGAAGAAGTGGTCCCACAGCTCTTTGACTTCGCTCGGCTTGTGGGCCAGGTGGGCGATGAAGCCCGGGTCGATATGGCAGTCGACGCACTCGGCGTGGCCGTGGTGACCGCCCGCCTGCCACGCGGCATAGTACGGGCTCATCTCGTGACAGGTCGGGCAGAACGACGACTGCTCGGTGTAGACCAGAGAGCCGACGATGGCGAGGAGCACGACCACGGCCACACCGGCCCAGATCAGGATCCGGCGAAGCCGTTTCGGAGCGGAGGCGCGACCACCGGTGCTCTTCGGTCCATCGGCGCGCGGGGTCTCATCGCCCATGGCGGGGGCTCCTGTCGGTGTGGTGTTCCGGTCCGTGACAATCGTACCCGTTCGCACGCGACCGGGTACGAGGACCGGCCACTCTCGCGATCGCGCGGGAGTGGCCGGTGAACGCGGGCACGATGTCCGGCCCGGCGAGCGTGTCGATCGGCGGCTACTGCTCGGGAGGCACGGGAGGTGCGGGTGGGACCTCGGACGCGGAAGGCGCCTCGGGCGACGGGACCTGAGGCGGCAGGGGAGGCTCGGGAGGCATCGGGGGCGCCGGAGGAACGTACGCCGGGGCCATCGGAGGGGCTGTCGGCGCGTACGCCGCGGGAACGGGGGCCCCGGGCTGCGCCGCCGGCGCAGCGACGCTTCCGCGCTTGACCGCTCTGAAGACCATGAAGTAGTAGACGGCGGCGACGATCCAGCCGAGTCCGATGAAGATGCCTACGGCCAGCAGGACGATCCAGAGCGTCTTGCTGCTACCGGTGCTGCCGGGGAACTCGTACTCCTGACGCTGAAGCGCGTCGACGAGCATCCAGATGTTGAGGATGAACAGCAGAAGGCCGACGAGCATGAAGATGCCCCAGCACGCAAAGATGAGCAGCCCGAAGCCGCCTGCGGCGGCGTCGGAGGCCCCGGTCGGATAGTTGCCGTACATGTCTTCTCCCCTCGGACGGGTGGAGCGTGTCGCGGGGACGGATCTCCCCGAGGAGTACGTTCCCATCGCGGCCCGTCGTCGCGCGCGGCGGGTCGCGCGTTTGACACCCCCGCGGGGCGCCCCCACAATGACCCGCTGGAGGCGGATGGAGCCTGGGTGCTTCCGCGGTCTTCAAAACCGTAGTGGGGGGTGAAGAGCCTCCCGGGTGTGTTCGATTCGCACGCGCCTCCGCCATGAGCGTGTGACCTGCGGGAACGCAGCAAAGCAAAGAGCGGGACGGCCCTCGGGCCGTCCCGCTCTTTGGCGCACGCGTAGCCGACGGCTCATCCACTGCCCGATCGGCGGACCCCCGGCAGGGTCAGTCGCCGCTCGGCGGGTTACCTCCGTGGCAGGTGCAGTTGGCGGTCGCGTAGCCGCTCGGATGGCACTTCACGCACGCGAAGCTGCGGTAGCTGTGGTTCGCCGTCGACGGGTGACGGAACGTCGCGCTCGTCCAGGGCACGAGCGGCCTATGGCAGGAGACGCAGGCCGTCCCGAAGTGGCTCGCCGGAGGCTTGTGGCACGAGACGCAGTTGGCGGACGAGGGATGCGCAGCGGCCCAGGAGGTTCCCGCCTTCTTGTGGCACGACGCGCACGAGACCGTCCCGGAGTGGCCCGTCGGCGGAGTGTGGCACGACGCGCACGCCGAGGACGTGTGCCGGTAGACGGCGCCCTTGAAGGTGACGCCCGGCTTGGTGTGGCATGAGGCGCACGCGGTCCCGAAGTGCTTCGCGGGAGCCTTGTGGCACGACGCGCACGAGCCGGCGGTCGGGTGGGTGTACGCCCAGGACACGCCCGGCTGGAGGTGGCAGGAGGCACAGACGACCGTGCGATTGTGTCCGGCGGGAGCGGCGTGGCAGTCCGCACACGCGGACGATGCGTGCTTGTAGACGGCCATGGCGAACGGGACCACCGTGGAGTGACACGCGGTGCACGCAGGCCCGAAGTGCTTCGCGGGAGGCGTGTGGCACGACGCGCAGTCCTGCGCCGACGGGTGCGAGAAGACCCAGCTCGTTCCGGGCTCGTGGCAGGTGGCGCACTCGCCCCGCGCCGTGTGGTTCGGCTGGTGGCACGTCGAGCACGCGACCTTCGTCAGATCGTGGCACTTGGTGCAGGAGACCGGGATGTGGGCGGGCGTCGCAGCGTCGTTCGCGCCGACCCGCGCGGGCGTGGCGCTCGCGGAGGCGTCGAGCCCCGGCTTGAGGACGTCGGCCTTCGCGAGGGCGTTCAGCGTGACCTTGTGCCCCACGTCGGAGTGGCACACGACGCACGGCCCGGCCCCCGCGTGCACCTTGTGGGAGAACTTCGGGCCGGTCGAGCTCATGATGTCCGCGTGACAGGCCAGACACCGGGCGTTCGGCACGTCGGCGGTTCCCATCGGGAAGCGGGGAGTACTCGAGAAGTGGGCCCACAGCTCTTTGGCGGCGGTGACCTTGTGCGTCAGGTGGTTCAGGGCGCCGGCGTCGACGTGGCAGTCGACACAGCTGATCCCCTTGTGCGCGCCTACCGCCCACGCGTCGTAGTACGGCTGCATCTCGTGACAGGACGTGCAGAACTTCGGCGTCTCGGTCGCCTTGAAGACCGGGACTGAGGCCGCCGCGACGCCGACGAACGCCAGCACCAGTGCCGCCGTGAGGAGAGGATGCGCGATGATCCGAGCCCTGAATCTCGTTGCCATCGTCCGCTCCGTCTTTCGCCGGGAGAGGGACACATGCCCATCCTCGGGGCGTCGCATGAGCCCGGAGTGAGGACGGCGTGAGACAAGTCTCATCGTCTGCGCTCGTCCGCGGGCGCCTGAGGTACATAGATAGGGACCAGATCCGGCCGAGAGGACCTTTGATGGACGCCATCAGCGCGATCATGACCCGCCGCAGCATCCGCACCTACGAGGCGGGGCCCGTGGGTCCCGAGCAGGTCGAGACCCTGCTGCGCGCGGCCATGGCCGCGCCCTCGGCCGGGAACCAGCAGCCCTGGCGATTCGTCGTCGTCACCGAGCGGACCGTCCTCGATCGCCTCGCCGAGACGAGTCCGTACGCCGGTCCGCTGCATCGGGCGCCGCTGGCCGTTGTGGTGTGCGGCGAGACGATCGGCGAGCGACACCCCGGCTACTGGGTCGAGGACTGCTCCGCCGCCATGGAGAACCTGCTGCTCGCGGCCCACGCGCTGAGGCTCGGGGCGGTCTGGCTCGGCTACCACCCCGACGCCGGCCGGGTAGAACTCGTCCGCGACGTGCTGGGACTCCCCGACAGCGTCGTCCCGTTGGGGATCGCGTCGGTGGGGCATCCCGCGGAGGAACGTCCGCTCGTCGACCGGTACCGCGAGGAGCTCGTTCACCGCGAGAGCTGGTAGGCCGTCCGGCCGGAGCGGTCATCCCTCATGCCGCTCTCATCTCCCTCTTAGGTCCGAGCCCCATAACGGGACCAGAGACTGACCGACGGGGAGCGGACGGCCATGAGCCACACGGGGATTCGGATGAAGCGTGCGCCGTTCGCGGCGCTGCTCGTCGCCGCGGTCCTACTCATGTCCTCGGCGGTCGCCCGTGCGGCGACGCCGGCCATCTCCGGCGTGAGCGCGTCACCCGCGGGGCACTTCGCGGGCGCGTGCTCCGGATGCCATGTCGTCGAACCGGTCGTCCCGGAGGTCCGGGCTCCCAGGACACCGGATGCGTCCGCCCTCGTCGCGCGCCGTGAGCCCGTCGGGCCCGTCGCCCACACCACGACACCGGTCGCTGTCGTCCGGCCGGACGCGCGGGCCGGCGAGCACCCGACCGCAGCGGGCCGAGACGCCGGCGCCGCCGGCGGCGCGCACGAGACGGTCTCGTCGCCGGTCCGAGAGCGGACCAAACAGGATCCCCACCCGTCCGATCAGGGCGACACCCGACCGCACTCCGGCGATCACGGCGACGCCAGCCAGCGCGAGGTCGGCGGCGCGGGACACGGCAGCTCCCGCTAGGTTCCCCCCTCCCGAGGGGACTGCCGCAAGGACGGCCCCGCCTCCCCCGGCGGGGTCGTCCGACGACGGGAGAACGTTGAGAGCGGGTGTACAATCGGCCTCGTCCCGGCACCGGACTCCGCCCTTATGGCATGGCGGTGGCTGAGACGAAGGAAAGGCGGGCGGAGCGAACGCGCCTCCCGCCGACAACAGGGTGAGGTGTACGCATGACGTTCCGACCACGGCTGTTCCTGCCGCTCGTTGCGGTATCGCTTCTCGCGTTGGTGGCGTTCGCCGCCGCGCCCTCGGTCGCACGCGCGGACTCCCTGACGTGGTCCGCACCTCAGTACGGTCCTCCCGACCGGCCCAACGGTGACTCCGAGCCCATCCCGGTCGCAAGCGCGCTCAACGCCGTCTCCTTCGCGGACGCCATGCACGGCTGGGCTGTGGGCGTTAGCGTCGACAACGTGAGTCAGACCGGCGGAGCGCGTTCGGCGCTCTGCGAGTTCACCTCGGACGGCGGCAACAGCTGGAGTCAGTTTCCCATCGGCGCCGCCGGGACCTCCGAGCTCAATGGAGTGGTTGCGCGCTCTGCGACCGATGTCTGGGCGGTCGGAGACGCCGGGACGCTGGTCCACTACAGCGGGTCCTCTTGGGCGCGCGTGACGGTCAGCGGTTGGCCCTCGACCAAGGCGCTGCGGGCGATCGCGTTCTCGGGGCCGAACGGCTGGGCGGTCGGCG
>JANYKZ010000036.1 GCA_025361505.1 Coriobacteriia bacterium
CGGCGATCCTTCGGATCGCCTCGATGTCCACGATGTCCTCGAGCCTCACGCCCTCAGGCAAAGGCCCCCCAGCGGCGTTCGCCGCATCGTGCTCCATCGACCCCTCCGCGTGTCCGAATGCGCCCGCGCCCAACAATACGCTGCGGCAGCGTGATGGCACAGCGAAACATTTCAGACGGCACGCGGTGCGGAGAGGGCGCGACTGGCCTACGTCAGAGAGGAGAGTACGGCGCGCGCGGCGACGACCCCGCTTGCACTGCTCTGCAGAAGGCCGCGCGTGATGCCCGCGCCGTCGCCGACGGCGTAGAGCCCGTGGACCGCGGTCTGGAGGTCGGGGCCGACCGCGACCCGCGACGAGTAGAACTTCACCTCGACGCCGTACAGCAGCGTCCCCGGCCCGTTGACCCCGGGGGCCATGTGATCGAGCGCCTCGAGGAACTCCAGCAGATCGACCATGTGCCTGTACGGGAGCACGAACGCCAGATCGCCGGGCACTGCACCCCTCAGCGTCGGTTTGACGATCGACTGCGCCATTCGTGCCGGTGTCGACCGGCGACCGGCCTTCAGGTCTCCCAGGCGCTGCACGATGACCCCGTCGGAAAGCAGGTTGGCCAGGTGCGCGATCTCCTCGCCATAGGCGATCGGGTCGTCGAACGGCTCGGTGAAGGTCTGCGACACCAGGACGGCGAAGTTCGTGTTGGCGGTGCGGCTGTCCGAGAACGAGTGCCCGTTGACCGTGGTGATGCCACCGTAGCTCTCGGTCGTGACCTCACCGTAGGGGTTCATGCAGAAGGTGCGGACCCGGTCGCCGAACTGCTTGGAGTGGTAGACGAGCTTCGCCTCGTAGAGCGGATCGGTGAGGCGCTCCATCACCGGAGCGGGGACCTCGACGCGAACACCGATGTCGACGGCGTTGTTGGTGAGCCCGATGCCGAGCCGGCGCGCCTCGGCGGCGAGCCAGTCGGCGCCCTCGCGCCCCGGCGCGGCGATCACCGCGCGCGCATCGATGCGCGTGCCGTCCTTGAGCTGGACGCCCGCGACGCACCCGTCCTCGACGAGCACCCGGTCCACGGCGATGTCCGTACGGATGTCGACGCCGCGGCGCTCGAGCTCGACGCGCATGGCGGAGAGCACCGCGGGCGACTTGTCCGTCCCGATGTGCCGAACGCGCATCGGGACCAGCTGCATGCCCGCGAGCGTCGCCTCGTGGCCGAGTCGCTCGACCGTCTCGGCGTCCGGCGTCGTGACGTCGGTCGTGGCTCCGAACTCGACCCACACGTCGTCGGCATGATCGAGCAGCCCCATGAGCGCCTCGACACCGGTGTAGTCGACGAGCCACCCGCCCACCTCGGTCGTGAGCGTGAGTTTGCCGTCGGAGAAGGCGCCGGCGCCGCCCCAGCCGGTCATTATGTCGCAGACCGTACAGTCGACGCATCCACGCTCGCGCGCCGGGCAGCGGCGCTTCTCGATGCCGTGGCCCTTCTCAACGACGAGGATGCGGCCTGTGAAGTCGCTGCGTACCAGCTCGAGCGCGGCGAAGATGCCGGCGGGACCGGCGCCCACGATGACCACATCGAAGTGTTCCGGAGTCATGGCATGCCTCTCGGTGCGGCGCGCGGAAGACGGCGCGAACAGGATGGACCCGGACTCCCGCGTCCACTCCCGCAGGGATCCGCGGCGGCGCTACAGCGGCGGCCCGGGCGCGACGGCGCGTGACGCGATGGCGCCGACGTCGGACGGGCTCTGGGGGCTGACGAAGCGCATGTACGGCTCGTGGTAGATCAGGTTCACGTTGCCGGTGGGGCCGTTGCGGTGCTTGGCGACGATGATCTCCGCGGTGCCCTTCGGCGGCTGGTTCCCGGCCTGGCGCTCGTCCTCGTAGCCGGTCTCGTCCCGCTTGTAGACGTCGCGGTGGATGAACATGACCACGTCGGCGTCCTGCTCGATCGCACCGGACTCGCGGAGGTCCGAGAGCATGGGCCGCTTGTCCGCGCGCTGCTCGACCGCACGCGACAGCTGCGAGAGCGCGAGCACGGGGACGTTCAGCTCCTTGGCGAGGATCTTCAAGCCGCGCGAGATCTCTGAGATCTCCACTTGGCGGTTCTCGGCCCGTCGCGAGCTGCCCTGCATGAGCTGCAGGTAGTCGACGATGATCAGGCCTTCCTTCTTGCCGCGGAACATGCGGCGCGCCTTGGCCCGCAGCTCCATGATCGAGAGCGCCGGCGTGTCGTCGACGTGCAGGTCGCACCCGTCGAGGCGCCCCATCGCATCCATCAGCGGCTTCCAGTCGGACTCGAGCAGACGCCCGGTGCGCAACTTCTGCCCGTCGACCCGCGACTCAGAGGAGAGGATTCGCATGACGAGCTGCTCGGCCGCCATCTCGAGTGAGAATACGCCGACGGCAGTACCCTTCCTCGCGGCGTTGACCGCGAGGTTGAGCGCGAAGGCGGTCTTTCCCACGGAGGGGCGCGCGGCAAGGATGATCAGGTCGCCGCGATGCAGTCCGGCGAGCAGGCGGTCGAGCTCGGTCCAGCCGGTGGTCACGCCGGTCAGGTGCTCCTGGCGCTCGTAGAGCTCCTCGAGGTGCTTCCAGCCTTCGGTCAGCAGCTCGTCGATCGGCTTGAAGGTCGTCTCGACGCGCTCGTTCGTGACGTCGAAGATCTCCTTCTCGCACGTCTCGATGACGTCGTCGATGTCGTCCGGGGCCTCGTACCCGAGCGCGGCGATGTGCGTCGCGGCGAGGATGAGGCGACGGAGCAACGACATGCGCTTGACGATGTCCGCGTACTGGCCGACGTTGCCGGCCAGCGGGACGGTGTTCACGACGTCGAGCAGGTAGGTCTTGCCTCCGACCTGCTCCAACTCGCTCGTCGACTCGAGACGCGCGGCCAAGGTGACGACGTCGCACGGCTCGCCCTTGGCGAAAAGGGCCGAGATGGCCGAGAAGATCCGCTGATGGGCCTGCCGGTAGAAGTCCTCGACCTTGGCCTTGCTCAGGCCCGTCGCGGTGGCGTCGGCCGACAGCAGCATCGCGCCGAGAAGCGACTTCTCGGCGTCGAGGTCGTGCGGAGGCACGCGGTCGCCGGCCCACATCGGACCTGCTCCCGTTCCGCGCGATCTGTCGTCAGCCACGGCCACCAGTCCTCACTTTCTCGCACCCCCGGGTCGTGCGGGCGCGCCGCGCCTTGACGTGCCGCGGCCGCGCTCCGCCCGACGTACGGGTCGTGTGGTCCTACTCGGTGTCGCTGTCCGCGGACTCGTCGTCGGACGCGTCGTCGGCGACGACCTCGGCGGCTGCGGCCTCTTCGGCGGCGAGCTCGGCTGCGGCCAGGGCCGCGGCCTCGGCGGCTGCGGCCTTCGCGACAGCGGCCTCTGCGGCAGCGGCTTCCTCGGCGGCCAGCGCAGCGGCGCCGCCCTCGGGAACGACCTTGACCGTCAGCGTGGCCTTGACGTCACCGAAGACGCTGACGACGACGAAGTGCTCGCCGGTCGTCTTGATCGGACGGTGCAGGTCCATGCGCTTGTGGTCGACGTCGGCGCCCAACTGGGCGGCGACCGCCTCTTCGATCATCAGCGTCGTGATCGAACCGAACAGCTTGCCGTCGACACCGGCCTTCGCCTCGAGGACGATCTGCTTGCCCTCGATCGAAGCGGCGACCGACTGGGCGTCGCCCATGCGCGTGGCGTTGCGCTTGCTGATGTTCTCCATGCGCGCGCCGAGCTGCTTGATGTTGCCCGGGGTGGCGACGAGCGCCATCTTGCGGGGCAGCAGGTAGTTCGCGGCATAGCCACGCGCGACATCGACGATATCGCCTTCGTGGCCCTTGCCCTTCACCTCTGCGGTGAGGATGACTTTCATCGTGTTACTCCTTCGTCTGCCGAGGCCCGGGATCCATCCCGCACCCGCGGCGCGTCCTTCACTCTATGACCGGCCGAGCGTCGACTCAATGCGTCGACGGCCCGCATCCCGATCCATCCACAGGCGACGCGTAGGCGCTTCCTGCGGTTTCCACACTATCCACCGACCTTGGGCGTTTCCGCCGGGCGGTCGGGCAGCGCTTCCGAACGGCAGAACCCCTAGCCGGCAGAACCCGTCGTCGGTACGACCTGACCCCGCGGGAGCTTGCGGAAGTTCAGGAACAGGTCGACGAGTCCGAGCACTCCCAGGAACAGGAGAAGCCACGTGCTCAAGACGAGCAGCACGTACCCGATCGTGCGAACGATCCGTCCGGCTCCGAGCCTGCGGTAGAGCGCACCCACCAGGCCGAACCCCTGCAGGATGAGCACCGGGAACAGGATCGTCAGAAGGCTCAGGCCCACGATGTAGACGATGCCTTGCGCATGGCCCCGGAACGTTCCCACGGCCATCAACGCGAGGCTCGCGATCGTCGGCCACACGATGTGGAAGGTCAGGTCGGTGTCCGCGAGTGCCGGATACCGGTTGACCTGCACGCCGAGCGCCCGACCGGCCCGCGCAACGAGCGGGATCGCGAGCACCATTCCCAGACCCGTCATGTAGGCGATCGCTGCGGGCAGCAACGCGGCCATGACGGTTGTCAGAAGTCCGATGTTCTGCCGGATGAACGCCGGATCGGAGACGTACCCGCTCGTGGCGACCTTCTCGAACGCCTGAGGCGCCGTGGCAAGGTTCTCCTTGATGAACAGGATCCCGGTCGGTGTGACCAGGAATGCCGCGGTGGCCACGACGGTGGCGACCATCACGACGCTCCATGCGGGGTAGCGCTTGAGCGCCCACGCCGCCGCGGGACCCGCTGCGAGCAGCGACACCGCGACATAGAGAGCGTCGAGCGGGGCGGAACCGACCACGAACGGACCGAACACCGCGACCAGGGCGCTCGCAACGAGCGCGAGCGTGACGGACGACCTGGAGCCGAACCGGTAGGCGATCCACCCGAGTGCGAAGCCGGCCAACGGGATCCCCACGAAGGGGATCACGGGCACGACGAAGCCCGCCGCGATGGTCGCGACGCTCAGGAGGGCTGCGTTCCGCATGTCGGCTGGGGTCGGCGTCACACTAACCCCTGCGGCCCCGGCCCTCGACCTTGGTGCTGATAACGGGCACGACGTACGGAAGCAGTGCCATCTCGCGGGCACGCTTCACGGCCATCGACATCGCGTGCTGGTGCTGCGCGCAGTTGCCCGTGACGCGGCGCGGCTTGATCTTGCCACGATCGGTCATGAACTTGCGGAGGCCCTGGGAGTCCTTGTAGTCGATGAACTCCGAGTGGTCCTTGCAGAACTGGCAGTACTTGCGCTTCGGTTTACGACTGTATTCGCTCATGTGCGTCCTATCCTCCTTCACCCGTCTCGCTCGCTGTTACGAGTGGAGATCGAGGCGTATCTGGTAGTCACCGAGGCGGCGGGAGGGTACCGCCGGCCCGGTGCCGGTCGTGCATCGGTCTAGAACGGTATGTCCTCGCCGTCGGAGAAGTCCTCGGCGGGGGCGTCTGCAGGGGCGGAAGAGACCGCCCGGGGGCTGGAGGGCGCGTCGCCGCGTCCGCCGAGCAGCTCGATGTCGTCTGCGACGACCTCGATCGCGCTGCGCTTCTCTCCGGCGGCGTTTTCCCACTCACGCCAGCGAAGCTTGCCCTCGACCGCGATCTGCTTGCCCTTGGTCAGGAAACGTGACACGGCCTCACCGCGCGACCCGAACATGGTCACGTCGATGAAGTTGGGCGAGTCCTCCCACTGACCGCTGGTGGCGTTCTTCCGGCGGTCGTTGACGGCGAGTCGGATCTTGACGATCGCCATGCCGCCGGGAGTCTGCTTCACTTCCGCGTCCTTGGTGAGGTTGCCCGTGAGGACGACCCTATTGATGCTCATGAAATACACACCTGCTCTCGTGCGTGGCTTATCCCCGGGGACATCAGGTCCCCGGTCGTGGCGCTCTAGTCCAGATCGTCGCGACGGACGATCATGAAACGCGCAACGGGGTCCGTGATGTGGAGCACGCGGTCGAGCTCGGCGACGGACTCAGGGTTGGAATGGAACTGGATGACCGTGTAGGCACCGTCGCTGAATCCCTTGACCTCGTAGGCCAGACGACGCTTGCCCCACTCCTCGGTCGAGTCCACCGCACCGCCCTGGCCGGTGATGACGCCGGTCGTCTTCTCGACGACGGCAGCATGAGACTCCTCGTCGAGCGAGGGGTCGATGAGAAGCATGACTTCGTAAGCCTTCATTTGGTTCACCTCCCTCGGACTGTATCGGCCCCGGGACTGTGAAGGCAGCGGCCCGGGACAGGAAATGAGCCTCCGGAGTGTAGCATCGCGTCGCATGCTCCACAACACACAGATCGACCTCGCGGTGCGGCACTCCGGCATCCCCTCGGAACCCCGATCTCAGGCGCGATCGGCGCGGACAGGCACGGTCGCCGGCTCGGTGCCGGCGCCTCCGTCGAGCACTCGGCGCAGCACCGGCCACGTGCAGGCG
The DNA here is from genome assembly GCA_025361505.1 of Coriobacteriia bacterium. Taxonomy (GTDB): domain Bacteria; phylum Actinomycetota; class Coriobacteriia; order Anaerosomatales; family PALSA-660; genus PALSA-660. Next base: position 6,454 of record JANYKZ010000036.1, read on the forward strand.
CCCGCCACCCCGGCCAGACCCAGGCAGCCGAGGGCCTTCGCCAGAAGGTCACGCGCGGCGGTGAGGTCGGCTGCCACCGTCGAAGCGCGCACCCGCGGCGTCTCTGCGACGCTCGGTACGCGTGCCAACGTCGGCATGGACGGAAGCGGCACGGACGGCGTCGGTGCGAGCGGCGCAGGTTCGGTGATCGGCCCCCGGGCCGGCACGGGGAGGCTCGAGACTCCGGGTACCGTGGCGGACGCGTGCGAGGGCTGGGGCGCGCTCGCCATGGCGTGCGACAGCGCGGCGGAGGGAGCGGTGACGGGCGGCGCGACGAGCACAGCCGGTGAGGCGGGCCGAGGCGCGGGAGCCGACGGGGCTACGGGCGCTGCGGTTCCCGCTTGGCGTTCCACCAGGAAGGCGAGCGGATCGAGGCGCGTCTCGCCCCGTCGCACGCCCAGGTGCAGATGCGGGGCGGAGCTCGACGCGTCGCCGGTGCCCGCGACTTCGCCGAGCGAAGCACCGGTACGGACGGCAGCGCCCTTGGAGACGGAGCCGCGTTCCAAGGGCAGATATGTGACGCGCAGCCCGTCGGCGGTCAGCACCGTCACCGCCCACGCGCGCTCCCCTTCTCCGGCGGGGATCAGCCCTGAGAAGGTCACCTCGCCGCCAACGCAAGCCCGCACCGTCGCTCCCGCGGGGGCGCCGACGTCCAGACCCCCGTGTGTGGAGGCGACACCCTGCGCCGAGGTGTAGCGCGCGCCGTATCCGAGCGACACCGCCCCGTCGACGGGCCACTCCCATCCGCCCGATGCGCAGGCGGGCCCGGGCCATCCCAGGCCCAAGGCCACAGCCAAGCAGGTCACCGCGAGTCCCGATCGCGTCCACGACATGACGACGTCCTCCTCCCGCGCGCCGGAGGGAGGCGGACGCGCACACGTGTGCCGATTCGACTCGATGAGACACCCGACGCCTGAACCGGACCTGACGGCTGTCTTACCCGCCGCCGGCTGCACGGCGCGAAGGCCGCCCCGACGGGACGGCCTTCGTTGTGGATCGTATGGAGCGGGCGACCGGACTCGAACCGGCAACATCCAGCTTGGGAAGCTGACGCTCTACCATTGAACTACGCCCGCGCTCGCCACGGAGGTCCTGCGGCGTCGGTCATTGTACCCGCGCGACGCGCCGCCGGGCAAACCCGGACCGGCGTCGCGCGCTACGACGAACGAGAGCCGGAACGCATGATGCGCTCCGGCTCCCGTTCGAAGAAGCGGCGCTCACAGTGCGCCGCGGTTTGCGAAACTACGCGCCGATCTTGAAGATCTTCGTGCCACAGGACGGGCAGATGCCCTGCGTGGCCGGACGGCCGTTCTTCATGGTGATAGCGACAGCGTCCTTCATTTCCTTCTTGGCCTTGCACTTGACGCAGTAACCTTCCTTGGCTGCCATGCTAGTGCCCACCTCCTCATCGCGCGATTCTCGCGGTCCGTGCGCTGCCCGTGAGGGCCTTCACGCAAAGGTCGACGCACGTTCACGGGTGCGCCCCCTGTAACACTTTACACATTCGCCGCCGTTCGTGAAGCACCCATACCGTCCCGTCCCTGAAGGAGACGGCGTCCGACGATCGAGAGAAGGGCCGCCGCGACGAGCACGAGGGCGGCCCAGCACGCCCCCGAGGTGATCCAGAACGGCTCCGGGAACAGCCGGATGAGCAGGGAGTCGGCGGGGAACGTCCAGGTCCCGCTCGCGAAGAACAGCGAGTGGAAGTAGGAGAACAGGGCCTCGAAGTTCGCGAATGCGGCGACCGCCGCGAGCGCGACCGCGAGCACCAGACCCCACGCCGCCGCGAGCATCCCCGCGCGCAGCCGCTCGGGCCGGTGCCACGCGAGACACGCCGACACGTAGGCCGCGAGCAGCAGGGCCGTGACGCCGGTGGCCAGGCGAGCGCCCGAGATCACGGTGCGGACGTCGCGCAGATGGCTGACGGCGGCCGCGTCGAAGGCCGGCCGCCCCTTCCACGTCGACGGCAGGGGGTCGTACTCGGTGTCCGCCACGAGTTCGCGGACCGCCCCGGAGAGGTGGACGGTGTCGGCGACCGACAGACCCGCGGAGGCGGGCACGCCCAGCGCTTGGACGAGCGCGGACGTGTAGACGGGCACCGTGAGGGCCAGAACGGAGGAGCCCACGCACAGTACGACCCACAGCAGCGCGACGAGTGCCGTCTCGCCGACGCGCACCGCGGCGCCCCGGCTCATCCGAACGTCGTCTCCGTGCGGCCCACGACCACGCGGTTCCCGCCCTCGGCCGCGGCGCGCACGAGCGCGGCGTCGGCCGCCCCGAGAAGCTCCGAGGGTGTGCGCCCGTCTCGCGAGAACGCGGCCACTCCGACGCTGACGGTCACGCTTCGGTCATCGTCGAGGACCGCCGCGATCCCAGCCCGAAGGCGCTCAGCCATCAGCTCGCCCTCCTCGGACGAAGACTCGCTGTCCTCGGGAACGAGCAGCCCGAACTCCTCGCCGCCGTAGCGCGCAGCGAGCACGAGGCACGGCTCCCCGCCCTCGCAGCCGGAGACCTGACGAACGACGCCGGCGATGAGATCGATCATGCGGTTCCCCGCGTCCGTACCGAACAGTTCGTTGAAGTGCGCGAAGTCGTCGATGTCGGCGATGATCACCGAGACACCGCGCCGGAACCGCCGTGCCCGTTCGATCTCCACGGCGAACTCCCGCCTGAGGTAGGTCCGGTCGTAGAGCCCCGTGCGGCTGTCCCGGACGGCATGCTTGACGAGCATCGCCATCCGATCGCGCGTCGCGATCGTGAACAGGCCCCCGACCGTGGCGGAACCGAAGACCACCGTGATCGTCCAGAGTGCGCGGACGGCGACGTAACTTCCCGCGAACTGAAGGTCGTTGTGGACGAAGGGCATCGCCATGTGTGGAAGGACGCGCAGGTACACGAGACCCACCACGAGGACATAGGCGCCCGCGGCCAGACCCGCGACGCCCCACACCTCACGGCGGTTCGGCAGGATGAGCGCGGCCTCGAGTACGAAGAGGTAGTACAGAGCGTCGAACCAGGAGTAGACCCCGCCGGAGTAGTAGACGAGTACCGTCACCACGAGGATGTCGAGCACGAGGGCGGCGGCGTTGAACGTGGCGAGATTGCCGAAACGACGGTACGTGCGCTGGTAGTAGGTGTTGTAGACCATCACCAGCAGCAGTGCGAAGGCGGGGATGGCCATGCGCGGCGCCAGCGCGCCCGCCTGGCCGGCCAAGCCGTAGATGCCGATCCCGAACGCGGAGAACACGGCGATGGCCGCCACGATCGCCCACCTGAGGCGGATGACCAGTCCGACGCGCTCGACGTTGGCCTCGAGCTCCTCGATGTCGCTCTGGCTCGGCTGATCGCGCCACATGATCGTCAGACGGCGCTGCAGCGCCTTCGTGAGTCGTCCCGTTTGCACGAGTGTCCTACAGCTCCTTGATGAGCGCGGTCACGAACTCGACCGCCGTCTCGAGGTTCGCTTCATCGACGTTGTCCGCGGTGTCGGTCGCCCAGTGCCAGTTCGGCAGCCGGCCGTTCACGTCGAACGCCATGACCGACATGGCGTGATAGCCGCGGGCGAGCGCGGGCGTGGCGTCGGTCGAGAGGCCGCGGTACTCGTGCCCCTTCACCCGGAGGTCCGCCTCCCGCACGGCGCGTCTCGCGGCGCTCATGAGCCGACGATCGGAATCGTAGCGCCGGGCCATGCCCTCGCGCGTCACGTAGGCGACGGCGCCCGAGCCGATGTTGTCGAGGTTGATGAACGACGCGTCACGCAAGTCCGGGCCGAACTCCTTCAGGAACGCCTGCATCCCGAAGGTGCCGACCTCTTCCGAGCCCGTCGCCACGAACCACACTTCCTTCTCCGTGAGTTCGCGGTCCACGTTCATCGTGACCCGGCGACGGATCCGCGCGGCTATGCTCGCTGCGAAGTCCGGGTCGTCGATGCCTTCGACACCGGCCGAGCCGCCCTTCCAGCCGGTCCCGTCGTCATCGTCCTCGTCCGAGAAGTTGTCCCAGGATCCGATGCTGGTCCCCTTCTTGCGCGCGTCGAAGTCCTTGTCGATCCCCAGCCAGTCGCGGACACCCTTGCGTTCGGCCGCGGGCTCCTTGCGGGTGCCGCCGAACAGACCTCGACGGACGTGTTCCTCGCGCTCTCCCACGGTCTCGGTCGGTCCGACCGGCGTGAAGGGCGCGGTGTCATCGCTGATCGAAGGCTTCGAAGGCCCTGTGGGCATGCCGTCGAGCTCGATGTCGAAGCCCGGATCGGGTTCGGGGTCGCGTTGCCTGCGCGGCGGCGACGGCGTCGTGCCGAAGAGGCGCGCCGCGCGCTCGGCCTCGGCGTTGGGGGCCGCCGACGCGGCATCCTCCTCCTTGGCCTGAAGCGCCTTGGCGTAGGAGTCGAGTCCGAGTGAGGTCTGGCCGGCGATCACGCCCGTGTCCCAGGAGATGTCGTCGTCCGTCCAGCTCTCGACGGGCCGCGGAGGCGCGGCGACCGGCGAGTACGAGAGCAGCGAACCTTCGGGGATGACGTCCGCCTCCCAAGCGTCCTGTTCCGTGTGCACGGTGACCGCCTCGCGCGTCAGCGGCTGCGGGGTGTCGGACTCGGGAACGAGGCGGTCCACGAGGCCCAGCAGGGCGGCGACGCCCGACGCGTTGTCGTTCGCGCCCGGCGTGTACTTCATGAACAGCTCGCGGTGCACGTCGATCAGCAGCGGAACGAGCAGATAGGCGGCCGGGACGAGCGTCACATACCACGCCCACGGCTCGAGACGCGGGGCGAACGGAAGGAGCCGCGCGGCGATGAGCACCGGCACCGCGATGGTGCACACCTTCATGAGCGCGAACGTGGCGGCGAAGTTCTTGACCATGCCGGGCCCGAAGGCGAGCGAAGCGCGGGCCGAGTCGTAGTGGGCCACGATGACGACCTTCGCGACCCGCTCCCCTCTGCCGGCGCGCGGGATGTGGCGGGCGATCACGTTCTGGCTGGGGCCCTTGGGCATGAGAGCGGACAAGCCCCACCGCGTGTCGAGATCGAGCCAGAAGACGACGGCCACCACGACGCCGACGGCCAGCGACCACCACGAGTACCAGCGGGAGGCGACCGCCGCGGCGATCGTGAGGGCGTGATAGATGACGAAGGCCCACGAGTAGGTGCGCGGAGCGTCGAACTCCTGCAGCTCGGCGGTCAGACCGCGCGCCTCGAACGCGTCGCGGATGTATCCGGCTGCGCGTTCCTCGGCGTCGGTTGTCGCGGGCCGGGGCCCGATGGTCTCCGAGAGGTGCTCGACGTGCGACATCAGCGCGCCCATGAGGAGGTCCCCTTCCGACTGCGGCCGACCGGCTCCGGCAGCCGGGTCGTCGCGTCACCCCGAAGGATATACCACCGCACGCGCGGCGGGCCTCCGGACTCGTCCGGCGCTCCGCGCTCGCCGTATGCGAAGGGCCCGCGCCCCCGGCCGGG
>JANYKZ010000086.1 GCA_025361505.1 Coriobacteriia bacterium
CTTCGCGATCCAGGTCGTCGACGAGGAGTTCGCCGCCGAGTCGTGGGAGCTCATCAAGCAGATCGAGTGGGTCGACGACGAGTCACCCGTCGAAGCCAGCGCCTAGCCATGGCCGACGTGCAGGCCGCCTGGCGGGACCCCGAACTGGCCCGCCATCTGATCGAGCTCATCGCCGAGGCCGCCGACCGGCCCATGAACCTCATGGAGGTCTGCGGCACCCACACCGTCGCGATCGCCCGATTCGGGCTGCGCGAGGTCATGCCGCCCAACATCCGGCAGCTCTCCGGCCCGGGGTGCCCCGTGTGTGTGACTGCCAACCGCGACATCGACCTCGCCATCGAACTGGCCCGGGTGCCCGGCGTCGTCGTCACCACCTTCGGCGACATGATGAAGGTCCCCGGCTCCTACTCGTCGCTCGCCCGCGAGAAGTCCGAGGGGCGCGACGTCCGCATCGTCTACTCCCCGCTCGACGCAATCAAGATGGCCCAGAACGAGCCGGACAAGCAGGTCGTCTTCCTCGGCGTCGGCTTCGAGACCACCGTCCCGATCATCGCCGCGACCATCAAGCAGGCCGCCTCCCTCGGCATCGACAACTTCTCGGTGCTCTGCGTCCACAAGACCGTCCCCGGCGCGCTCGAGGCGCTCGTCAACGACCCCGACGTCCACATCGACGGGTTCATCCTGCCGGGTCACGTCTCGACGATCATCGGACCCGAGCCCTACCGATTCATCGCCGAGAAGTATCACGTCCCCGGCGTCGTCACCGGCTTCGAGCCCGTCGACGTCCTCCAGGGCGTCTGGATGATCGCGAAGCAGCTGCACGAGGGCCGCGCCGAGATCGAGATCGCCTACCGGCGCGGTGTCAATGACGACGGCAACCCCACGGCGAAGGCGCTGATCGAAGAGGTCTTCGAGCCGATCGACGCGGAGTGGCGCGGGATCGGGGTCATCCCCGGCACCGGGCTCGGCATCCGCGAGGCGTTCTCGACCTGGGACGCTGCGAAGCGCTTCGACGTCACGCCCCCGGAACCGCGGGCGATCCCCGGCTGCCAGTGCGGCGAGGTCCTGCGGGGAGCGATCCTGCCCTTCCAGTGCCGCATCTTCGGCAAGGGCTGCACGCCGGAGCACCCGATCGGGCCGTGCATGGTCTCGTCCGAGGGCTCCTGCGCCGCCTACTACCGCTACACCGACTTCGGCCGCTAGAGGCCGCCACGCCCGTCCCCGCTCAACCGGAGGTACCCCATGCGCTCTGACCGCATCCTGCTCTCTCACGGAAGCGGCGGCACGATGATGCGCGAGCTCATCGAGGACGTCTTCATCGCCCGCTTCAACGACGAGGCGCTCCTGCGCATGGACGACGCCGCGTCGCTCGTGGTTCCTCCGGGCCGCATCGCGCTGACCACCGACACCTACGTCGTGACGCCGCGCTTCTTCCCCGGCGGGGACATCGGGAAGCTCGCGGTGGCGGGCACCGTCAACGACGTGGCCACGGCCGGGGCCGTCCCGATGTTCCTCACGGTCGGCTTCGTTCTCGAAGAGGGTCTGATGGTCGAGGAGCTCGTGCGCATCCTCGACTCCATGGTGAGCGTGGCCGCGGAGGCCGGCGTCCGCATCGTCACCGGCGACACCAAGGTCGTCGAGCGCGGTCACGGGGACGGCATCTACATCAACACCGCCGGCGTGGGCGTCGTCCGCGAGGGCGTCGACCTGTCGAGCTCGCACTGCAAGCCCGGCGACGTCGTGCTGCTCTCCGGCACGCTCGGCGACCATGGCATCGCGGTCATGTCCGTTCGCGAGGGCCTCTCCTTCGGCACCGACATCCTCTCCGACGCGGCGCCGCTGAACCACCTGGTCGGCGCGGTGCTCGACGCCGCTCCGGACGTGCGCTGCTTCCGCGACCCCACCCGCGGCGGGCTGGCCAGCTGTCTCAACGAGCTCGCCGGCGCCTCGGGCGTCTCGATGACCGTCGACGAGAACGCCGTCCCCGTCCGCGAGCAGGTCCGCGGCGCGTGCGAGATGCTCGGCTATGACGTCTACCAGGTCGCCAACGAGGGCAAGATGGTCGCCGTCGTCCCCGCCGAGCAGGCCGACGCGGCGCTCGCCGCGATGCGCGCCTCGCGCTACGGCGAGGAGGCCGCGATCATCGGGCAGGTCACCGAGGGTCCCGCGGGCCGCGTCTACGTCCAGACGACCTTCGGCGCCCGGCGGATCATGGACATGCTCGTCGGCGAGCAGCTGCCCCGGATCTGCTGAGATGCCGGCGTCCGACCGGCGGCATTCGCTCGTCGGCCTGCTGCTGATCGCCGGCGCGGGCCTCATCTGGGGCACCATCCCGCTCGTGCTGCGCGCCGCGAACGCGGGCTCGGCCCTGCCCGTCTCGCCGTTCCTGACGGTCTTCTTCCGCGTCCTGTTCGCGGGCATCGTCATCTTCGTCTGGATGGCGGCGACCGGCGGCCTCGCGGAGGTCCGGCAGCTCCCGCGCGCCAAGCTCCGCGCGCTCATCGGTCAGGGCGCCATCCTGACCATCAACTGGATCCTGTTCTTCGGCGCCCTGGGGCTCGCCAAGGTGGCGACGGCCGAGCTGCTCGGCTACATGGGCCCTGTCTTCGTCGCTGCTCTCGCGCCGTTCGTGACGGGTGAGCGCTTCGATCGCCGGATCGTGCTCCCGATGCTGCTGGCGCTGGGCGGCATCATCGTCATCCTCGCGCCGCAGGGCCTGGGCGTGGCGGGCGGCCGGCAACTCCTCGGAGCGTCACTGGCCTTCGCCTCGGCCCTGACCTACGCATGGCTGCTACTCCGCTCGAAACGGCTCCTCGTCGGAGTCTCCGGCATGGCGCTGATGCTGGTCGAGTACGTCGTCGCGGCGACGTTGCTGCTGCCCGTGGTCGCGTGGCTCTACCTTCACGGACAGGCGCCCGCGACCGTCGGGTTCTACGGCTGGCTGGCCGTTCTCGGCGTCGTGCAGACGGCCTTCGCCGGGATCCTGTTCCTCACGGGGCTGCGGCGCGTTCGCACCGACCACGCCGCCATCCTCACCTATGCCGAGCCCGCCTCCGCCGTCGTCTTCGCCGCCGCGTTCCTCGGCGAGCCGCTGACGCTCGCGACGATCGCGGGTGGCGTGATGGTCGTCGCGGGCGGGGCGCTGGTCGCCCGCCTGGACGCGAAGGACGTCGGCCACGGCCTCGAGGCCGCCGACTCGGGCGGAGCCGAGGACGCCGCCTGAGGCACCCGGCACGGTATCCCGCGCATCGCGCACGGGTACCGTTCGCGCTGCTCGGGTACCATATCGAGAACTTCCCGAGGAGGACTTCGACGTGGATTCCCGCACCCGCCTGACCCAGATGCGCGCCGTCGAGCGGCTCGCCGCGCGCGACGCCACGCTGTTCGCCGACCCGGCGGTCGCAGCCGAACGCCTCGGCTGGATCGGCCTGCCTCAAGAGGCGTTCGACCAGGCGGCCGGGCTCGCCGCGTTCGGGGACGAGGTCGCCGCCTCGGGCATCACCGACGTCGTGCTGGCGGGGATGGGCGGCAGCTCGCTCGCGCCGCTCGTGCTGTCGCGTGTCTTCGGACACGCCGATGGGCGCCCGGCGCTGCACGTGCTCGACACCAGCTCACCGGCGCAGGTCGCTGCGCTGCTCGCCTCGCTGGCACCCGCTTCCACTCTGGTGGTCGTCTCGAGCAAGTCGGGCTCGACCGTCGAGCCGCTCTCCCTGGCCGCCGTCTTCCGCGCCTGGCTGGGCGATGAGCTCGGGGACGGGGCGGGTCGTCACTTTATCGCGATCACCGACCCCGGTTCGCCGCTCGTCCGCTACGCGGGCGACCATGGGTTCCTTCGCACCTTCCTGGCTCCCCCCGAGGTCGGCGGCCGCTACGCGGCGCTCACTCCTTTCGCGACCGTCCCCGCCGCACTGGCCGGCCTCGATGTCGCCGGACTCGCCGCCGCCGGGCTGGCCACCGAACAGGCGTGCCGCCTCGACACACCCGACAACCCGGGGGCGGCGCTCGGGGCCTGGCTCGCCGACGCCTACACTTCGGGTCGTGACAAGGTGACGCTCGTCGTCTCCCGGCCACTCGCCGCCTTCGGACTCTGGGTCGAGCAGCTCATCGCCGAGTCGACCGGCAAGGAGGGCGCCGGCCTGTTGCCGGTCCTCGAGGACGCGCCCGGCGACCCCGCTTCGCACGGCGCCGACCGCATGACCTTCGTGCTGCGCACCCCCGGTGACGACGAACTCGCCGCACTGGCCCGGCGGCTCTCCGAGACCGAACCGGTCTTCGAGTCGGTACTCACCGACACCCGCGATCTCGGCGGCGAGTTCGTCCGCTGGGAGTGGGCCGTCGCGCTCTTGTCGGCCCTGACCGGCATCGAACCGTTCGACCAGCCCAACGTCGCCGAGGCGAAGGCCGCCACCGAGGCGATCCTTCGAGCCGGCGCTCACGAGCCCGTCGCCGACCGCATCGAGGTGACCGGCCCGGACGGCGTCGTCTCCGGCCTGAAGGGTCTCGTCCCCGCGGTCGAACGCATGCTCTCGGGCTGTCCCGCGTGCTCCTACCTCGCGCTCCTCGCCTACCTTCCGGACGACGCCGCGCTTCTGGGCCCGCTGCACCGCGTGAGCGAGTCCGTCGGCGACTCGTACGGGATCGCCGTGACGCCCGAGCTCGGCCCGCGCTATCTGCACTCGACCGGCCAGTATCACAAGGGTGGTCCGCGAACGGGCCTGTTCGTGGTCATCAGCGCGGGGAGCCCGCTCGATGTCCCGGTGCCGGGCGCGTCGTACACTCTCGGGGAGCTCAACCGCGCGCAGGCGTCGGGCGATGTCGCCACCCTGCGCGCACACGGACGACCGGTCGTCCACGTGTCCCTGCCCGATCCGGGCATCGCACACGTCGAGGCGGTCGTCGCGGCACTGCGCGGACTGGGCGGCCGCTAGCGGCCGGGAACGACGAGACCGGCCGAGAAACGACGGAGGAACCACATGCAGGTCGCCACGACACGCCTCACCTCTCTTGCCTTGATCATCGCGCTCGCCGCGGCGGTCGCCGGCTGCGGACCGAGCACCCCGGTCACCCCCGCGAGTACGACCCCGGACACCACGGGCGCGAGCGTCGCCACGTCCACGACAGCTGCGACACCGTCGACACCGGTCGCGCCCGCGCCCGGCCCCATCACCGCCCCTGCCACGGGAAGCGCATCGCGGGCGGCCATCCTGCAGGCCGTCGCCAAGGGTCTGGGGGTCAGCGGGAACATCACCGTCTACCAACTGTTCACCGACTCCATCGCGGCCGTGGGCGACATCCAGGGCTCCTCGGGCCCGCGGACGTTCGTCGCGCTCACCGGCGGACCCGGCGCGTGGAAGCTCGCCTGGACCGCGCCGTTCGGATCGTCACTCGCCAACGCCAAGGATCTCGTCGCGACGGCGCCGCGCGTCTCGGCCGCCCTCGCGGGCAAGCTCGACTTCAAGAAGATCGTGAAGAAGCCCGCCGCCGCGCCGACCCTCTCCTCGTTCAAGACGTTCGCGCTCAAGTCGGCGAGGAGCTTCGCGGGCTCGACCTACACGGGCAGCTTCGCCGTGACCGCCAAGATCGCCAAGGACTCGAGCGGCGCCTGGTGGGGCAACGCGGTTTCGGAGCCGGCCACCTCCGGACTCGAGCCGATCGGCGTCTGGGGCACCTACTCGGGCGGCAAGTGGACCGGCGAGATCGCGGACTACAGCACCGACGGCGCCGACGGCGCGTTCTTCCCTGCAGACGTGCTGGCGAAGCTCGCGCTCTAGGACAGCCCCGTTCGCGTACGTGCGGATGAGAAGGGCCCCCGCC
>JANYKZ010000094.1 GCA_025361505.1 Coriobacteriia bacterium
GCCGCGGCCTTGTCGGCCAGCGGCTTCAGCGTGGCGAAGGTGGTCGACGCTGCGGCGTTCGCCTTCGGGGCGAAGCTTGCGATGACCATCCCGGCACCGACGAGGACGCCGCCGATCGAGGCGGCCACCCGCGGACCGATCTTGTCCTGCAGGCGGCCCGCGAAGACCATCGTCAGGCCGAACATCCCCAGTGCGATGGCATACGGGGTCAGTGCTTCAGCTGCCGAGAACGCGAGCTTGTTCGTGAGTGCGCTCGTGAACATGCTCCATGTGTACAGAACGCCGAGACACAGGTTGATACCCACGCCCGCGAGCACGACCACCTTGCCCCAGGATGCGTAACCCTTGGTCTCCGCCACTTCGACCACCGCCTCTCATCTGCATGCGGGCTGTGCGCCCACCATTGCGCCGGACTACACACAGGATTCTGGGCGCGCGCGGAGAGAAGCTCCACGAAGCGGTCGCGTGTGGCGGCACAGTGCAGGTGAGCGGCGGCATGCGGCCCGCCAACGGCGGGCGTCGATGAGCAGCGATACGCGGCGAGTGGGCTAGAGCGCCGCTTCCAGCCGGGCGATCTCCTCGAACAGGGCGTCCACGATCTCGCCCTCCGGGACCTTCCGGACAACCTCGCCCTTGGCGAAGATGAGCCCGACGCCGCGCCCGGCGGCGACGCCGATGTCGGCGTCGCGGCTCTCGCCCGGACCGTTCACGATGCAGCCCATGACCGCGACCTTGATCGGCGTGCGCACACCGGCGAGCCGGCGCGAGACCTCCTCGGCGATGGGGATCAGGTCGACCTCGCATCGGCCGCACGTCGGGCAGCTCACCAGCTCGGGCCCGTGGCGGCGGAGGTCCAGTGCCGCGAGGATGCTCCAGGCGACCCCGATCTCCTCGACCGGGTCGGCGGTGAGCGACACGCGCAGCGTGTCGCCGATGCCCTGGTCGAGCAGGATGCCCATGCCCACCGAGGACTTCACCGCTCCGCCGAGCAGGGTGCCCGCCTCGGTAACGCCCAGGTGCAGGGCGTAGGGCACCAGTCCCGAGAGCCTGCGATAGGCATCCACGGTGGCGCGCACGGAACTCGCCTTCGCAGAGACCACGATGTCGGTGAAGCCTCGAGACTCCGCGTGCTCGCAGAAGGCCACGGCGCTCGCGACAAGCTTCTCAGCGAGGTCCCAGTCACGGTCCTGGACCTCGGGCGCGAGCGACCCTGCGTTGACACCGATCCGGACCGGGATGCCCGCCTCCCCCGCGGCTTCGAGCGCGGCGTCGAACCGGTCGAGCGACCCGATGTTGCCGGGATTGATGCGCAGCTTGGCGGCGCCCCGGCGGGCCGCCTCGATCGCCAGACGGTGGTCGAAGTGGACGTCGGCGACGACCGGGAGCGGAGAGCCCGCGCAGATCGCGCGGAACGACTCGAGGACCTCGGCGCGCGGGATGGCGACGCGCACGATCTCGCAGCCGGCGTCCGCCAGACGGCCGATCTGCGCCAGTGTCGCCTCGACGTCACGGGTGTCGGTGGTGGTCATCGACTGGACGGCGATCGGGGCTGCTCCCCCGACGGGGACGGAGCCGACGAGCACGGGACGAGTCTCGTGGCGGAGCGGGGACATGGTGCCGTCTTTCGGGCTCGAGGCGGTCGGGCGCGCTAGCCCGGATGGACGATGTAGCGCATGACGTCAGCGTACATCAGGTAGAAGATCAGCGAGAACAGCAGGAGCGTCCCCACGGCGGAGACGGCGAGCGACAGCCTGCGCGGGATAGGCCGGCGGATGGCGAGCTCGACGAACTCCGACGCGACCTTCCCGCCGTCGAGCGGCGGGATCGGCAGGATGTTCATGACACCCAGCGACAGGCTGAGGAGCGCGACCATCCATGCGTAGGCGAGTGGCCCCTCGGCCGCGGCGTTGGCCACCTCGTAGGAGATGCCGACGATGCTGCGGGCCCCCTGCAGGGAGACCGCGAACGTGCCGGGATTCAGGAGGCGCCCCACGGCGATGAACACCTGCCCGATCATCCAGAAGGACGTCTTGAACGACTCGACGAACGACATCGGGACGTTGATGGTCGCCGCGGTGATCCCCAGCATCGCGCCACCGCCGGGCCGGGCGGCGAGGACGGTCTCCATCGTCATCGTGCGCCCACTGCGGACGACGGCGACGGAGACGTGCCGTCCCGCCGTGCTCGCGAGCATGATCTGCCTGACCTGGTCCCACGTGGTGATGGCGACTCCATTGACCGATGCGATCGTGTCACCTGCGCGGATGCCGGCCAGTGCGGCGGGTGTGCCTGCCCCCACGGACTTCACGGACGGTATCGCGGTGGGAACGCCCCAGAGGCTCAGGGCGACGACCAGGATCACGATGGCCGCCACGAGGTTCACCAGCACGCCCATCGACAGGATCGTCACGCGCTTCCACGCGGCCTGACCGCGGTACACGCGCGAGCGAACGCGGCCGAGCATCGCTTCGTCGTCCTCCCCCGCCTCGCGGACGACCAGCGGCGCGGAACCCGCGGTGTCGGGCACGGCCGCAGTCGCGGCGTAGTCCTCCAGCGTCGCGAGAAGCGCGGAGGCGTGGTTCCGGTCGACGCCCAGCGCGGTGGCCAGGTCGTCAGGGTCGGTGTGCGCGCGTCCCGCGACCACTGCAAGGGCCGCCGCCAGCAACGGGTCCTCGACGCCCGGCTCCATGCCGGCGATGCGCACGTAGCCTCCGAGCGGGATCATCGTGACTCCGTACCGGATGCCCGAGCGCTTGGAGACCCAGGTGAGCGCCGGTCCGGGGAGTCCGAGCATGAACTCGTGCACCTTCACGCCGAAGGCACGGGCGGCGACGAAGTGGCCCCCCTCGTGGAGCAGGATGAGCAACGAGAACGTGACGACACCCCAGAAGAGGGCGGCCCAGCCGGTGGGCACGCTGGCGATCGGGTTCATGGTCCGGTGGTTCCTCTCGGTCGGGCGGTGACGATGGTGCGCGCCGTCACCGGAGCAAGGCGGCTGCCATGTTCAGGGGGAGCGGCGTCCCGCTACGACGCGGCTACGAGCTCCCCGGCACGCCGACGCGACTGGGCGTCGACGCGCTCGAGCTGCTCGAAGGATTCGACGCGTTCGGTGCCGTGTTCGTTCATGACGGTCTCTACCACGGAGTCGATGCCCGTGAAACCGAGTCGTCCGGCGAGGAACGCGGCGACCGCGACCTCGTTGGCCGCATTCATGGCCGCCGGCAGCGTGCCCCCCGTGCGACCGGCATGCAGCGCGAGCGCGAGACACCGGAAGGTCTCGAGGTCGGGCGCCTCGAAGGTGAGGCTCCCGAGGGTCGTGAGTTCCAGGGGCGGCACGGGAGCGTCCCAGCGGTCGGGGTGCGACAGCGCGTACTGGATGGGAACGCGCATGTCGGCGACGCCCAGGTGTCCCTTGACCGAGCCGTCGGAGAACTCGACCAGCGAGTGGACCGTCGACTGCGCGTGGACCACGATCGAGATCCGGTCGTACCCCACGCCGAAGAGGTGGTGCGCCTCGATCGTTTCGAGCCCCTTGTTCATGAGGGTCGCCGAATCGATGGTGATCTTGGGCCCCATCGTCCAGCGCGGGTGCGCGAGCGCCTGCTCCACCGTCACCGCGGCGAGCGCACTGCGGTCCCAGCCCCGGAACGGTCCGCCCGAGGCGGTCAGCCAGAGGCGCGCCACGCTGGCGCCGCTCTCCCCCAGTAGGCACTGGAAGATGGCCGAGTGCTCAGAATCGACCGGGATCAGTTGACCCGGGGCAGCCAGCGGCATGAGGAGGTCGCCGCCCACGACGAGCGACTCCTTGTTCGCGAGGGCGAGGCGTTTGCCGGCCCGGAGTGCGGCCTCGGACGCGCGAAGGCCCGCGGCGCCGACGAGCGCGTTGACGACGACGTCGACCTCGTCGAACGACGCGAGCGCGACGACCGCCTCGGGACCGGTGCCGCAGTAAGCGCCGTCGGGCAGGTCGTCGGCGCGCGGGGCGCACGGGGGGTCGCACACGGCGACGCATCGCACGTCGAGTTCGCGGGCCTGCGCGGCGAGCAGTTCGCCGCTGCGGTTCGCGGCGAGGGCGACGATCCGCAGCCGGTCCGGGTAGCGGGCGGCGATGTCGAGTGTCTGGCGTCCGATCGAGCCGGTGGAGCCGAGGACGGCGATGCGCAGAGGGGCGTTGCTCACTTCACGCCGCCGAAGACGAGCATGTAGTAGGCGACGATGGAGACCACGATGAGCGAGTCGAACCGGTCGAGGAACCCTCCGTGCCCGGGAAGCCAGCGTCCGGAGTCTTTGACGCCCGCCTCGCGCTTCATGCGTGACTCGGCGAGGTCGCCCAGGAGCGCCGCGACCGCCACGACCGCGCCGATGGCGAGGAACCACCAGAGCGGCAGAGTGGAACGGATGACCCACCATCCTGCTCCCCAGGTCGCCACCGTGCCGACGATGCCCGCGATGAAGCCCTCCCAGGACTTCTTCGGGGACACGTGCGGGGCGAGCGGATGACTCCCGATGGCCGATCCGACGAGATAGCCGAGGACGTCCATCGCCCAGACGCTGATGAGGGTCATCAGCACGAACAGGCCGCCGTCCCCCAGCGCGCGCATCAGCACCAGATGGGAGAGCATGAAGCCCGTGTAGAGGGCGCCGAAGATGGTCGTGGACGTGTCCGACGCACTGACCTGGCGGAAGAGGACCTGCCACAGCAGCGCGGCGAGGACGAGCCCGCCGGTGACCGCGGTGAGGCCCATCGCGCCCTGCATGCTCGCGCTCGACGCCCCGTCGCCCGAGAACGACGCGTAGAGCGCCGCCGCGAGCGGCATCAACGCCACGGCGACGATGCCGAACATCTCGTTCGGCTTGCGGCGGCCGGTGCGGATGATCGCGTAGAACTCGGTCGCGCACGGGATCGCGACGGCCGCGACGACGATCGCCCACGGGAACATCCCCGCGAGGTCGCCCGCGATGAGTACGATGCCCAGCAGCACGGCGGTCAGCGCCCGGATGCCGAAGTCCTTCAGCGCTCCCGGCTGTCGCGCCTGGACCTTTATCGGAGCTTCTCTCACAGTCCCCCGAACCTCCGCTCGCGTCCCTGGTACTCGACGATGGCTTCGAGCAGGTTGTCGCGACCGAAGTCGGGCCACAGCGTGTCGACGACGACGATCTCGCTGTAGGCGATCTGCCACAACAGGAAGTTCGAGACGCGCACCTCACCGCTGGTTCGGACGAGAAGGTCGGGATCGGGCATGCCGGCGGTGTACAGGCGTGTCGCAATCGTGTCCTCCCCGACATCGGAAGGTCGCAGCGTCCCGGCGGCCACGTCCTCGGCGATCGATCGCGCCGCGTCGGCGAGCTCCGCCCGCCCGCCGTAGTTGAGCGCGATGACCAGGTCGAGCGTGTCGTTGCCCGCAGTGGTGGCCATCGCGTCGCGGAACGCCCGGGCGGTCTTGGACGGCATCTCATCGAGCCTGCCGATGACCCTGACCCGGACGCCCTGCTCCATGAGGTCGGGCATCTTGGAGTTCAGGACCTCGACGAACAGCGACATGAGGCCCGAGACCTCGTCGCGGGGCCGCGTCCAGTTCTCGGTGGAGAAGGAGTAGAGGGTCAGGTATCGCACGCCAGACTCGATCGCCGAGGCGATCACCTCTTCGATCGCCTTCGCGCCCGCCCGGTGCCCGGCGATGCGCGGGAGTCCGCGCTTGGCCGCCCACCGGCCGTTCCCGTCCATGATGATCGCCACGTGCGCGGGCACGCGAGACGGGTCGAGGCGCGCGAAGAGCTCCCGGCCACGCGGGGAGGAGAAGAAGGCGGTGGGCGTGGGCTTCTGCATCTGCGGAGGTCAGACCTCCATGATCTCCTGTTCCTTCTTCTTCAGAAGGTCCTCGATCTGCGCGATGAACGCATCGGTCTTCTTCTGGACCTGCTCTTCGCCCCTGCGGGTGTCGTCCTGGCCGATGTCGCCCGCCTTCTCCTGCTTCTTGAAGGCGTCGTTGGCGTCACGGCGCGCGTTGCGCACGGCGACGCGCGCCCCCTCGGCATAGCCGTGGCAGAGTTTGACGAGCTCGCGACGACGCTCCTCGTTGAGAGCCGGGAACGGCACGCGGATGACGGTGCCGTCGTTGCTCGGGTTGAGCCCGAGGTCGGAGGCCAGGATGGCCTTCTCCGCCGCCTTGAGGATCGTCTTGTCGTACGGCGAGATCACGACGAGCTGCGGCTCGGGCGAGGAGACGGCCGCGAGCTGTAGGAGCGGCGTCGAAGCTCCGTAGTAGTCGATGTGGATCTTGTCGAAGATCGCTCCGGACGCGCGTCCGGTCCTGACCGTCGAGAACTCGTGGCTCAGTGCGGTGACGGCCTTGGCCATCCTCTCGTCCGCCTGGGCGATGATCGCTTCGGGCATCAGTTCCCTCCTCGTACGATGGTCCCGACGTGTTCCCCTGCGAGCGCCCTGACGATGTTGCCGTCGGTCTCGATGTTGAAGACGATGATCGGGAGGCTGTTGTCCATGGCCAGCGTGATGGCGGTGCTGTCCATGACCTTGAGTTCCAGACGGAGCACGTCCATGTAGGTGAGCTCGTCGAACCTGACCGCGTCCGGGTCGATCCGCGGATCGGCGGTGTACACGCCGTCGACACGTGTCGCCTTCATGATGCAGTCGGCGCCGATCTCGAGTGCGCGCAACGCGGCGGTGGTGTCGGTGGTGAAGTACGGGTTGCCCGTGCCGGCCGCGAAGATGACGACGCGGCCCTTCTCGAGATGCCGCATCGCGCGGCGCCGGATGTAGGGCTCGGCCACGGACTGCATCTCGATCGCCGACATGACGCGCGTGAAGACGCCGGCCTTCTCGAGGACGTCCTGGATGGCGAGCGCGTTCATCACGGTCGCGAGCATGCCGATGTAGTCGGCCTGGGCGCGGTCCATGCCCTTCGCAGACCCGGCGACGCCGCGGAAGATGTTGCCCCCGCCGACGACGATGGCGAGCTCCACACCGGCGTCACGAGCCGTACGGATCTGGATCGCGAGGTCCTGGACGATCGCCGGATCGATGCCGTAGCCAGCGTCCCCCATCAGCGCCTCGCCGGAGAGTTTGAGCAGGACGCGCTTGAACCGTGGTTCCGACATCGCATGACCCCCGTCGTCCGTTCGCTCCGGGCGCCTCTCGCGGGCGGCCCGGCGCATGTCCGCCATATTGTAGAACGGGGCGGCCCTCAGCGGACCGCCCCGTTCATCGAATCGTTGCCGTGGAGCTAGGCCTGTTCGGCGGCTCCGCCAAGGACCAGTCGCTCGAAGCGCACGACGCTGAGCTTCTTGCCGATCGCCTTGGACGTCTCGGCGACGAGCTGCTCGACCGTCTTGTCGGGGTCCTTCACGAAGGGCTGCTCGACGAGACAGACCTCCTTGTAGAACTTCTCCAGACGGCCCTCCGCGATCTTGACCTGGATGGGCTCGGGCTTGCCGGACGCGGCGGCCTGGGCCTTGTAGATCCCGGTCTCGTGCGCCACCGTCTCGGCCGGCACATCCTCGCGGAGCACGCAGATGGGCTGCGACGCGGCGATGTGCATCGCGACGTCCTTCGCCAGGGCGACGACGGCGGGGTCTGTGTGGTCCGATCCGCCGATCTCCACCATGACGCCGATACGGCCGAGGCCGTGGATGTAGTGACCGACCATGCCGTTCTCCGGCACATCGAAGCGCACGAAGCGCTTGATGACGATGTTCTCGCCGAGCT
This sequence comes from Coriobacteriia bacterium, assembly GCA_025361505.1. Taxonomy (GTDB): domain Bacteria; phylum Actinomycetota; class Coriobacteriia; order Anaerosomatales; family PALSA-660; genus PALSA-660. The sequence continues at coordinate 7,724 of JANYKZ010000094.1, forward strand.
TGCCGACGAGCTCGCCCAGAGCGTGCTCGATGGTGAGCGACGGGTTGCGCTTCCACTGCAGCGCCGGGAGCGCGTCCACGCTCGACGGTGCGTCGACGGCGACCTGCTCCGCGATCGCGGAGGCGAACGTGGTGAACTCCGCGTTGCGAGCCACGAAGTCGGTCTCGCAGTTGACCTCGACCATGGCGCCCACGCGGCCCGTGTCGTTGGTCCATGCCGCGATGACGCCCTCGTTGGTGGCGCGTCCGGCGCGCTTCGCGAGGTCCGCGAGGCCCTTGGTACGCAAGATGTCGACGGCCTTCTGCATGTCGCCGTCGGACTCCTCGAGCGCCTTCTTGCAGTCCATCATGCCGGCGCCGGTGAGCTCGCGCAGCTCCTTGACCATGCTGGCGGTGATAGCCATGTCTCTCACTCCTTCGGTGCGGTCACGCGCCGCACGACAAGCGGCGCGGGGGTCTCCTGGACGGGTTGCTACTCGGCGGGCGCTTCGACGGGCGCGTCGGCGACGGCTTCGGCGACCTCTGAGGCGATCTCGGCAGCGGGTTCCTCGACGACGACCGGTGCTTCGACCATGACCTCGGCCGGAGCCTCGACCGGTGCTTCGACGACTACCTCGACCGGGGCCTCGACCACGGCCTCGGCAACGGTGGCGACGACGGGGGCCGGTGCGTTGACGGCCTTGTCGGCGGCGATGCCTGCGGCGGCGCGACCGGCGAGGCACGCGTCGGCGATGACGCGGGCGATGAGGTTGACGGAGCGGATCGCGTCGTCGTTGCCCGGGATCACGAAGTCGACCTCGTCAGGGTCGCAGTTCGTGTCGACCAGGCCGATGATCGGGATGCGGAGGCGACGCGCCTCGGCGACGGCGATGGTCTCGCGCTTGGTGTCGATGATGAACACGGCGCCCGGGAGCTCCTGCATCTCGCGGATACCGGTCAGGTTGCGCTGAAGCTTCTCGAGCTCGGCGCGCAGCTTGAGGGCCTCCTTCTTGGGAAGAGCGGCCATGCGGCCGTCCGCTTCCATGGCCTCGAGCTGGACCATGCGGGAGATGCGCTTGCGCATGGTGACCCAGTTGGTCAGCATGCCGCCGAGCCAGCGCTGGCTGACGTAGGGCATCCCGGCACGTCCGGCTTCCACCTCGACGCCCTCCTGGGCCTGCTTCTTCGTCCCGATGAACATGACCGAGCGGCCCTGTCCGGCGATCTGACGGACGAAGCGGTAGGTCGCATCCAGCTCCCGCAGCGAGCGCTGCAGGTCGAGGATGTAGATTCCGTTGCGCTCCGTGAAGATGTAGGGCTTCATCTTCGGGTTCCAACGGCGGGTCTGATGTCCGAAGTGGACGCCTGCTTCGAGCAGGTCCTTCATGGCGACGACGGGCATAGTGCTACCTCCTGGTGTCGGTTCGTTCCTCCGCCCGACAGCTGGGTACCCGCGTCGCGACCGTCACTTCCGTACTCATGACGGCACCGCGCGCCGCGGACCGGCGGGCGTGTGTATTGAAAGCCGGAGTAGTGTAACACCGGGCCAGGGCGGGGACAAACCCGCTGCGCCGTCCGTGGCGGCACCCGCGGGTGTCAGGCCACGAATCCCTGGGCCGCGTGGAGCCGCGCCCTGAGGCGCAACACGGCCTTCGTGTGCAGTTGGCTCGCACGCGACTCGGTGACGCCGAGGACCTGGCCGATCTCCTTCAGCTGGAGGCCTTCGTAGTAGTAGAGGGCGACGACGGTGCGCTCTCGTTCGGAGAGCTTCTCGATCGCGTCGGCGAGGATCTCCTTGATCTCCTCCGTCTCGAACGCGGCGACCGGGTCCGGCGCCGAATCGTCCTTGATGGCGGAGGCAAGGGTCGTCTTCTCGTCGCGGTCCGCGTTCGGCGACCAGATCTCGTCGAACGAGATGACCGACGTGTACGAGAGCTTCGTGTACGCGTCCTGCAGGTCTCGCGGGGAGATGCCCAGCTCGGCGGCGACCTCGACGTCCTCCGGAGTGCGGCTGAGCCTCGTCTCGAGGGTGGCGATGGCGTTCTCGATGTCGCGGGCCCGCGAGCGCACGCTGCGGGGCACCCAGTCGAGCGCACGCAGTTCGTCGATGATGGCGCCGCGGATGCGCGAGATCGCGTAGGTCTCGAACTTGAAACCGCGGTCCGGCTCGTACTTCTCGATGGCGTCGATGAGACCGAAGATGCCGTAGGAGATGAGGTCCGAGTTCTCGACCGTGTTGGGGAGCTTCGTGGCGACGCGGCCGGCAACGAACTTGACCAGCGGCGAGTAGTTGAGGATCAGCTGCTCGCGGGCCTCTTCGTCGTGGGTGGAGACGAAACGCTCCCACAGTGTTGCCAGATCGTCCCGCTGTTGCGGGTGCTTCATGCTCACGGCCCCTTCGAAGATCCTGCGTCAGGCACGTGGGTGCGCGTCCCGGTGCACCCGCTGGAGTCGTTGCACCCCTACGTGAGTGTAAATCTGGGTGGTGGACAGGGCAACATGGCCGAGAAGGTCCTGGACCGTGCGGAGATCTGCGCCCGCCTCGAGCAGGTGCGTGGCGAAGGTGTGGCGGAACGTGTGCGGGGTCACGCCGGACGACGCCCCGAGTTCGCCGAGGTGTCGCGTGAGCATCCGCCTGATGCCGCCGTCGGTGAGGCGTGTGCCGGTGCGGTTGAGGAACACCGCCGCCTCCCCCGCCCTCGGCTGGAGCCCGGGGCGCCCGTGGGCGAGGTAGGTCTGCACGCGTGAGACCGCCTCCCGGTGAAGCGGCAGGATGCGCTGCTTGTCGCCCTTGCCGGTGACGCGGATCTGGCCGCCCGGAAGGTCGACGTCGCCGACATCGAGTGACGCGAGCTCGCTCACGCGCGCGCCTGTCGCGTACAGCAGCTCGAGGATGGCGCGATCGCGCAGCCCGCTCGGGTCGTCCGAGCCGGGGTGGTCGAGGAGCTCGGTGAGCAGGTCGGTCGGGACGAGACGCGGGAGGCGCGCCGGAAGCTTCGGGGTGGCGACGACCGAGGCGGGGTCGTGGGGCAGCACGCCTTCGCGGTTGAGGTACGCGAAGAGCGATCGCACGGCGGACAGCCTGCGCGCGATCGTGCGGCGCGCGTACTTTGCGCGGTCCAGGTCCGCCAGGTAGCGCCGAAGTATGCGCGGGTCGGAGCCGAGCGGGTCGGCACCCTCACGTTCGGCCCACTCGAGGTAGCGGGCAAGGTCCGACGAGTAGGCGCGGACCGTCTGCGGAGAGGCGTTGCGCTCGGTCGCCAGCTGCGCGAGGAACCGGTCGACCCGGTCTGCGGCGTCCTGAACGCTCACCGCGGGACCTCACTCACGAGCAGCGCGCGCACTCGCTCGATGTCGAGATCCGGTCGCGACTCGACCCAGGCCCCCATCGCGGCCGCGGCGCGCGCCGAATGCGCGGCGTAGCGCTCGCGCTTTCCACGGACGGGAGGCGTCAGGGGCGGGAGAAGCCCTACGTTCACGTGCATGGGCTGGTAAGGCCGCGTGTCGGGGTCCGTCGCGTAGCTGAGCAGCGCCCCGAGCGCCGTCTCGTCAGGAAGTCGCACGGGTGTGTCCTCGACCGCGGCGAGGCCCAGAGCCGCCACCAGGCCGCTGGCGGCAGCCTCGAGGTAGCCCTCTGTCCCGGAGAGCTGGCCCGCGATGCGGACGCGCGGGCAGGAGCGAACGGCAAGATCCGGCGTGAGCAGACGGGGCGCGTCGACGAAGGTGTTGCGGTGCATCACCCCGTAGCGAAGGAACTCGGCCGATCCGAGTCCCGGGATCATCCGGAACACCCGCACCTGTTCGGGAAAGGTGAGGTTCGTCTGGAAGCCGACGAGGTTGTAGGCCGTGTGCCCACGGTTCTCGGGCCGGAGCTGGACGACCGCCCACGGCCGGTGTCCGGTGTGCGGGTCGGTCAGGCCGACGGGCTTCATGGAGCCGAAGCGCAGCGCGTCCAGGCCGTGCCGCGCGACCTCCTCGGCCGGCTGACACGCGCGGAAGAGGTCCGCGGCCTCGAACTCCTTGGAGGTGACGCGCGACGCCGCGGTCAACGCGTCGATGAACGCCACGTACTGCTCGCGGTCCATCGGGCAGTTGAGGTAGTCGGCGCCGCCTCCCTTGTCATAGCGGGACTGCGCGAACACCACCGAGTGGTCGATGGTCGACGCGTCGACGATCGGAGCCGCCGCGTCGTAGAAGGCGAGGCGGTCCTCGCCCGTCAGCGCGATCAGAGCGGGTTCGAGCCCGGCGGACGTGAGCGGGCCCGTCGCGAGCACGACCTCGCCGGCCGGAAGGTCCGTGGCCTCCGCGTGGACCAGCTCGATCTCAGGGCGCGCGCTCACGAGACTCGTCAGCAACGCGGCGAACTCGTCCCGGTCGACGGCGAGTGCTCCTCCCGCCGCCACCGCCGTCGCGCGCGCGCACGCCAGTACGACACTGCCAAGCGAGTCGAGTTCGCGCTTGAGCATCCCCGCTGCGCTGTCGGGGTCGTCGGACTTCAGAGAGTTGGAGCACACGAGTTCACCGAGCAGCCCGGTGTGGTGGGCCGGGGCGCGCGTCGTCGGACGCATCTCGACGAGACGCACGCCGATACCGCGCACGGCGAGCTGGAAGGCAGCCTCGCTTCCGGCGAGGCCCCCGCCTATGACGGTGATCGTGCGGCGCACGCGGTCTCCTCACGAGGGCGGAGCGCGCGTGGTGGGCTCCGCGCGCTGCACGATTGTAGCGTCAGCGCGGCGCGCACGGACCGTACCTCCCGTCAGGGTAGCGGGCGACGCGACCGTCCGCCTCCAGCCCCGCGACGGACTGCATCGCCGCGACCGCGTTCATGGACAGGGCGGTCGCGAGGGTGTCGACGGCCATGGGCTGAGCGAGCAGCGCCCGGAGCACCGGATCCGACGAGTCGGGTGACAGCGGCGTCGTCCCCGCAGTCCCTCCGCCGGCGGTCCGAAGGTCCGACGGGTCGATCAAGCCGCACCCGGCGAGCGAGTCGAGCAGGTCCTCAACACACGACACGGGGGCGGCGCCTTGGCGGATCAGACGATTGCAGCCGGCGGACCCGTGGAAGAAGACGCTGCCCGGCACGGCCAGAACGTCCCGGCCGGCCTCGAGGGCGTGGTCCGCGGTCGAGAAGGTCCCGCTGGGTAGGGCGGCCTCTACGACGAGGACCGCGTAGGCGAGTCCGGCGATGATGCGGTTGCGCGCCGGGAAGTGGCCGCGCGCGGGGGGCATGCCCCACGGGAACTCCGAGATCACGGCGCCGCGTCCGGCCCTCAGGTCGGCGAGCAGGTCCCGTGCACGGGCGGGGTAGTCGACGTCGGCCCCGCATCCGAGGACGGCGACGGTCGTGCCCGACGCCTCGACCGTTGCGCGGTGGGCCGCGAGGTCGCACCCCATGGCCGCGCCGGAGACCACCGCGACACCGTGGTCCGCGGCGCAGCGGGCGAACGTCGCCGCGCAGTCGAGCCCGTAGGGTGTGGCCTTTCGCGATCCGATGATCGCCAGCGCGGGGCGGAGCGCGGTCGGATCCCCGAGACCGTAGAGGACGCGCGGCGGCCGGGGCGTGAGTTCGAGTTGCGGCGGGTAGCCGGGATCGCCCCGCCGCAGCGTGAAGCGGAGGTCGGGGCTCATGACAGTGCCCGATAGCACGAGGCCTCCAGGACGTGCGCCTCGGTCACGGTGTCGCTGCCGTCGAGGTCGGCGATCGTCCTGGCCACGCGCAGCAAGCGCGTCACACCGCGGCCGGAGAGTCGGTGGGTCCGTGCCGCTCGCTCCACCGCCCTGCGCGAGGAGGAGTCGAGCCCGCACGCGCGCAGCAAGGCTGCGCCGCCGGCAGCCGTGGCGCCGGTCTGGCGCCGGTGAGCGCGGTCGCGTGCGGCGCCGACGCGACGGCGCACCGCTGCGCTCGATTCGTCCTCCGAGTGTCGGAGCAAGCAGCCGGGGTCGATGCGGTCCACTCGGAGGGTCATATCGATGCGATCCATCAGGGGGCCACCGATCCGTGCGCGATAGCGGTCGACCAGGGCGGGAGGACAGGTGCACGGACGTGCGAGATCGCCGAGGAACCCGCACGGGCACGGGTTCATCGCCGCCACGAGCGCGAAGCGCGCCGGATAGCGGACGCGTCCCTCTGCGCGGACGAGCGTGAGGTGCCCGTCCTCCAGAGGCTGTCGCAACGCCTGGAGGGCCGCGGGAGAGAACTCAGGTACCTCATCGAGGAAGAGCACCCCGTTGTGCGCGAGGCTCGCTTCGCCGGGACGCGGCGGTGAGCCTCCTCCCACGAGACCAGCGGTCGAGGCCGTGTGGTGCGGTGCGCGGAACGGTCGCGTGCCTGCGAGGATCGCGTCGACATCCAGGCCCGCTACCGAGTGGACCACGGCGGTCTCGAGGGCCTCGTCAGGGGTCAGCGGAGGCAGGATGCCGGGTAGTCTGCGCGCCAACATCGTCTTGCCCGCGCCCGGCGGCCCCACGAACAGCACACCGAGCGCGCGTGCGGCGGCGATCTCGAGGGCGCGCTTGGCCGCAGGCTGTCCGTGGACCTCGTCGAGATCGGGTCCTCGTTCCGGGACGGTCACCCTGCGCACCACGGCACCTGAGGGCGCGGGCAATCCGATCCGCAGCGCCGACAGTGTGTCGAGGGGCCGAGCAGACAATCCCGGCACCGCCCCGACGACGGAAAGCGCCTCCGCGGACAGCAGCAGAGAGCATTCCGCCCTCTGTGCGGCGATCGCGTGTGCGAGCAGACCAGGTACGGGCCGGACGCCGCCGTTCAGCGCCAGCTCCCCCACCGCGACCGTCCCGGTCGTCGCTCGTGGGACCTGGCCGGTCGCGGAGAGCACCCCAAGGGCGATGGGCAGGTCGAAACCCGTACCGTGTTTGCGCACCGGTGCCGGAGCGAGATTGACCGTGACACGCGCGTTCGGGAAGTCGTACCCGCACGCGCGCATCGCCGCGCGGACACGGTCCCGGGCCTCGAGCACGGCGGTGTCACCGAGTCCGACGATCGTGAAGGCCGGCAGGCCGGCCGAGACGTCGACCTGCACCTCCACGGTGATCGCCTCGACCCCGACGATCGTCGAGGAGGTCACGACGGCCTGCGTCACTGCGACGCCTCGAACGCCGCGCGATAGTGCCTCAGGAGCGCGCGGTCGTCGGCGATCACGCGGATGGCGACGACGTCGAAGCGGATGGCGCCCGTGTGGTCTCCTCCGGCGCTCGTGATGTAGGCCTGGGCGAGTCGCACGATGCGCCGCTGCTTGGCCGGAGACACCGCCTCTTCGGCGGTGCCGGCGCGCTCCGAGCGGCGCGTCTTGACCTCGATGAACACCAGCTCGTCGCCCTCGCGCGCAACGATGTCGATCTCACCCGCGGACGATCGCCAGTTCCGGCACTCGACCTGCATCCCGACGCGTTCCAGGAACGCCGCCGCGGCGTCCTCTCCCCTGCGGGCAGTCTCAGAGCGATCCATGACCGCACCACCTCCACCACACAGGGTGGCGGAGGCCGCTTACCGCGCTCCGACCGGTTGCCTAAGGATCTCCTACTACGTCCGTCCGGCCGACGCTCTAGAAGAGCCTGCGGCGGGGGGCGCATGGCGAGAACGAGAGTCGGTGGACCTTCGACGGGCCCACCACGAGGAGTCGCTCCATGTGGTCGACCGAGCCGTAGCCGCGGTTGCCCTCGAAGCCGTAACCCGGGTACTGCGGGGCGAGCTCGGCCATGAGCGCGTCGCGTGCCACCTTGGCCACGACCGAAGCGGCGGCGATGCACGCGACGATCGAGTCTCCGCGTACGACCGGCGTGACCGCGGAACCGAGACCGCGGGCGTCGTTGCCGTCCACAAGGATGTGGTCCACTGGTGCTCCGAGGCCCTCGAGCGCGCGCCGCCACGCAAGGCGCGTGGCCGGGCCGATGCCGAGAGCGTCGATCTCCTCGGGGCCGGCGTGTGCCACGCTCCACGCGACCGCCTGCGCGCGGACCCGGAGGGCCACGGCCTCGCGTGCGTCCGGCGACAGCTTCTTGGAGTCGTTGAGACCCTCGATGCGCGTCCCTATGGCGAGCACGACCGCACCCGCGGTGACCGGTCCGGCCAAAGCGCCCCGGCCCACCTCATCGACCCCCGCGATGACGTGCAGCCCGCGCGCGTGGAGCGCGCGTTGCATGTCCATCAGAGCCTCGAGCCGGGCGCTCTCGGCGTCGGACCTCCGCCGCCGTGCCTGTTCGGCCGCGAGGAGCGCGCGAACGCCGGCGCGCGGGTCGTCAGCCAGGCCCCGGAGGACCGCGTCCAGTTCCCCAGCGGTCGCCGCCGCGTGCCGGGCCCGGATCGCGGCGATGGTCTCGGGGGCACCGCTCACAGCGTCAGGCCTCCCCCGGATACGCGGACGCGCCCCTTGCCCGTAGGCGGGAGCGCGTCAGCGGTGGTGACGGTGTGGGGCACGGCGTACAGCCCTAGTAGCGCTTCTCCTTGAGACGGGCCTGCTTGCCGACCTTGTCGCGGAGGAAGTACAGCTTCGAGCGGCGCACCTTGCCGCGGCTGATGACCTCTACCTTGTCGATCTTGGGCGAGTGCACGGGGAACATGCGCTCGACGCCGACCGCGAAGGAGATCTTGCGGACGGTGAACGTCTCGCGGGCGCCGGCGCCATGGCGGCGGATCACCACGCCCTGGAAGACCTGGATACGCTCGCGCGTACCCTCGATGATGCGGTAGTGAACCTTGACGGTGTCACCCACCTGGAATGCCGACCTGTCCTCGCGCAGCTGCTGCGCTTCGAGTGCCTTGATGTGATCCATGACTTCGTCTCGTCCTTAGTTCGCGGTAAGCGAGGTGCATGAGCGCACCGGGCGGTAGTGACACGAGTAGGTAGTATAGCCGCGCGTCCCGAAGCAGGCAACGGTGAAGCTGGACCGTCGGTCGGCCCGCTCGCCGGGCCCTACCTGAGCGGTCCGATCCTCGCCCACGGCCAGTAGATGAAGAACGCCTGACCGTGGACCGACGACATCGGGACGCCACCGAACCAGCGGCTGTCCTGGCTGTCGGTGCGGTTGTCCCCCATCACCCAGACTGAGTCGGCCGGGACCTTGTACGGGAACGTGATGTCGCTGCCGCGCAGCGGCTCGCTCGGCAGGCCGTGGGTGTAGGGCTCGACAAGCGCGGTGCCGTCGACCACCACCGCGCCGTTCTGAAGGTCGACCGTCTGGCCGCTGACGGCGATGACGCGCTTGATCAGTGTGGTGACCCTGCCGTCAGGGTCGTCGAGTACGACGATGTCGCCGCGTTTCGGCGTCGTGAAGCGGTAGACGAACTTGTTCGCCAACACCTGGTCGCTCAGTTGGATCGTGGGCAGCATCGACCCGGTCGGCACCACGAAGGGCTGGATGACCCACGTGCGCACCGCTTGGGCGACGAGGAACGCCACCGCCAGCGTGACGATGAACTCGATGATCTGGCGCACGGCGCCCGCCTGCGGCGCAGGTTTCTCCGTGACCCCCCGGTCGGCCGGAGGCGGTGTGGTCTCGTCGGTCACTCGTCCTCCGCATGCTCGTGCAGCGCCCGGTCGATGAAGCGGCGCTCCGTGTCGGTCAGTTCGATGCCATCGGCCTCCAGCAGGTCCGGACGGCGGCGGGCGGTCCTCAGGAGCGACTGCTCGCGGCGCCAGCGCGCGATCCTGCCATGGTCACCCGAGCGGAGCACCTCGGGCACGTCCATGTCACGATACTCCGCGGGACGGGTGTAGTGAGGATACTCGAGCAGGCCGGTCGTGAACGACTCGTCCTCGATCGAGGTCTCGCCACCGAGCACGCCTGGAAGCAGCCGGGTCACCGCGTCGGCGACCACCATGGCGGCCAGCTCGCCGCCGGTGAGCACGTAGTCGCCGATGGACAGTTCGAGGTCCGCGAGAGAGCGGATGCGCTCGTCGAAGCCCTCGTAGCGGCCGCAGAGGATGAGCAGGCGGTCGCGCCCCGCGAGGTCCTCGGCACGTCCCTGGGTGAACCGCTCGCCCTGAGGGCTCATGAGGATCACGAACGGTGGGCGCGCGTCCATGGAACTGACCGCGTCCACCGCCTCGAAGACGGGCTCGGGGCGCAGCACCATGCCGGAGCCGCCGCCGTACGGCGAGTCGTCGATCTGGCGATGGACTCCGGGCAGCGCCCAGTCACGCAGGTCGTGGGCGGCGAACTCGAGGACGCCCTTGGTCCGGGCGATGCCGATCATCGCCGAGCCCATGATCGGCTCGAACACGTCGGGGAACGCGGTCACGACGTCGATGCGCATATGCCGCTCACTCCCCTTCGATCAGTCCGTCCAGAAGGGTCACCTTCACGGTACCCGACTCCTCATCGATCTCGTCCACGACCTGGTCGATCACCGGGATGAGGACCTCTCCGTACGGGCCCTCCACGACCCAGACGTCGTTGGCGCCCGTCACGATGACATCCGTGATCTCGCCGATGACGCCGCGTTCACCGTCGACGACGGTCATTCCGACGACGTCGAGCTCCTCGAACGCTTCGGGGAGGTCGAGCACCCGGGCCAGCAGAGTGCACCCCCGCAGGGTCTCGGCCGTCGCGAGGTCGCCGACGGTGTCGATGGAGAACAGCGGGCCTTTGGGCCCGGGCCTCACGCCGGTGATGCGGCCGGTACGGACGAGGGCGGGCGGCGGGACGAACCACACCTCGAGGCCGGCCAACAGTTCAACGGGGAGGTCGGCGGCCATGATGACCGAGACCTCCCCGTTCATTCCGTGCGTCTTGGCGACCCGCCCGAGCGGGGCGAACCCGTCGACTTCCATGCGCTTCTGGTTACCCCAGGATCTCGATGTCGACGTTGCGGCCGTCGACCGATCCGGCGGCGCGCATGAGCGTGCGGAGCGCCTTCACGATACGGCCCGAGCGCCCGATGATCTTGCCGACGTCGTCCGCCGCGACGGTGACCTGGAACAGCTCGCCGCCGGAGGTCTCGGTGCGGGTGATAGCGACGGCGTCAACGTCGTCGACGAGTGATCGGACGAGATAGTCGATCAGGGCTGCGGTGTCGGCTGCCACGGTTACTCGGCGGACGGCTCGGCGTCGACAGCCGCGCTCTCGTCTGCGGCGGCCTCGACGACGGTCTCCTCGACGACTTCGGGCTCAGCGGCGGCGGCAGCCGCGGCCTCTGCCGCCTCGGCCTTCGCTGCGGCAGCGGCCTCTGCGGCCGCCTTCTTCTCGGCCTCGGCCTTGGCAGCTGCGTCGGCGGCGGCCTTCTTCTCGGCCTCCGCCTTGGCGACGACCTTCTTCGACGGCCTGGCGACGACCTCGACGACGGCCTTGTCGCCGCGCGCGATCGCGATCAGCTTCGCGGCGGCCTCGGTCGGCTGCGCGCCCTTGCCGATCCAGGCGTCGACCTTCGCGAGGTCGAGCTCGATGAACGAGGGCTCTGTGCGCGGGTTGTAGCGGCCGAGGATCTCGAGGAACCGGCCGTCGCGCGTGGCGCGGCCGTCCGCGGCGATGACGCGGTAGAACGGCGCCTTCTTGGCGCCTGCGCGCGCCAGACGGATCTTGACTGACAAGAACCTTCACCTCCGGGTGATGTGAGCGAGGCCCCGTGGACCTCGTGACTCATGCGTGTCTGATAGAGCGACTGCCCATGATAGGGCATGCGCGGACCTGTGTGAAGCGCGGACAGGGCCCGGGCCGGGCCGCGGTCGGGCTCTACGCCCCGAAGCCGGGCATACCCCGGAACTTGCCTTTGCCGTTCTGCATCTGCTTCATCATCTTCTTGGCCTGGACGAACTGATCGAGCAGGCGGTTGACCTCCTGGACCGAGGTGCCCGAACCGGCCGCGATGCGCACCCGACGGTGTCCGTTGATGAGAGCGGGCTTGCGGCGCTCCGCCGCGGACATCGACTGGATGATCGCCTGGGTGTGGTCCAGGGCCTTCTCGTCGATCTCGGCGTTCGCGAGTTGCGCCCGCTGGGCCGCTCCAATGCCCGGGATCATGCCCATGACGTCCTTGAGCGACCCCATCTTGCGGACCTGCTGGAGCTGCGACAGGAAGTCGTCGAGCGTGAACTCGTTGGCCCGCATGCGCTTCTCGAGTTCGGCGGCGTCACCCGCCGCCACGGTCTCCTGCGCCTTCTCGATGAGCGAGACCACGTCGCCCATGCCGAGTATGCGACGCGCCATGCGGTCGGGATGGAAGGGCTCGATCGCGTCGAGCTTCTCCCCAACGCCGACGAACTTGATCGGCTTCCCGGTCACGGAGCGCACCGAGAGCGCTGCGCCCCCGCGCGCGTCCCCGTCAAGCTTGGTGACGATCACGCCGTCGAAGTCCACGCGCTCGGCGAACGCCGTGGCGGCGACCA
>JANYKZ010000101.1 GCA_025361505.1 Coriobacteriia bacterium
GCTCCACGAGCTTCTCGAACAGCTCCGTGATGAGCTTCCCGCGGCCCCACGCCTTCTCGACCGGCACCTCGTGCCTGGCGCACAGGGCACGCAGGTCCTCGAGCGAACGGTCGAACGAGACGTCGTCGTCCGCGGCCGCGCTGGTGAGCTCGATCATGGTCGCGCGCCGCCAGGGGGCCCCGAGGTCGACCTCGACGCCCTGGTAGGTGATCTCGAGCGACCCGAGAACGTCTTGCGCGGCCGTCCGCACCATACCCTCGGTGAGGTCCATCATGCCGCGCAGATCGGTGAAGGCGCGGTAGGCCTCGAGCATCGTGAACTCGGGGTTGTGCCGAACGGAGATGCCCTCGTTGCGGAAGGACCGGTTGATCTCGTAGACGGCCTCGAAACCGCCCACGAGCAGGCGCTTGAGGTAGAGCTCCGGAGCGATGCGCAGGTACAGCTCCATGTCGAGCGCGTTGTGGTGCGTCACGAACGGCTTCGCGGTCGCTCCGCCGGGTATGGCGTGGAGCATCGGGGTCTCGACCTCGAGGTACCCCTGTGCGTCCATGAAGCGCCGGATCGACGAGATGATCGCGAAGCGCTTCGCGAAGGTGTCGCGGACACCGGGATTGACGATGAGGTCGACGTAGCGCTGGCGGTATCGCGTCTCCGTGTCGTTGAGACCGTGGAACTTCTCCGGCAACGGCCGCAGGGACTTCGAGAGGAGCGTCACCACGGTCGGCGCTACGGAGAGTTCGCCGCGGCGCGTGCGGAGCATGGTGCCCTCCGCCCCGATCCAGTCGCCCAGGTCCAGATCCTTGATCCGCGCGAGCGCGTCGTCGCCGAGCACGTTGGCGCGGCAGAACAGCTGGAGGTCGCCGGTCGCATCGCGAAGGACGATGAAGACGGCCTTGCCCTGGTCGCGAAGCGCGACCACACGGCCCGCGACGCGGACCTCATCGGCGGTGTCCTCGCCGTCGGCGAGAGATGCATAGCGCTCCGCGAGTTCGCTCGCGCGGGCGCTGACATCGAAGCTGAGCTTGTACGGCTCCTCGCCGCGAGCACGGAGCGCCTCGAGCTTCGCATGCCTGACGACGATCGGGTCGTCGTCAGGTGCGTTCAGGGCGCGCTCGTCTGCGGCCATGGGGGCGCCTAGTGGTGGATGGAGACGACGGTGTACTTGATCGTCTTCCCCGAGGGGAGCGACACCGCGACGACGTCGCCCTTCTTGCGGCCGATGATGGCCTGCCCGACGGGTGACTCGTTGCTGATCTTGTTGTCTGCGGGATCCGCCTCGGCCGAGCCGACGATGCGGTAGAGGGTCGTGTCGCCGTCGTCGCCGTGCTGCAGCTCGACCTTGCTGCCAAGGCTGACCTTGTCGTTCTTCTTCGGCGCCGAGATGATCGTGGCGTGAGCCAGGATCTGGTTGACCTCGATGATGCGGCTCTCGACCCACGCCTGCTCGTTCTTGGCGTCGTCGTACTCGGAGTTCTCGGAGATGTCCCCGAACTCCTTGGCTTCCTTGATCCGCTCGCCGACTTCGCGGCGCTTCACGGTCTCGAGGAAGTGCAGCTCCTCTTCGAGCTTCTGCTGACCCTCTACGGTGAGAGCGATTTCCTTGTGCATGGTCCCCGGACTCCTATCGCACTTTTCGGGCTCTCGCGCAGCTCCGCTCTTCCGGCCGAGGCCGGTGGGGAGCAACGCGCGGGCCGCCTCGTATATCGGGCGGCCCTCAGAGTTGGAGAGAGTATAGCGCCCCGGTCCGCGCTTGCAAGAGGCGGACCGGGGCGAGTGGTGGAGCGGTGAGCCTGAAGCCGGACGAGGGGGTCGCTAGACCTCTTCGTCTTCCTTCTTGGGCTTGGCAGCCGGCTTCTCTTCATCTTCGTCATCGAGCTTGCCATCGATGCCGTCCTTGAGAGCCTTCGCCGACTTGCCGAACATCTTCGCGAGCTTCGGGATCTGGGTCGGGCCGACAACGACCAGCGCGATGATCAGAATGATGATGAGGGTCTTGTCCAGATTCATCGAGATGCTCCTTCGGGAGTGGCACGCCGTGGGGCCGTCATCTGCCGGAGACGACCGCTGCTTAGAGTATCACCGCCACCGTACCCGCGCTATCGGTCCCGGCCCGAGGGCGGTCCCGCCTGCTCTTCACGGGCAGAGAGATAGTAGAGGGTGTGGAGGAGCTCCTGAACGGGATCGGTATTGTGCAGTGTCACGCCCTCAGGGACCTGGACGACGACCGGGGTGTAGTTGAGGATGACGCGGATCCCGGCGGTCGCGAGCCGGTCGGTGACCTCCTGCGCGGCGGCGGGCGGCACCGCGACCACACCGATGCTGATCCCCTGCTCCTTCACGGTCTGCTCGAGCTCGCGCATGTCGCGCACGATCACGTCACCGAGGCGTCCGCCGACCCTGGCCGGGTCGTTGTCGAACACCGCCGTGACCATGAACCCATGCTTGCTGAGACCGTCGTATGCGGCGATCGCCGAGCCCAGATTGCCGGCGCCGACGAGCGCGAGCCGGTGGACGTGGTCGGACCCGAGGATCCGCTGGATGCGATCGGCCAGCGTATCGACGTCGTAGCCGATGCCGCGACGCCCGAACGAGCCGAAGTGCGTGAGGTCTCGCCGGATCTGGGCGGGATTCACTCGGGCGAGCTCCCCGAGGCGTGCGGAGGAGACCGTCTCCTCCCCGTCCTCACGGATCTGGAGGAGCACATTGAGGTAGAGCGGGAGGCGCTCGATCACGCCCTCGGGGATGTGCGCCCCGGCTTCCACCATGGTTCCACGCTCCATCGGATGTCACCTTCGGACCGAGACGTCCGCCTGCCGACCCCATGCGGACACCACTCTGACACGCGCCACCCGCATTGTAACTACTGTTACAAAGTGGGCGCAAGCGGAGCCGGCGGTCACTGCCTGCCCGGCCGGACAGCGGGGCTCGCTAGAACGCCGCGCCCTCGAGCGCGTGCGCGCAGACGCAGGCACGCTCGGCCGGTAGGGCCGGGATCATCGCGTGGAGCAGGTCGCGGAGCTTCTTGTTGTTGGCCTCGAACACGCGCACTACCTCGTCGTTCGAAACCGGTTCGATGCCCTCGGCGCCGGCGTCGTGATCGGTGATCAGCGAGATGTTGCAGTAGCAGATCTCGAGTTCCCGGGCGAGATAGCACTCGGGGTACTGGGTCATGTTGATGACCTCCCAGCCCTGGGAGGCGAACCAGCGAGATTCGGCGCGCGTGGAGAAGCGAGGGCCCTGGATGACGACGACCGTGCCCTTGGGGTGGACCGTGATGCCCAGCGCGTCCGCCTGCTCGACGGCGACGGCGCGCATGGTGGGACAGTACGGGTCGGCCGACGACACGTGCGTCGTGACGGGGCCGTCGTAGAACGTGTCGATCCGTCCCCACGTCCTGTCGACGAACTGGTCGCAGATCACGAAGTCGCCGGGCTTCACGCCGGGCTGCAGCGAGCCGCAGGCGTTCGGACCGATGATCCGCGAGACGCCCAACTCCTTCATCGCCCACACGTTCGCACGGTAGTTGATCATGTGCGGCGGCAGCTGGTGGTCCTTGCCGTGACGTGGCAGGAACGCTACCGGGCGGCCCGCGATCTCACCGACCGTGACGGGTGACGACGGCGCGCCGTAGGGTGTGTTCACGCGGAACTCCTCGGCGTTGTCCAGGAGCGAGTAGAACCCGCTCCCGCCGAACACTCCGATCTCAGCCTTGGGAAGCGTCATGGTGTTCTCCTCATCGGTGCCGCCCGTCGCGCGAACGCGCGGGCTCGCGGGTCGCCTCACGGTTCACGGATTGTATCGCACCCCGCTCCCCCGCCTCGTCTCCGCGAAGTCCCGGCGGTCAGGCGCACTCACGTCGGACGGCGCCGGTCGCGGCGGTAGGGACGAGCAGCGCCCGGCCGAACGGACTGCCGCGGTCGCTCCAGGATTGCTCGAGCACCGCGGCTCCCGACACGGCGTCCAGGAACGCGGCAGCCTGAGCATCGAGGTTGTCGGCGTGGTGCAGGAGGAGCGCCTCGAGCGAACAGGGCTCGCACGGGGCGCCCCACTGGCGCTCGCCGTGGTGCGCAAGTACGGCGTGGATGAGGCGTAGCCCCAGCTCGTCGGGCAGCGGCCGCGCCAGTCCTTCGATCGCGCGCGAGACGATCCGCTCACCGAGCACGACGTGCCCGACCAACCGACCCGCGTCGGTGTACTCGAACGACGATGCGAACGAGAGCTCCTCGGTCTTGCCGACGTCGTGGAGCAGCGCGGCCGTGAGGAGCAGGTCGTGGTCCGCCCGGGGGTATGAGGAAGCGAGCGTCTCGCACAACGCGGCGACCGCGAGTGTGTGCTCGAGCAGACCGCCCACGTACGCGTGGTGACGACCGGTCCCCGCCGGGCAGGAGGCGAACGACCCGATGAAGCCTGGCGCGCCGAAGACCGCCCGCGCCACCGACCTCAGGCGGACGTCGCGGATACGCTTCACGGCGCTCCGCAACTCGCCGAGCATCTCCTCCCGGTCGCGGAGGCCGGACGGCAGGAGGTCGCGCGGGTCGAACGTCTCGACGGGCCGCAGCGCGTCGATGGAGACGCGGCGGACGCCGCGATAGGTCGAGACGACTCCCCGGATTCGGACGACGGATCCGATCGGAAGCGCCTCTTCGGCGGAGGAGGGTCGGAACATGACCGCCGGTATGGCGCCGCTGCAGTCCGAGACCTCAAGGGACAGGTACGGATCGCCGGTGCGCGCGGAGCGGATGTCGCGCGAGCGCAGTGAGAAGAGGGAGTCGACACGCATCCCCTCGCCGAGGTCTCTCACGTACTGCTCCTTCATGACCGCCTCCGGATCTCGGTGCCGCCGCCTGTGGCAAGACACTAGTCCCTCGCTCTGACACTGGAGGCGCGGCGGCGCTCGTGACGCTGGTCTACCATGGAGCCGAAAAGACCCTCTTCCGGGAAGCCGACGCCATGCGCGCACGCCTCGTCCTGATCGCCCTGTTCGCGTCGCTCGCCCTGGCGTTGGCGGGCTGCGGACGCCCCGCGGCCCCCCTGACGGTCCGATTCGAGAGCCAGGACGCGTCGATCACCGCCAAGGCGGCCGAGGCGCTCGCCGCGACGACGGACATCAGCGCCTTCGCCAGCGTGACGTCGACCGATGCGCCCGCGCTTCGGAGCGCGATGCTGGCCCAGTTGAGGGCGAAGGGCGGCGCCGGTCCGCGCGCCGCGGAGCTGCTCACCACGGGCTTTCCTGCGCATACCCCGTCGGTGCCCGTGCTCGTCCAGGTCCGCCCGGTCGATGGCGTCGACGCCATCGTCGTCGTGGAAGCCTACGGCGACACCGGTGGAACGCTCACGCATCGGCGCCTATGGGTCTTCAACCGCGCGACGGGCGGGATGATGCGAGCCGCCTCGTTCTACTGACGCCGCGCGTCACCGCGGATCGCCGCTCAGGCGACGTGTTCGCACGAGAGCGGGGCGCACGCGGAGTCGCCGTAGAGGCGCCGGAGCTCACGGCGCGTGGCCTCGGGTGAATGGCCGGCCTCGAGCAGCTCACGCTCGAGCGAGGCGATGACGAGCCGACGACTGACCGCCGGAGCCGCTCCCTGAAGTGCGCGCCTGCGCACGACACCCCAGAAGTAGGATTCGATGCGCGTCCGCGTCGCCCGCTCGGAGTCGGAGCGTCGGGGGAATCGCGACGAAGTCGCTCGCACGGCTTCGGCCGCCACGGCCTGGGGGGTCCCCGCGGCGAGCGCACGCTCGGCGAGGACGCCGAGGAAGGGCCGCTCGGACGGCTGTGTGGTGTCGTTCTGCATCGTGGCCTCCTATCGAACTGATGTTCGACAGGAGCATAGCCGGACGGTCTGACACGACCAGGCGCCTAGGTGCCGGGAACCTCCATGATGCAGTCGATGCTGTCGCGGTTGACCGCGATGTACTGGACCGAGTAGAGGATGTCCTCGGAGCCCACCTTGCAGATGCGGGCGTCGGTCACCGGGAAGAAGTCCTTGCCCTTGGAGTTCAGGGCGTCCGTCAGACGGCTCCCCGCAAGGACGTGAAGGTCACCCTCGATCTGCATGCCCTGCGTCAAGATGACGACGTGGAGCCGGTCTTTGTGGCTGTACACTTCCCACCCCTTGTCACGCCCGTGCGGTGGCGCCGGACGCCCCACCGCTCCCCTACAGGATTCTAGACCCGCCCGACGAGCGAGAGAAGTACCAGACGCAGCCAGTCCGCCAAGGCGAACTCGACGAGCGAGAGAGCCAGGGCACACAGCAGAGCGGGCCACGTCTCGCGAAGGCGCCCGAACGCGCGCTCGAAGTACGGGATGAGCGAGACCAGCACCAGGTTCACCGCCGTGAAGGTCACCAGGATCGCGACTCCCACCCCGATCGGATAGGCGACGCCGAGCAACGGCCCGCCCCAGTAGGCGGCGACAACGGCGATCGGAGCGGTCGCGCACCATACGATCCCCTCAAGCGGTGATTCAAGTACCGGCTCGGATGAGCGGGATCTCCAGAGTTGTGTGTTCAGGAGGGGGACGATAACGAGGGCGATCGCGAAACCGGCGCCCGTTCCCGTCGCGAGCCTGATCAGGTTCGTCGTGGCCCGCAGGCCAGCGTACGAGGTGACCCCGTCCCAGCCCATCGCGACCAGCGCAGCGACGGCGACACCCATCAGCCAGGCGGGAGGCATCCCCGAACGCCGCCGGCCGCGGTCGAAGGCGGCCATGACCAGCAACGCGACCACGAAACCGAGATAGATGCCGGTGTCCCGGGCGCAGACAGGGAGCTGGTGCCCGCCGGCGAAGAAGGAGCGGGCGGGCAGCTGGTGGCACAGGCCGTAGCCGAGCCAGTGCAATGCCGTGTCGATCATGGCTCCCCCGGCGGATCACAGTGCGCCCAAACGACGCGGCGGGCCCGGCGTATGCCGGACCCGCCGTATGTCGTCATCTGGTCGGGATGGCGGGATTCGAACCCACGACCTCTCGGTCCCGAACCGAGCGCTCTACCAAGCTGAGCCACATCCCGACGAGGTCGTATCCTACACGGTCGCTGCGTAGCGCGGCAAGCAATGATTCCGCGGACGCGGAACAGCAGGAGGCCCGGCTCCCTGATGGGGCCGGGCCTCCGCGGAAGAAGCATCGTACGGAACGCGTGCTACGGGGCGGTGGTCGTCGCGGTGGAGACCTTCAGCCTGTCGTGGCAGGTCTTGCAGAACTTCGCCTCGATATGGCAGGTGAAGCACTCGTTGACCGGAGCCGCGAGGTACGGAGCGATGCCCTCACCCTCGAGCTTCTTGGCCTCTTCGCCTGCGACGCCCATCTCGGTGAGGATCTTCTTGGCCTCGTCGCCGTGCGCTGCGCTGGCCCAGTCGGCGGCGTTGTGCGACGCGGGCTTCAACTCGAAGCCGGCCGGGTGGCAGGTGCTGCAGGTGCCGGGGGCGGCCTTGGCGCCGATGCCCGTCATCTTGATGTTGCCCTCGAGGTCGTGGCAGCGGAAGCAGTACTTCATCTGCATGAAGTTCGGATGCACGATGTTCTTGGTGCCGTTCGGTGCGACCAGGGTCGGTGCCACGGCGGCGTCGTTGTGCGCGATGCGGTTGTGGCACACGGTGCACCAGATGCCGGCGTCGGCGTGGACCTTGTGGTCGATGATGAGGCCCGGATCCGGCGACACCTTGCGGTTCGCGCTGTGGCACTGGGTGCACTGCTGGCTGCCCATCTCGTGGCCGCCCTTGAGCGCCAGAGCCGAGCCGGGGTTCAACGGCAGGGAGAACGTGTTGCCGACGGTCGGGATGACCTCGAGGCCCGACTTCACCTTCGCGATGAGGAAGGTGAACGTGTCCGCGTTGACCGGCTCGTGGCAGGCCATGCAGGAGATCTCCGCGTGCGAGGAGGCGTTGTACGCCGCGATCGTGTCGTCCTGGACCTTGTGGCATACGTCAGCGCAGAACCAGCGCGTCGAGGTGGCCCCCAACATCACGATGACAAACGCGGCCAGCGCCAGGACTACCACGAACGTCCAGACGATGAACCGCGGCCTACGGACCGGGTCCTTGAACCCGGCAAGGGAGATCTTCGCCATTCCCATCGCTCCTTTGGAGATCACATCGGGGGTCACGACGTGCTTCGACGGGTTTGGTGCGCCCCTCCCGTCGTCTTGCCAACAGTAGGCGAACGCTCGCCCACGCACAAGCGCGGGGACGCACACCCACCCACCTCCGTTGTTCGGCGTCAGACGGGCGATTCCTGCCCGGTGATCGCGGCACCGGTGCGCAGCTGCGGCGCCACCGACAACGCGATCGCGGCGACGAGCATGAGCACGGCGCTGAAGGCGAACGGCACGGCCGGCGTGAACCGGTCCCACAGCAACCCCGCCACGAGACTGGCAGGCAGCGCCGCTATGCCGATGGCGAAGGTGTAGCCGCCGAGCGCGGTCGCACGGAGCGGCGCGGGCACGAGATCGACGACATAGGCCCGCGTCATTCCCTCCGTGGCGGCGTACGGCACGCCGTACGCCGCGAACAGCAGCCAGATCGAGGCGGGGTGGCCCGCAAGCGCGAAACCGGCGTAGACGAGGGCGTACCCCGCGAACCCGAAGACGATCAGACGGCGGCGCCCGACGCGGTCCGACAGGTGGCCGAGCGGAGTGGCGAGAACCGCCGCCACGACGTTGAAGACGAAGTACATAAGGGGTATGAGGGCCGCCACGGTGCCCACGTTCTGAGCCCGCAGGATCAGCATCGCGTCCGACGAGTTGCCCAAGGCGAACACGGCGCTGACCGCGGTGAAGACGGTGAAGGGGACGCCGAGCTGCCGGAAGGGCACGAGCGGCCGTTTCTCCCCCGCGGCGGGCCGCGGGCCGGGCCGGCGGGCTTCACGTACGCCTGCCAGGACGAGGACGATCGCGAGCGAACCCGGGATGGCCGAGACCCAGAACACGAGACGGTAGCCCTGGGGCACCAGCGTGAGGATCGCCCAGGCGGTGAGCGGGCCGATGGCCGCTCCGACGGTGTCGAGCGCGCGGTGGAACCCGAAATCGCGCCCACGGCGCTCGGCGGTCCCGGAGTCGGCGATGAGCGCGTCGCGCGGAGCGGTCCGCACCCCCTTGCCGAAGCGATCGGCCACGCGAAGCCCGAGGACCGCGGGCCACCCGGGTGCCACGGCGAGCAGTGGCTTCACGACGTTGGAAAGGGTGTAGCCGACCGCCACCAGCGGTCGCCGGCGGCGAAGCCGGTCCGACAGCCGACCGGAAGCGACCTTCACGAACGAGGCGGTCGCCTCGGCCAGCGACTCGATGAGCCCGATCGCGCTGACCGGGGCGTGCAGGACGTTCGCGAGGAAGAGGGGCAGGATCGGATAGACCATCTCCGATGACGCGTCCGTCAGCAGACTGACGAGCCCCAGGATCACGACGTTTCGCGGCACGCCCTCGCGCGTTGGCCCAGCGGGAGCGTCGGCGACCTTGTCGTCGAGCGGAGCGGCAGGCTCCTCGTCAGGCGCGGAGGTGCCCATGGCCTACGCCAGCTCGAGGACGATCTCGACCTCGACGGGAGCCCCGAGCGGGAGTGAGGCGACGCCGACCGCCGCGCGGGCGTGCCGACCCGCATCACCGAAAGCCACGCCCATCACCGCGCTGGCGCCATCCACCACTCCGGGCTGTCCCGTGAAATCGGGTGCTGAGGCCACGTACCCCGTGACCTTCACGACCCGCACGACATCGTCGAGGTCGCACACGGTCGACGCCGCGGCGAGCGCGTTGAGCGCGCACTGGCGGGCGCAGCTCCGCGCGGTGTCGGCGTCCGTCGAAACGCCGACGGCACCGGTCGCGAGCAGTGCTCCGGCCTTCATCGGCAGCTGGCCTGATGTGAACACGAGTGAGCCCGAACGCACCGCCGGCACGTAGTCGCCCAGCGCCGCGGGCCCGGCCGGCAATTCGAGGGCCGCCGCGAGCAGACGTGCGGCGACTTCCTGTGATTCGGTCATGAGGTCACCTCTCTGCGACGTCTGACGCGACGCCGCGGATGATAGCACCGGTCCCGACCGCCCGGAGGATGCGGGGGCTGGTGGTCACATACCCCATGGGGTATGCTGCTCCTCGTCAAGACGGTGTTGTCCACATCTGTCGCGAAGAGGAAACTGTGCCTGTGATGAACATCGATCCGGCCCGCTGCGATCGGCAGCCCGGCTGCCCGGCACGAAGGGTCTGCCCTGCCGGAGCGATCTACCGCATCGAGTCCGCGGGCCGACCGGGGCCGTGGGCGATCGACCCGGATTCGTGCACCGCGTGCGGTGCGTGTGTCCGCGTCTGTCCGATGAGCGCGATCTCGATAGGCACCGACGAAAGGTGACGAACATGGTCAAGGTCCAGGTATTCGACCTCGCGGTCGAGACCAATTGCTTCAGCGGTGGATGAGGCCCGTCCTGGTCTCCGGCGGAGATCACGGCACTGATCGGCGACGAGATGACACGCCGCTTCGGTGACAGGGCCACCATCGAGTACATCGACACGGGCGACCCCGTGACGCGCGCGGCCCATGAGGCCGACGTGCAGACCATCCAGGAGCGCGGTCTCATCTACCCCGTGACCTTCGTCGACGACGAGGCGGTCTACGACGGCGCGGTCTCCTACCCGGGGATCATCCGCGCGGTCGAGAACAAGCTGGGTACGACCGCATGACGTACTCACCGGGGATCGTCGCGATCGAGCGCTGCGGTTCGTACGACCAGGACGAGATGTCCGCGGCTCTCGAGAGGCTGCTCGCGCCGCTCGGTGGCATGGAGGCCTTCGTCGCGCAGGACCAGACGGTCTTCGTCAAGGTCAACCTCCTGATGAAGGCCGAGCCCGACCGAGCGGTCACGACGCACCCCGAGTTGGTGCGCGCCGTCGTCCGCGCGGCGAAGAAGGCCGGGGCCCGCGATATCGCCATCGGCGACAGTCCGGGAGGTCGCACCACCGCCGCGTCCGCCCGCGCCCTGTTCGAGACTAGCGGCATGGCCGCTGTCGCGCGCGACGAAGACGTGCGGCTCTCTCTGCTCGACGACGCCGTCGTCCGGGTCCCCTCCCCCGGCGGAGTCCTCTATCAGTCGTTCAACCTCGGGCGAGAGGCCATCGAGGCGGACGTGCTCATCGACCTCCCCCGGCTCAAGACCCACGGCTTCATGATGTTCACCGGCGCGGTGAAGAACCTCTTCGGCTGCATCCCCGGGCTCGAGAAGGCGCAGTTCCACATCAAGGTCCCCGACCGCATGGACTTCGCGGGTATGCTCGTCGACCTGCTCCTGGCGTGCAGTCCCGAGCTGTCGATCATGGACGCGGTCGTCGCGATGGAGGGTGCCGGCCCCTCTGGCGGCACCCCGAAGCCGATCGGCGCGCTCATCGCGTCGGCCGACGCCGTGGCACTCGACGTCGTCGCATCCTCGATCGCGCGATTCGATCCCATGGACGTCTACACGAACGCCGTGGCCCACGAGCGCGGCATCGGGCCCGCGACGACGGACGAGGTCCCCATCGAGGGCACACCGTGGCGCGGGCTGGTCCCCGACTCCTTCCTGCGGCCGGCGCGCGACGTCTCGCGCGGCATGCCCCCGGCGATCGGACGGTGGGCCCGCAAGCACACGGCGTCGCGACCGTGCCTCGAGCACCGCGACGCGTGCACCACGTGCCGCACCTGCGAGAAGAACTGCCCGGTGTCCGCGATCACCATGGTGGAGAGACGCCCGGCGTTCGACCTGGACACGTGCATCCGCTGCTACTGCTGCCAGGAGCTGTGCCCGGAGAAGGCGATCGGGCTCAAGTCGCCGTGGTTCGCGCGCCTTGCGCGGCGGGGCGGCTCGAAGCTCGCCTGACGGCCGGCGGGTTCAGACCGCGACGACCCCGTCGACCTCGCCGGGGGCGGAGCCCCATTCCGCCATCACGACGCCTGCGAGCACGATGCCCGCGCCCGCGAGCTGGAGCGGAGTGAGCAGCTGGGTCGGGAACGCCAGCGCCGCGAACACGACCGTGAACGGGAGCTCGAGCGTTGAGATCACGGCCGCCTGCGCCGCTCCCATCCGCGCGATGCCTCCGAGGTAGAGCATGACCGCGGCGAACGTCGGCACCGCCACCATCAGAGCGACGGAGCCCCACGTGTAGACGTCCCACCGTCCCACGGTGCCCAGCGTCCCGTTCGCCGCGGCGACCGCGGCGAGCGCGATCGCCGAGAACGCGAACGTGTAGGCCATGATGGTGAGCCTGGGCGTGCGCCCCAGAGAGCGATACGACAGCACGTTGAAGACCGCGTAGCCCAGCGCCGCACCCATCCCGAGGAGCAGCCCCCGGGTCGTGACGGCGGAGTTCGCGGTGAACACGCCCGCGACCAGGGCGCACCCGAGGAACGTGAGCAGGACGGCAGCTGCGCGCTTGAGCGGGAACGCCTCGCGCAGGAAGAGCCATCCGATGATCGATACGAGCGCCGGGTAGGTGTAGAGCAGCACCGTCGTGACCGATGCGCCGATCTCCCTCACCGCGAACGAGTAGCACAGCGAGGCCGCGCCGTAGCCGGTCAGCGACAGCCCCAGGAAGCGCAGCAGGTCGCCTCGCGTGACGCGCAGCGCCGCGGGGTCACGCACGAACTGGGCGACACCCATCACGACGGCCGCGGCGGCGAACCGCACCGCCAGCAACGACATCGGCTCCGCGCCGTGGGCGAACGCCCACTTCGTCAGGATCCCGAGGGTGGCGAAGCACGCTGCTGAGGCGATGACGGCTACGAGCGCGATCCTGCGGGACACGACACCTCCGGGTGGACGAGCGGACACTGACCTTCTCACTCCGCGCTCGGGTCCGTCAACCGCGGTGCTAGACTCGCCGACATGGAAACGACCACGTCACCTCGAGAACGCTCCCGCGTCGCGCGCTGGCTGCCCGTGTTCCTGTGGGCGGGCGTCATCTTCGCCGGCAGTTCGGTTCCCGGGACGAACATCCCAGGCGGCTACAGCGCCTACGGACACCTCGGCGAGTACTTCGTGCTCGGCGCGCTCGCACTCTGGGCGGTCCGAAGGGAAGACCGCCGAGGAGTGCTTCTCGTGATGGCTCTGTGCGCGCTCTACGGCGCCTCCGACGAGTTCCATCAGGCGTTCGTCCCCTTCAGGACACCCGACCCCGTGGATTGGCTCACCGACGTCGCCGGTGCAGCGGTCGGCGTGTCAGCGTGTCTGTGGTGGTTGCGGCGCGTTCGCCGGAAGAACGGTCCGCGTCAGTAGGAGCCCACAGGCGGAGGAGTGACGCCGAGCTGCCGCAGCATGATCCTGAAGTCGTGCTGGTTGGCCGAGGCCGCGATCGCATCCTCCACCGTGACCTTGCCGTCCTGGTAGAGGCGCACGAGGGCCTGGTCGAACGTCTGCATCCCGTAGTACTCGCCCTCGCCGATCGCGTCGCGGATCTTGTAGGTCTGTTCCGGGTCCAGCAGGTACTCGCGGATCGTCCCCGTCATCACCAGGACCTCGACCGCGGGAATGAGTCCGCCGGTCGCGGCCGGGATCAGACGCATCGAGACGATGCCCCGCAGCGTCGAGGCGAGCATCAGGCGCGCCTGGAGTTGCTGGTGCGGCGGGAAGAAGTCGATGATGCGGTTCACGGTCTCCGTGGCGTCGATCGTGTGCAGGGTCGACAGGACGAGGTTCCCGATCTCCGCCGCAGTCAGGGCGGCGGAGACCGTCGTGTGATCGCGCATCTCGCCGATGAACACGATGTCCGGGTCCTGACGTACGACGTGCCGCAGCGCGTCCGCGTACCTGTCGGTGTCGATGCCGATCTCGCGCTGATCGATCACGCACAGCGAGTCCTCGTGCTGGACCTCGATCGGGTCCTCGATCGTCACGATATGTCCGGTCCGGGTCCGGTTGATGTAGTCGATCATCGCGGCGATGGTGGTCGTCTTCCCCGAGCCGGCGGTGCCGGTCACGAGTACCAGGCCGCGCTGCTCGTTGGCGAGCTGCTCGATGGAATCGGGAAGCCCCAGCTCCGCGAAGCCCTTGCGCTCGGTGGATACGCGGCGCGAGGCGATCGAGACGGCGCCCGACTGCCGGTAGATGTTGATCCGGAAGCGGCCCACCCCGCTGAGCGAGTAGGCCATGTCGATGTCCCGCCCGTCGTCGAAGAGGGTGCGGTGACGCGGCTCGAGGATCTCGCGCGCGAGCGATTCGGTCGACGCGGCGTCGATGACGGGCAGCTCGTGAAGGATCGTCAGAACGCCGTCGAGCCGCACCGCGGGCGAGCTGCCGGCCTTGAGGTGCAGGTCCGAGCAGCGGCGCGCGGCCATCATCTCGAGCAGTGCGTCGATCTGCGCCATGTGTTCCGACGTCCCCTCGTCAACGACCGTCGTGCCCGTGCGTCGCGCCCCGCGGCGCACCACATGGTACCGCGCTGCTGGCCGGGTCCGCGACCCGTCAGGCCTCGCGAAGCGCGGGCATGAGGAACGCCGCCACTCCCAGCACCGTCATGTAGACACCGACCGCCGCTATCGAGGGGACGACGCCGTAGACCTGGGCCGCGACGCCGGCGAGCGCCAGTCCGATCACCGCGGCGACCCGCGTCACCGTCATCCTCACCGCCATCACCCGGCCCCGGATCTCGTCCTCGGTGTGGGCCTGCGTGATCGTCAGCATGGGGATCCCGAAGTACTCGTTCGCGATCCCCATCGCGAAGAGCAGGACGGCCGCGATCCTGATGTCCTTGGCGAAACAGAGCGCGACCATCAGCAGACCGAAAGCGACGACGCCGAACACGTACTTGCGTCCCGCGCGGCCGGGACCTCCCACGCCGATGACGATGCTCCCGATCAGCAGTCCGGCGGTCGTGGCCAGGTCAACGGTCGTGATGCGCAGGGCGTTGGGTAGTCCGGAGTTCACGAACACGTTCAGAGCCTGGACGATGCTCAACGTGAGGGCCGCGCCCACCCCGACCGCCACCGCGGCGTAGGTGATGATCACGCCCCGCAGCACCGCGCTCGTTCGGATCCGATCGAAGCCCGCACGCAGGTCTCGCCACACGACACCGATCGCCAAGGGCACGAGGTCGCGACGTCGCGCCCGGTGCCGCAGTGCGACGACGAACAGCGCCGACGCGACGAACGTGACACCGTCGACGAAGAACGCCGACCCCCAGCCGATGACGGCGACGAGGGCACCCGCGAACCCGATCCCGAGTAACTCGGCCATCGAGCTCGTGGTCATATCCAGGGAGTTGGCGGCCATGAGCTCGTCCTGTTCGACGACCGACGGGACGAGCGCCATCCGCGACGGCTCGAAGAACAGGGAGACCGTGGCGCTGGAGAACGCGAGGGCGTAGACGGCCCACATCCCAAGGGGCACCGCGAACGGGATCGAGATGACCAGACAGGCACGGATCGCGTCCGCCGCGATCATGGTGCGGCGCCGGTCCCAACGGTCGACGAGGGGCCCGGCGAGCAGTCCGAAGAGCGCCGCGGGAAGGTAGCCGATCGCGAAGACGATCCCCATCTGGACGGCTGAATGGGTCCGCTCGAACACCATGATGCTGAGAGCGACCTGGTTGATCTTGTCCCCGACGATTGAGACCGTCTGCGCGATCCAGAGCCGCCGGAAGTCGCTGCGCCGCAGCGGTGCGAGTGCTCCCCCGATGGCCATCTGTCCGGTCCACGCCCCCTAGGGCGCGAGCGCTCGCGCGCCGCGCGGGCTACGGCCTGCAGGCACCTGCGAAACCCCTGCCGTCGATCGGGTCGATGCTGACCACGTCGCCCGTGTGGGGCGCGTGCACCATGTTGCCGCCGCCGATGTAGATGCCGACGTGGTGGATCGGGCTGCCGAAGAACACGAGGTCGCCGGGCTGGAGGTTGTCGCGGCTCACGCGCGCGCCGCTGTTGATCTGAGCGCGCGATGAGTGAGGGAGGCTCACGCCGACCTGCGCGTAGACGAACATGGCGAAACCGGAGCAGTCGAACGTCCGGGGGCCGGAGGCGGCCCAGACGTAGCGGCACCCCAGATAGCGGAGCGCGATGCTGACGATCCCCGCCTTGGGCGAGATCGGCGGGTTGCCCCAGTTCCAGCCGGTGCCGCCTCCGCCGCCGCCGTTGGCTCGGGCATCCGCCGCGCGACGGGCGCGGTCCGCGGCTGTCAGCGCCGCGATCTCGGCCTGGACGCCCTTGAGCAGCGCCTTGGCGGTCGCCTCATCCTGCAGGATCGAGGAACGGCGGGCGGCCATCACGTCGTAGACCTTCTTGGCCGAGGCCTGGGCCGCCTTGAGGTCCGTCTGTGCGACCAGCGCATCGGCGCGAAGCACCTTCAATTCCGCGACCGACTCCGATTCCTGCTTGTTCATATCGTTGAGCAGGTCCCACGTCGTCGCGAAGTCCTCGAAGCTCGCCGCACCGAACAGCACGTCGATCAGGCCCAGCGGCCCGGAGCGGTACATGCTGTCCGCCCGGGCGTTGAGCGAGGTCTGGAGGATGTCGGTCTTGGCGGTGTTCGCCGCGAGACGCGTGGTGATCTCGACGACCTTGGTATGCAGGGCGTCGTACTCGATCTTCGCCTGGTTCCAGTCCTCGGTCGCGATCTCCGCCTTGTCGGCGAGCGCTGCGACCTGCGCCTGGATCCGTACCGCTTCGGCGCGCTTCGCCGCCAGCGGCGCCGCGAGCGCGGCGGCGGGCAGGGTGGCCAAGGCCGTGGCCAGCGCGAGGGAGACCGCTATGTACCGCCGGATCCGTCCCATGGTCGCGCCCTCACCCGCTCTCGGTCGGCGCCGACGAAAGGTCTGCAAAACCGCGCTACCTTATCACAGCGGGCGCCCGACCCGCGAGGCCGAGACACAGGCCGTCGATCAGCGACACGGCGAGCGACTGGAGCAGATGCTCGTCCTCGGAGGGCCGCTCGACGTGCACGATCACGTGCGGCTCGGACGGATCGGCTGACGCGACAGCAGCGGCGAGGCGTCGGGACAGTGCCTCGCCGCCCTCACGGACGGCGACCGTCCTCGACGGCCCCGGGAAGGTCGTCGTGAGCTCGATGACGAACGCGCCCGACCCGCCGTCGGAGTCCAGGACCGCCATGCGGGCGCGCGGCTCACTGGCATGCGCGAGGTTCACGATGCGCTCCGCCAGGGAGAGGGACGCGGCGTCGGCGATGAGCGCCACGTCCGTATGCCGCAGGACCGCCGCGCTACGCGCGGGGGCGGCTCTGAGTTCGACGGGCGGAAGCGCCTGTTTGTCGCTCCACACGTGACGCAGATGGTCGATCGCGCGAACGGTCTCGGGCCCCACGATGCCGTCGGCGCCGAGTCCCGTGTTCGACTGGAAGTCGCGGACGGCGCCCTCGGTGAAGGCGCCGAAGATACCATCGGCGGCGCCGCAGGCGAATCCCAGGGCGTTCATCGCGCCCTGCAGGGCCAGCACATCGGCGCCGTGCAGGTAGGGATGGCGCAGGTACAGGAGCCGGTCGCCCAGAGAGAAGGTCGCGTCGACCAGGGCGGCCCACGTGTGGGCTCCGACCTCGCCGTCCTCGTCCAGGCCGCGTGCCCGCTGGAACGCGCGAACGGCCGCCAAGGTGGCCCCGAGGAACACGCCGTCGACGCCCGACGGGCCCAGAACGGCCCCAAGCGTTATCAGGCGTCGCTGGACGTCCTCGACCGCGGCGCCGCGGTCACCCTCACGGATGGGTCTCACACACAGCCTCTCAACGGCGTCTCTGGAAGGACACCGCCGAATGCGTCAGCGGTACCCGTAGCGGTCGCGGAATCTCGCCAGGTTGTCCTGAACGAGCTGGCCATGCTGCCCGGAACGACGCAGGAAACGCTGCACGTCCAGCTCCACGACGGGGTCGCGCATGTAGCGATACGCGTCCCCCTCGACCGCAAGAACATGTCCCGCAGCCAGACTCGATAGTATCACCTGGATCGCATGCTCCGACCTGTTCAGGCGGTCCGCGACCGCCTGCGCGCTGAGGGGCTCGCCCGCATGTGCGGACATGAGCAGGAGCACGTCACGCACCGCGTTCTCGGTGGCGCGGTCGCCCGGCATTCCTCGGAGCGCTCTGTCCAGACCCACCTGCCACCGCTCCCGTGTCGCGTCGTCGCACACTCGAAACCGTGATACCCGCGGGTGACCGTTCCTACTCGCCGAACGGGTCTCGCCTCATGACCGGGGGTGCAAGAACGATGCCGAGTGGCGACTCTACGCGGGCCATCTGACGGTGTTCTTGCCGCTCCGCTTCGCATCGTACATCGCCTGGTCGGCCGCCACGATGAGCGCCGCGCCGGTCGTCGCGTGGCGCGGGAAGGTCGCCACCCCGACGGAGATCGTCTTGTGGACGTCCTCCTCGATCCCGAAGCCCTCGTACGACAGCCGCTCGACCCCGGCCCGGATCCTCTCCGCCACCGCGCGGGCGCCTTCGAGGTCCGTCTCCGGGAGGACGATGACGAACTCCTCGCCGCCGTAGCGTGCCGCGATGTCGATCTCACGCAGCATGCCAACGATCGTCATGGAGACCGACTGCAGGACACGGTCGCCGTGCGGGTGCCCGTAGGTGTCGTTGAACGACTTGAAGTCGTCGATGTCGATCATGATCAGCGACATGACGTGCTTGAAGCGCTGGGCGCGACCGATCTCCTCCTCGAGGTGCTGCATGAAGTAGCCGTGGTTGTAGAGCTCCGTGAGCCGGTCCGTGACGGACAGCCGTTCGAGCTCCTCGTGGAGCAGGGCGTTCTGGAGCGCGAGCGAGCTCTGGTTGCCGATGACCTGGAGCCGCTCCATCTCGGCGGCGGTGAAGTCGCGCGGATTGTGGGACCCGATGACGAGGACCCCGACCACACGCTCCCCGCTGCGCAGGGAGACGGCCGCGTGAGAGGCCAGGTCCTCCGGCTCGGTCGACCACGCGGCCGAGCCGGCGATCGCGGCGGCGTCCGCCTCGACCGCGACACCGTCCCGGTACGCCCTCCCCAGGATGGTCGTGTCGACCGGGATGACCTCGACGAAGTAGTCGGCCGGGCGGCCCTGCGCGGCCGCATAGCGGAGTTCCCAGTGCTCCGTGTCGAGCAGGTAGACGCACGAGATCTCCGCTCCCAGGATGCCGTTGGCGCCGTCGACCACCAGCGACGTCACGTCTTCGACCGTCGTGAAGGAGGTCAGCGCCTTGAAGAACTCGTGGGTGAAGAAGATCTCGGACAGCCGACGCTCCAGCTCGTCGTTGGCCCTCTCGAGTGCGACCGTGCCGGCCTGCAGCATGTTCTCGTGGCCGCGCATCTTCTCGTAGGCGACCTCCAGCTCGGCCAGCAGGCGTTCCTGCTCCTCCCCGCGCTTCTTGGCCATCAGAAGGTCCCGGATCAGGTCCGCGCCCTTGGAACCGACGATCTCGACGGCCGCGGGGCGGTAGGCGATCAGCCGCGCGCGCAGTCCCGGATCGTCGGTGAGGTCGAGGATGACGTCCAAGTCGTCGACGGACGCGAGGTCCGCGATGTCCTCCGAGGTCTCGATGCCGAGCTCGCGGGCGGCGACGGCCCCCGCGGCCCCGCTCCGGGGCTCGGCCAGCGCGACGACGTCGATGCTCTCGACCTCGGCAAGAAGGCGCAGCATCGCGGCGGCGCGCAGGTCACCGCCTGCGATGGCGACACGGAGGGGGCGGCGCGGACGCTCGCCGGCGGAGTCGTTCGCGCGGTCGTTCTCTCGCGACATCAGCGGTCCCATCGCTCGTGTCTCAGATCTCGTGGATGCCGAAGGTGTAGCTGCGTATCAGAAGGATACCCGTGCTCGTCGACAGTTCGATAGTGCGGGCATGGGAGCCGCCGGTTTCCGCCGCCATGACGGGGACACCAGCGCGCTCCAGCTGGTAGCGCACCGCCGCGACGTTGCGGTCGCCGATCGTGTCGATACCGGACTCCCCGCGGAACATCGATGCTCCCCCCGCGATCTTCGCGACGATGCGACGCGGGGCGGCGCCCATGTCGAGCATGCGCTCGACGAGGTCCGGCACGGCGAGGTCGGCGAAGCGGTGGCGCTTGCCCTGTGCGGCGCTGCTCGAGGTGGAGGGCAGCATCACGTGCGCGAGGCCGCCGATGCGCAGGCGGGGGTCCCACAGCGCGACCCCGACACACGAGCCAAGCGCCTGTGTGACAAGGACCTCGGGCTCGCGGGCGCAGGCGATCTCACCCACGCCGACGATGAGATGGCTGGGATCGAACTCCTGCGCCAGGTCCCGCAGGATCGCGGACGCCTCACTCATGCGACGCCCAGACGCCCGAGGAGCACGCCGAGTCCGGCGGGGTCGGGCAGGAAGAACAGATAGGCGTCGACCGACGTGTCCGCGTCGTAGAAGCGCGTCTTCAGCAGCAGTGCCACGTCGGCGCGCAGCGCGGCATCCGATGTGACCGCCTGCATGATCGCGCCGGCCATGTCGAGTGTGGAAGAGGGCCGCGCGGGCAACAGGCTGACGTCGGCGAGACGGCCGACGGCGGCCAGGTAGGCCGACATCAGGATCGAAGCGACGTGGGTGACGAGCGCCTCCTCATCGGCGCTGAAGGCCCGAGCGGAGCCGACGGGCCGCGCGTGCATGAGGTCGACGAGGGCCAGGGCCGAAGCGCGCTCGGCCAGGAAGAGCATGCTGCCGCCGATGTCGCCCAGGAGCCGGACATGGACGCCCACCACGAGGGTCTCGGGCCCGCCGAAGAGCTCCGGGACCTCGCCGACGTCCAGTACCTCGAGCGTCGGCACGTCGATCGAGATGGCGTGACCGACGAGCTGCGACAGTGCCGTGGCGGCGTGCCCCGCCCCGATGCTGCCCGTCTCGCGCAGCGCGTCGACCTGCATGTCGGACATCGCGTCGAACCTCATCGCGAACCCTCCCCCGTGGCGAACAGGGCCCGAGGGTCGAGGATGAGCGCGACGCTGCCGTCGCCCAGGACGGTGGCCCCACTGAGCCCGCTGACACCCGCGAAGATCCCGGACAGCGGCTTGATGACGATCTCCTGACGGCCGACGAGTCCGTCGACGCCGATGGCGCGAGCCGACTCCCCCCACTCCAGCAGCACGATGTTCCGGCTCCGCACCGGGGACCGCAGCTCCTCGTCGAGGCCGACGATCGCGTCCAAGGTGTCCAGCGGCACCACGCGACCGTCCCGCAACGTCAGCACGGGATGGAGGTCGACGGTCCCGACGGGCAGGTCGTCGTAGGCGAGCACCTCGGTCACGGCGCCGAGCGGGATTGCATAGGTGTGTTCCGAGCTGCGCACGAGGAGTGCTTGGATGATCGCGAGCGTCAGGGGCAGCGACAGGACGAACTCCGTGCCGCGTCCCGGGCGCGAGCGTATGGCCAGCGCTCCACCCAGCTGTTCGACCTTCGCACGCACGACGTCCATGCCCACCCCGCGGCCCGAGACCTTCGTGGCACGAACGGCCGTGGAGAACCCGGGAGTGCAGGTGAAGAGCAGGATGTCCTCGTCGCTGATGGTGGCGCGGTCCCCCGCCTCGGCGAGCCCGCGGGCCACTGCGGCCTGCCAGATACGTTCGACGTCCATCCCGCGGCCGTCGTCGGCCACGGTGACCAGGACACGGTCGCGCTCGCGGGCGGCCGACAGGCGCACGAGCCCGCGCTCGGGCTTCCCAGCCGCGACGCGGTCGACCGCGTTCTCGAGGCCGTGGTCGAGGGAGTTGCGCAGCAGGTGGACGAGCGGCTCGACGATCTCGTCGAGGACCGTGCGGTCGAGCTCGATGTCGACACCGTCGACCTCGAATGCGACATCCTTGCCCAGGTCGCGCGCCAGGTCACGGACCATCCGGGGGAAGCGGTTGAACGTGTTGCCCACCGGGACCATGCGCGTCTGCATGACCTCCCGCTGCAGCTCGGCCGAGATCCGGTGGACCTCCTCGACCGCCTGAGTGAGGTCGTGCTGGTCGATACGGTCCGTGATGTTCTCGAGGCGCGACCGGGCGATGACCAGCTCCCCGACGATGTCGACCATCGTGTCGAGGTGCGTGAGCGCTATGCGAACGGTCTGCGTGTCCGCGAGCTTGGGCACGGCCTTGGCGGCGCGTCCGAAGGCCGCGTCGCGGTCGGGCTCCGTGTCCGCGGCGGCGCTCAGGGGAGCCTCAACGGGCGCGGGCGATGCGGCGGCCGGGACGGGGACCTCGCGCGCTTCGGCGGGGACGACCGAGGCGGACTCGACCTCGGTGATCGCCCGCACCGCCTCCGCCAGCTTCTCCCCCGGTCGGTCGGTCCTGACGCTCACCGTGAAGGTACGGTCGAACTCGCCCTCGTCGATCTCCTGTTCCGAAGGAGTCGTGGCGACGACCTCGCCGAGTTGGCGGAGCCGCTTCATGACCATGTAGGCACGGACCGAGGCGAGCTGGCAGGCGGCCTCGATCGCGACCGCGAGGGTCACGACGCCCTCCGGTGCTTGCGTCACGGGCTCGGCAGACGCGACCACCGGCGCGCCGGGCTGCTGCGCGGGAGTGCTGCGGTGAGCGGCCTCGGTGTGCTCTCGGAGCTCCTGCACCATCAGCTCCGGATCCACCTCGGCACCGCCCGACGCTTCGAAGTTGATGAGGTCGCGCAGGGTGTCGGTGGCACGCAGGACGATGTCGATAAGGTCGCCCGTGACGGGCTGCTCGCGCTTCCGCACCGTGTCCATGAGGCTCTCCATGGTGTGCGTGAGGCTCGCGGTGCGCTCGTAGCCCATCGTCCCCGACATGCCCTTGAGGCTGTGGGCCGCACGGAAGACGGCCTCCACGGGCTCGAGGTCGTCAGGGTCGGATTCGAGCGTGAGGAGCGCGTCGACGATGCCCTGGAGGTACTCCGCACTCTCCGAAAGGAATACCTGCCGGTATGCCCCCATGTCGAGTTCGTCGCTCACCCGTTCCCCCCGTTCCGCAGCGTGCGCCGGATCTCCACCGCGACCTTCTCGATCGGAGCCACCACCTGCGCAGCGCCGATCTTGACCGCGGCGCCGGGCATCCCCCACACCACGGAGGTCTCCTCGTCCTGGGCGATCGTCTGACCGCCCGCCTCCCGGATGGACAGCAGCCCAACGGCCGCGTCCGAACCCATGCCGGTCAGCACGACGCCGACGGCCTTGGGGCCGAAGGACTCGGCCGCGCTCTCGAAAAGAGGATCGG
This sequence comes from Coriobacteriia bacterium, assembly GCA_025361505.1. Lineage (GTDB taxonomy): Bacteria > Actinomycetota > Coriobacteriia > Anaerosomatales > PALSA-660 > PALSA-660. Next base: position 23,098 of record JANYKZ010000101.1, read on the forward strand.
CCGCCGGGATCAGGCCGTGGATGGTCGGGCCCTTGACGAGTTCGATGCGCGTCGGGGCGCCCGGCGAGCCCGCTATCCGCATGTGCGTCCCGTGGGGCGCGACGTAGCCATGACCGGCGAGCACGCGCATGCCGTCGCCCGCCTCTTCTACAGGGAAACCGGCGACCTTCATCAGGCGCGCGGCCATCGATGCCGCGAATCCCACCGGGAGGTGCTGCACCACGAGGAAGGCGGCGGAGGCGTCGGTCTGCAGCCCCGCGAAGACACGGTCGAGGGCCAGCGGGCCTCCCGTGGACGAAGCGATACACACGACCCGTTCGGGGTCGCCCGTCGAGGCGACCTGGTGGGGTGTCGCGGCCGCCACGGTGGGTGACGTCCGGGTGCGCTTCTCGGGGGCGGTCGCGTAGGCCGCCCGGACCGCCCTCACGAGCTCCGTGCCGAGCCGGTCGATGGAGGTGGCGAGCCCCTCGCGCGGCTTGAGGATGAAGTCCGTGGCGCCCGACTCGAGCGCCTGGTAGGTGGTCTCAGGATCATCGACCGAGGTCAGCATGACCACGCGCGCGTTCGAGTCGCGCACGATGAGGCGCAGCGCCTCCATGCCGTCCATCTCGGGCATCTGGATGTCGAGCGTCACCACGTCGGGCTCGAGCGCCCGGACCGCTGCGACCGCCTCGACCCCATTGCGGGCGACGCCTACAACCTCTATGCGCGCGGCGTCACCGAGTACGTGCGTGAGGATCTGGCGGACGAGCGCCGAGTCGTCGACGACCAGGACGCGGATGGTTGGCATCGCTCCGGACCGCCGCTCAGCGCGCGTCTGCGGCGAGGCACTTCTTGACGGTCTCGAGCACCTTGGTCGGCTGGAAGGGCTTGACCAGGAAGTCCATCGCGCCCGACTCGAGCGCCTCCACGATCATCTGCTGCTGGCCCATGGCGCTCACCATGAGCACGCGCGCCTCGGGGTTCTTCAGCCGGATGGCCTTGAGCGTGTCGATGCCGTTCATCTCAGGCATCGTGATGTCGAGCGTGACGAGATCGGGAGCGACCCGGTCGTACTTCTCGACGGCGTCCTTGCCGTTGACGGCCTCCTCGATGAGGTAGCCCTCCTTGGAGAGGATGTCGCGGATCATCATGCGCATGAAGGCCGCATCGTCCACGACCAGGATGGTGCTCGACATCAGGCGTCCCCCTCAGAGGTATCGGTGCTGGAGAGTTCGTACTCCGCCTTCGGCAGGACGCGCTCGAGGTCGAGCAGGATGACGAGCCGTCCCTCGAGGTGCACGACGGCTTCGAATGCTTCGACCAGATCGCGGGGCAACGCGGCCTCGGGAGCCGGCATCATCTGCTCGGGCTCGAAGGTCGCCACCTCGCTCGCGGCGTCGACGGCAAGGCCGACCGCGCCCGAGGGCGTCTCCGTCACGATGATGCGCGCGTGTGCCGTGGGATCGAGCGTGGTGCCGAAGAGGCGCTTGCCGAGATCGACGACGGGCACCACGCGGCCGCGAAGGTCGATCACCCCCTGCACGGAGGCGGGCGCCCGCGGGACGGGCGTGACCGTCTCGTACCGGATGATGCTGCTCACATGCCCTATCGGGAGCCCGTACTCCTCGGACCCCACACGGAAGAGCACGTACTGCCGGCCGGGGCCGTTCACGCTTCGTCGCCCTCGAGGCGGAGCCGTTTCACGGACTCCTCCAAGCGATGCGACATGTCCGCCAGGTCCTGCGCGGACGAGGAGATCTCCTCCATGCACGCCGTCTGCTGCTCGGCCGCGGCGGCGGTCTCCTCGACGGCCGCTGCGTTCTCCTCGACGACCGCCGCGATGTCGTGCATGGCGCGGTCGACGGCAGAGGTGCGTTCGCGCTGGTCGGTCATCGCAAGCGCGATCCTGTCGGCCAGCTCGGCCGTGCGGTGGACAGCCTCATCGATCTCGCCGAGGGCGGCGCCCGTGCGTCCGACGACCTCGGTCCCCATGGTCATCTCGCGCTGGCCGATCTCCATCAGGCGCACGGCCTTGTTGGTCTCGTACTGGACTTCCTTGATGAGCTCGCCGATCTGCTCGGCCGCCTTGCCCGATCCCTCCGCGAGCTTGCGGACCTCTTCGGCGACGACCGCGAAGCCGCGACCGGACTCGCCGGCGCGTGCGGCTTCGATCGCGGCGTTGAGTGAGAGCAGGTTGGTCTGGTCGGCGATCGAGGTGATGACGTCGACGATCTTGCCGATCTCGTCGGATCGCCGGCCGAGCAGCGCAACGGATGCCGCGAGCGTCTCGATCGACTGCTGGACCTCGCCGATCTTCGCGATGGCCTCGTCGGTCGCGGCGCGGCCGTGATCGGCCTGCCGCGCGGCCTCTTGGCTGATGCGCGACGCCTCGACCGCCTGCACCGACACGTTGTTGATGGTCGAGGCGATCGCCTCGACGGCCGCGGTGGTCTCCTCGACCTTGCGCGACTGCAGTTCGGCGCCGTGCGCGATGTGCTGCACGGAGTTCGATATCTCCATCGTCGACGCGCTGATCTCCTGCGACGACGCGGAGAGCTCGGTGGCCGCCGCGGCGACGGACTCTGAGGAGCGGCGCACCCCCCCTGCGATCTCGGCGAGCGACTCGATCAGCCGGTTGCACTCGTCGGTCACGAGGCCGATCTCATCGGGGCGGTGGATGGGCGCGCTCACGGTCAGGTCGCCGAGACCGGCCTGGGTCATCACCCCGCCGATGTCGCCCAGGGGATCCAGTATCCGGGACTTGAAGGCCTTGTCCCAGGCGCGCTGGCCGAAGAAGGCCGCGACGGCCATGGCGACTACGCCGGCGCCCACCAGGGTCACGACGTGCATGAAGTCGGGCTTGAGGAGCCAGACCGCGAAGGCGGACGTGACCAGGAGTCCGATCCCGACCGCCGGGCCGATGGTCAGCCACGTCTGCACCATGAACGTGCGCGCGAGGCTTTCCTCGACCTTGATGGTGCTGCGTTGCGCCACCTTCGACACCCTCCTCATCGAGGGACCGCGTACGTGTCGCGGTCCACTGCGTCCACCCCGTGGACGATTGTACTTCTACTACATCGGCATAAGGAGCGCGGATACCTGAGTATGTCGCTGACGCGCCGGCACGCCTACGGCTTGCGGTAGATCCGCTCGCGGCTCGAGACGGCCTCGAAGCTCTTCCCGACGATCGTGGACATCTTCTCCGTGCGACCGAGCACGAGGTACCCGCCCTTGGCGAGCGCCCTGTGGAAGACGCCCGTCACCCGCTCCTGCTGCTCGCGCGTGAAGTAGATGAACACGTTGCGACAGAGGATGAGGTCGAGCGCGAGCGGGGGCTCGTCCGCGAACAGGTCCAAGGTGCGGAACCTCACACGCTCGGTGACCTCGGGAGAGATGCGGAAATGCCGCTCGTCGGCGGTTACGAACCGCGAGCGCTCGGCCAGCGGGATGTGGTCGAGCTTGGCGATGTCGTACTCCGCCCGCGCGGCCGTCTTGAGCGCGATCGGGTCGAGGTCGGTGGCGGTGACGCTCAGGAGCAAGCGCTCGGGCTTGGGGTTGCGGGCCGCCAGGAACGCCATGACCATCGAGTACGGCTCCTCGCCGGTCGCGCAACCGGCGGACCAGGCGCGCACAGCGTGGTGTCCCACGGCCGCCTTCTCCGCGAGGATCGATGGGATGACCTCCCCGCGGATGATGTCCCAGACCGGCGGGTCGCGGAAGAAGTCGGTGACGTTGACCGTGAGCGCGTCGAGCAGGCGGGCGTACTCGTTGGGCGCGGAGGCCAAGTAGGCACAGTATTCGCGGTAGGTCGTCAGCCCGAGGGCACGCAGCCGAGTGCCCAGGCGACGCTCGACGTACGATTCCCGGTACTGGGAGAGGTCGACACCGCGCTCACGCTCGATCTGCGATATGAGCGGCGTGAGGCTCCCGCGGAGTGCGACGCCTTCCGTGTCTTCCATCGGGGCCTTCCCGTCGGGCGGCATCGCACGTGCGCGTGAGTACGCTCAAGTTTACGCTTACGACGTGGCCGCGGTAGAATCCTGCGAACCGACCCGTACAGGAAGAGGCGCATGAAACGCTCCAGGACACCCGGTCGCGCAGTCACGGCGCTTCTCGCCGTCGTCCTCACGCTGTTCATCGCGGCCGCCGTCGCCGCCGTTGTCGATGACTACCTCCAGCGCGGCTATCTCCCCGTGGGCGCCACGGTCGCCGGCGTCGCCGTCGGGGGTTTGACGCACGCCGACGCCACGCGGGTCATCGAGGAGCAGGTCAAGGGTCCGCTGTTCTCGCCGGTCACGGTCTCGTTCCGAGGCACGCCGGCGACCGTCGACCCCGCATCGCTTATGACGGTCGACATCGAAGCGGTGCTCGCCAGCGCCGACGCCCCGAAGGTCGAGGCCAGCTTCCCCCAGCGGGTCTGGTGGCGCGTGACCGGCGAGTCGTACGGCCGCGACACCACCGACATCCTCAAGGTCGACACGGCCGGCGTCGAGGCCTGGGTGGCCGCCGAGAAGGCGCGTGTCACCGTGCCCGCGGTCGACGCCTCGATCGGGGTCACCGGCTCGAAGCTCAACATCAGGTCCTCGCAGCCCGGTATCAGTTTCGACGCCCCCGCGGCTTCGACGGCGCTCGCCGACGCGCTCATGAAGGGCACCAAGACCGTCGCCCTCGTCGAGACCACGACCACGCCAAAGGTCACCGACGCGAAGCTCGGCAAGACCATCTTCGTGAGCCGCAGCCACAAGACGCTCGTGCTCTACAACGGGACCAAGGTCGAGAAGGCCTACCAGTGCGCGGTCGGGATGCCACAGTACCCCACGCCGCTCGGCCGCTGGAAGATCGTCGCCAAGGTCATGAATCCGACGTGGCGCAACAACGGGTCCGACTGGGCGAAGAGCATGCCCCCGTCGATCCCCGGTGGCCCCAACAGCCCTCTCGGCACTCGCGCGCTCTACCTCGACGCCGCCGGGATCCGCATCCACGGCATCCCGCCGAGCGAGGACTGGTCCGTCGGCAACGCCGCTTCGCACGGCTGCATGCGCATGCACCGCTGGGACGTCGAGAACCTCTACCCCCGGGTGCCCATCGGCACGCGCGTGTTCATCGTCGCGTAGAGCCGGTTCGCGCCGCAGCACAAGGACACGAAGACCCCGACGCTCGAGCGTCGGGGCCTTCTTTCGCGCTCGCGACCGCGCGCGTCGGAGCGGTACGGACCGCTAGGGTGTGGGCCAGCTCCGGGCGCCACCGCTGACCGCCGGATCGTGACAGGCGTTGGTGCACGTTCCCGCGTCCGCTCCCGTGCCACTGAAGCCGATGTCACTGCGAAGCAGGTGGGGCTGCGTCACGGACCCGTGGCTGACGTGACACGCGCTGCACGAGATGCCGTGGCCGCCCGGGCCCGAGGAGACGTGCACGCTGTGCAGCAGCGGAGCCGGGCCGGTCGAGAGCTGGAAGCCGCTCAAGCCCGGGCCGTCGCCGCCGCCGGTAGCGTACACGGTGCGAAGATGGCACGAGTAGCACAGAAGACCGGCGCTGTCCGGCGCGACGCCGACGTACGGCTTGGCGAGGATCGGCGACGAGGTCGACGTGTGCGGCCCCTTGGCTTGGAGGGCGGTGGCGCCATCGTCGCCGTGGCAGTCGGTGCAGTACAGCACCGAAGCCGCCGTCCAAGCGACCGTCGAGGTGTTGAAGGTGCTGGCCGCGACCGTCGACGTCGACGCCCGAGCGACCGCGTGCGTGGAGGCGTTCGCCGGGTCGAAGACGACGGCGAGGTCCGTGCGCCCGCGGAGCGGCGCCGCGTACGACGAGTGGCACTTGAAGCAGATGCCGTAGCCCGTGGCGGATCGGGCGGGCGCGGTGAACGCGACGACGGGACCCGGGTAGGACACGGTCGCGGACACTCCCCACGCGCCTCCCATGGAACCTGAGACGGCGGGGGCGACGGCTGCGGCGCGCGTGGCGGCGTGGCTGTCGTGGCAGTCCGAACAGGTCACGTGCCTGGTGAACGGCGCCGTCTCCGTGGAGACGTGCGCCATGGGCGCTACCTCGTCGATCGGATGGCGGGACGGAAGGACAGGTCCGAAGTCCGCCAGGGCGAGCGAGGGCGCCGAACCGGCCATCTCGGTACCGCCGGCGACGTACGCCGTAGGCGCCGCGAGCGTCGTCCCCGCCGTGTCGGCGCGCCACACCTGGATAGACGGCGCGACGGCGGCGCTCCGAGACCACGTCCCGCCGTTGCCGGCGACGATCTCGTTGCGGCCATCTCCTTCGACGTCCCCGATCAGCAGGCTGGCGGTGTTGAACCCCGGGCCGGTCGCGCGCTCGATCACGGAGCCGAGGTCCAGGCCAGGCCCCGGAGCGATCTGAGGAACGACGGAGATGCTGGAGTCGCCGCTGGCGTTCGCGAACGCGACGACCACCTCGGAGCCGGGAACGCCCGACAGCACGTCCCCGACGGCCGTAGCGGTGGGCTCACCGTTCCCTGCGATGACCAGATACCCGGCGAGCTCGGCCCCGGACGGATCCAGGACCCGAACCGTCGCGGTCGCCGAACCGGCGTCTCCCACGACGATCTGCTGCTGGCCCGCGGGGGCCGTGTTCCAGACCCGTCCGATCGACGGCGCGACGGGCGAGACGCCGACGGACGTCGTCACGGCGGTGATGCCACCGAAGCCGTCGTCGCCGGCGATCGTCACGCTCCCGCCGCCGACCGAGGTCACGACGATCGTGGCGAAGCCGGTCCCGGCCAGGTCGCCGGAGGCCAGCGACCAAGGTCCTGCGGGCAGGGCGACGGGCGCGCCGATCGTCGCGAGGACCGAGCCGGTCCAGCGATAGACGACCAGCCGGCCGTCGGTGGTGATCATGGCGATCTCCGGAGTGTCACGGATCCAGCCGATGCCGTTCGCGACGACGTTGGCCACCGTGACCGACGACGCGGGCACGCCGGCCGGGATCGCGGCGGTGGAGGGCGCGAGCGTGAGACCGGTGAGAGGATCGGGCGCATAGACGGTCATGTCGGCCGAGTGCGCAGACGCGACGACGAGCATCGACTTGCCAGAGGTCGGGTCGATGTCACCCGCAGCGGCCGGTCCGGTTCCCAGCGCCGGCGCGTACTGCCTCGGCCCGATCAGCGGACGGGGTGCGGCGCCGGAGAGTGCCCGACCGTAGACGGACACCCGTCCGTCTACGGCGGTGGCCGTGTCCGGCACGTACACCGCGACCAGCTCCTTCGCGGAGGACTCCGAGACCGGATACGCCTCCGTCGAGGTGTCGGTCGACGCCCTGACGGCCCCCGGCGCGTGGCACCGGTCACAGAGCGCGCGGCCCTGCGCATCGAGCAGCTTCGCTATCGCCCCGCCCGAGCCGTCCGAACGACCCATCGGAGCGTGACAGACCTGGCACTCCCCCACTCGGCGAGAGCCCGCGGGCACCCACTTCGCGGAGATCGCAACCGTGGCGGTCGATGATCCGTGTGACGAACTCGCGTAGGTGGTCGTGCCGTCCCAGCTGGCTCTCGCGGCGCCGTGGCAGGCGACACAGAACGTCCGGTCATCGGCCGTCACCGTGAAGGTCGTGGCGACCGATGTGGGTACGAGCGAGGCCGCGAGCAGCGGCGCGACAGCCGAGCCGTGCGGATCGTGACAGATCGAGCAACGGATCCCCGTGCCGGAGGCCGGCGCCGGGATCCCGGAGTAGTGCGCGGTGAGGCGGTAGACATCGATCCCCGCCCAGCGCTCGCCCTGGGCGACCGCCGCGGCCACCGTATGGCAGGTGGCGCAGTAGGCCTCCCCCGTGTAGACGGCCGTGGTTCCCTCGAAGGAGCGCAGCAGCTTCGGGTACGGGGTGTCGCTGGCCACTCGGGCGTCGCCGTGACTGTCGTGGCACGTGGAGCAGTACAGGGGGCTGGGTCCGTAGGCCGCGGATGCGGGCGCGAGGCCGTGCACCGAGGAGAGCAGGAAGCGCGATTGGACGTCGGTGTTGCTCCCGAGCTGGGCGGCGCTGTGACACGAGAAGCACAACGACACATCTCCGGCGGCCGGATCGGAAGCGATCAGGAGCGACGTGCCCGTCGTCTGGACGCTTCCCGTAACCCGGTGCGGGACCGCCGCGTCAGCGCTATGGGCGCGATGGCAGATGGCGCAGGCATCGGTGTTGCCGCGCTGAGCGTCCAGGACGATGTGAGGCGGAGTGATGGCGAAGGCGGACGTGAGCGTGCCTGCGGCAAGAGCCACGACGAACAGGCCAGCAGCGAGGAACGCTGCGGCGTGTATGGTCCGCTCGGTCTGCACGCGGATGTTCGGCCCGCCTCTCCCGACACGTGGACCACCACGCGGATGCGCTGCCGACTGCCGCACGGACCGGCCTTCTCGACACGACGGCTTCTGCGCCTACCGGGGCGCTGGTCGGACCCTATCCCACCAAGGGACGCGACTGCCGTTGCTGCTCCACGCGGAATCCACCCTTACCCTGCGCGGCGATTATAGCGTCAGTTCGCCTCGCCATGCACGGAACCGGAGGAATGCCGCGACGCAAGGAGCGCCGCCGAAACGGTCGCGGACAGCAGCAGCACGGTCACCAGGTTCCACACCCACGGCCGCCCGGGCGCGGACGTGGGCAGCGGAGACGCGGCGGACATCCGCAGGACATCGACACGGCCCGACCCGGTGTCGGCGACGAAGATGCGCCCGTCGTCGCTCACCGCCACCCCGGAGGGCTCCGTGAACAGCCCCGCGCTGACTCCCGTGAGACCTGCTTCGCCCGTCAGCGCGCCGTCGGCCGAGTAGGCGCTAACCGTCCCGAGGGCCGCGTCGGACACCACGAAGCGACCGTCCGCGAGTGCGGCCACGCCACGCGGCAGACCCTGCGTCGGGATCTCTCGCACGAGCGCGCCGGACCGATCGAGCATGAGGATCCGCCCGTTGTTGCTGTCGGCCACGAGCACGCCGTCACGCGTCGCGGTCACGCCGTTGGCGAACGAAAGCGGCTGGCCGGTCCTGCCTACCGGGATCTCCGCGCCGAGCGCACCCACCCTGCGACCGGTCGGAGAGAACTCCACGACCTGCTGGCGCGCAGAGGAGTCCGTCACGTAGAAGGTGCCGTCGGGGGCGAACCCGACGGCGAGCGGTCTCCAGGGCGGCACGGTGGATGTCGGATCCGTGCCCGCCGGGTCGAACACGCGCAGCAGCTCTCCCGTGGCCGAGTAGACCAGCACCGCGTTGCGACCGCGATCGCTCACGTAGATCCGTCCGTCGACCGGGCCGACGGCCACGTACGCCGGCGCCTTGAGGAACCCGGCCCCGATCGTCGCGATGCGGCTGCCATCGCGCGACATGACCTCGACCACGGCCCGTCGGGCGTCGACGACGTAGAGACGGTCTCCCGAGACCGCGACACCTATCGGCTGGGTCCGGGTCGCGTCGAACGAGGGGATGGGAGGCAGTACCGTCACCGAGGCCTCGACGGTGGTCATGCTCGGTCCCGGTATCCAGGCGGTCGCGTCGCTCCACGCCATCGCGCCCGCAGCGCACGTCCCGATGGCGAGCACCGCGACAGCCACCCACGGGGCCCAACGCCTCACGGCCGCCGACTGTCGTGCGCGCCGACCGGCAGTCAGCTCGGCCCGGCGGCGGAGTCCGGCCTCAGTCCCCGCCTTGCGGCCGGACCCGTCTTCGCGGGACCGCGTCGTCACTTCACGATCGCGGAGACGAGCGACGTGAGGTGTGCTTTGAGCGCCTGGGGCGTGCCCCCCTTGGAGGAACCTTCTATGGCGACGATCACGCCGCTCTCGTTCCACGCGACGATCGCAAGCCGGTGACCGTCGGTGCCGAAGTAGACCGAGCGCCCGCCGACCGTGATCGTCGACGACCCGGTCGGGTAGCTGCGACCGAGGTCGTTGGCGATCGCGGCCTTCGCGGCCGTCGCGTCCTTGTACTGCTCGACGACGATCACGAGCGCGTCGGTCGGGTCGGTCTTGGCCGGAACGTACTGCCGCGTGAGCGTGTAGACGTCGGCGATCACGGGAGTCGACGTGTAGCCGGGCAGCTTGTCGGGCACCCAGGTCGAGAGCGAGGTCACCGGCCCGACGGGCTGCTGTCCCGGAGACGATGTGCCTCCTCCGGAGGTGCCCGGTGGCGTCACAATGCCCGCCGGGGTCTTCGGAACGCTCGTGTCGACGACCGGGGTCTTGCCCCCGTCGATCGCATCGATCTGCTGCTGCGCGTTCTTGAACGTCGGCTCGATCGTGATGACCTCCGCGAGCTTCGCTCGCGCCGTCTTCAGATCTCCGGCGGTGATGGCGGCCTGCGCCTCGGCGTACAGACCCTCGAGCCGCTTGTGACGGTCGCACGTGATCGTGAGGTTGACGACCTTGTAGGATCCGGCCTGGTCGGCCGGTACGACGACTGTGTGGACCGTGTCCGTGAGGACCTCGCCATAGGTGCAGACGATGCGCTCGCCGGTCTCGACGCGGATGGTCCGGGCGCAGCCGACGAGCACGATGCCCGCCGACAGCACGGCCATGAGGATCAGAACGGGTATCCGTCGGCGTGACATCGTGTTCACAGGCCTCCGTGGTCGAGATGAGAGTGACCGCCGCGCGAGCGGCGCGCCACCATGATAGCCACCATCGTTACAGCACCCAGTATGACGGCTCCGGCCATCGCCGCGTTCGGGAGGGAACGGAACGTGATGGATCCGTATTCCGTGCCGTAGTACTGCTGGATCGCCGGGGCCAGGGTCGCGCTCCAGACGTGCGTCGGCACACCGAGGAGCCACGGCCACGCCGCGGACGCCGCGAGCGCGGTGACGAGGGGCCATCCGGGGCGCGCATCGGCCGATGCCACGATAGCCAGCGCCGCGAGTGCCAGTGCGGCCCACCCGGCGACGGACTCGGCTCCGTTCATGGTCCAGGAGCCCGAGAACGCCCCCCCGGTCACGGCGACGTCGACCCGGACGCCGATCGCGGGCAGTAGGAGCCCTGCCGCGGCGATGGCCGCCGGGACGGCGGCTGCGAAGGCGAGCGGGCGTGGCACGAGTGCGCTCTCAGAGCGAGTCGAGTGCACCAAGGCAAACACCCCGGCGAGCACGAGCGTCGATC
>JANYKZ010000102.1 GCA_025361505.1 Coriobacteriia bacterium
AGGGGCCCCTCCTCCTCCAGGGTCGGCGACGAGTCGACGCACCCTACGAGCTCGGCGTCACCGTCGGTCCGCGCGATGTCCTTGAGCCACCCGAGGGCGTCCTTGTAGCCCATCACCACGGCCTGGTCGGCAGCGTTGGCCGGGTCGAAGCCGCGGTCCGCGAGGGCGAGGTAGCGGGCGATCTTCCGGCACGCGCCCTTGAGGTCCGCGCCCCACTGGAGGAGGGGGAGCTGCTTCTTCTTCTGGATGTAGCTGTCCGCCAGCGCGCATGCGTCGTCGCACGCGTTCTGCAACTGCGTCGGCGTGGCGCCGGGCGCGTTGACGTCCGCGGGGACGATGTAGGCTGAGGCGGGGACCAGGGACATCTCAATGCCTCAACCCCCGACCGACACCCGCGAGCGCGGGCCGGTACGGGGGCAAGGCAGGCCGGGCCGACAGGCCAGGCCGACGGTCAGGTCTGGTACTCGGCGGGCACGGTCGGCAGGGAGTCGCCCGCCGGCATCGACCGCGCGATGAGGAACGGAAGCGTGACCCCGACCGCTCCGCGGCCCTCGCAGCCGAACGTGAAGATGCGATCGGTGAACACCCGCGGGTCGTCGGGATTGAACCGAGCGACGAAGAAGTACGGCGTGTGGAGCTGCCGAACGAACGGCTTGATCGGCCGCGTGGTGTCCGCGAGGTACCAGGTGTTCGGCATGGACGCGAGCTCGGGCAGGATGAGCGGCTCGGCCCAGCCCTTGAGCATGTTGTCGACGCCGGCGGCGCCGACGTTCTCGGTGGCGGCGACGTTCTGGATCGCCTGGAGGATGGTGCTCGACTTGGTGATCTGCTCCGCCCGGAGCTTGAGCTGGGGCGGCACGACGAGCTTGTTGGGGATGACGAGCAGCGGCTGCCCGTCCTCGCCGGTGAGGCCGACCATGTTGGACCAGACGGTGTTGAAGTTGTCCGGGGTGAGGGGCAGCGTGTAGGCGTTGCTGTACGTCTGCGGGTCGGCCGCGTTCTTCGCGTAGGTCGGGTGGTCCGTGGCGAAGAGGGCCTTGCCGTCGAACCCCTTGGGGTTGGTGTAGAAGCACCCGTAGGTCAGGAGCTGATCCGGGTGCTTCTTCGCAGCCTGCGCGAGCTGCGGGAGGAGCTGCGCGGAGTACACCCCCAGGTTGTCGTCGGTGATGTCCTCCTTGAGGACTTCGATCGTCCCCTCGAAGAAGGCGTTGTTGATGAGGTAGGAGTGCTCCGTGAGGTTCTGCGCGGTGCGGGGACCGATCCACTTCCGGAGCCGGATGTTCTGCGCCAGCCAGCCGTACGTGTTCGAGCGCGTCTTGCTGGGTACCTCCGTCGCCAGCTCCTGATACCAGACGGGCGTGGCGTCGTAGGCCCCCCTGTAGAGGAGCGAGAAGGTGGTGCGCAGGGCATCGAGCGAGGCCGAGGTGATGAGCATGACGTCTGGTCTTCCTTCGGCTCAGCCGATGACGATGGCGCCGACGGTGCTGGTGTCGGTCGCGCTCGCGCTGTGGATGTGGAAGGAGCCGGGCGCGCCGGGCGTCGGGCTCGTGATGGTGAGCGCGCCCCAGTGGGCCGCGGTCGCGTCGGGCACCTCGCGCAACGGAACGATGATGCTGGACGGGGTGATGTTGAGGCTGGAGACGGTGACATCCCCGGCGACGAGCGCCTGGCCGTGGACGTACTGCACGCTGGCCGTGGGCACTGCGGCGTTCGCCGTGGTCTGCGCCGCCGCCGCCGCCGCGAGCGCGGCCGACGCGAGGGCGATGGCCTCGGGCGAGGTCCACACCCACACGCCGCTGGCGTCGACGTAGATGATCATGCCGGCGAGGGACTTGCCGGAGCTGCCCTTGCTGACGGTCTGGTCGTCGACCACGTAGGCCGGCTTGCCGATGTCGCCGTTGACGATCGAGTCGCCGTTGGTCCAGCGGAAGATGCCGGTCTCGATGTTGACCGAGATCGCCGCACCGTTGACGTCGAGGCCGTCGGTGCCGCTGGTATTGTCGACCGTCTTGGTGGCGCGGCCGAGCGCGAACAGCCCCGTGGCGGTGGAGCCGGGCTGGGCGTGGATGCCGGAGGAGGCGCCGGGGCCGTAGACCACGAAGGCGCCCTCATAGATCTTGGCGGTGCCCTTGACGGAGGCGCCGACGAGGGAGCTGCTGACGACCTTGCGGGGGGTGTCGCGGGGAGCGGAGAGAGCGCTCATTGGATCAGGTCTCCTCGTCGATGAACTGCGTCATCGCGTCGGGGTTGCCCGCGGCCGCCAGCTCGCGCTTGTGCTTGAGCAGGGCCTTGGGGTCGGACATGGTGAGCTTGCAGAGCTCGAGGTCGGCGCTGGTGAGCTTGACGTCCTCGAGCTTGGTGGAGCCGCCGCCCGCGGCGCCCTTGACGGGCTTCTCGGTGTGCTTGCCGGTCGCGAGCACCGGCGCGGCCTTGAGCCAGACGACGAGGCCGTCGGGGTTGTCGGCGAAGGCGCTCAGGGCCCACGTCTCCAGGGCCGGCGTGAACTTCGTCCGGTTGGCGCGGATGGTCTCCACGAGCGTGGAGCGGTTCACCTGGGCCTTGAGGGTGAGCACCTCGGCGGCGAGGTCGCGGGTGGCCTTCATGGCGGCGGCGTCGCCGTCCTTGGGCGCGGCCGCGCCGGGCTTGGCCGAGGCGCCGGGCTTCGGCGCGGAGAGGCGCTTGCGCTTCTCCTCCTCGGTCTCCTCGTCCTCGTCGTCGTCCTCCTTGGGGTCCTTCTTGGCCTCGGCGTCCTCCTGGTCGTCGGCGTCGAAGGCTGCGGACAGCATCGCTGCCATCTTGGTGGGGTCCTTCATGACGTCGGCCATGGCCTTGGCCACGTCCTCGTCGCTCGCGTCGTCGGCCAAGCCGAGGGCCGCGAGAAGCTTCGGATTCATCATCGTGCTTCCTTTGGTGGTGTTGGCCGTTCGCGCGCGTGCGGCGACGAGCGGGGTGAGACGGTCGGTCGCCGGCATTCCGCAGATGGCGATGTTGACAAGCTCCAAGACCCTGCGCGTCTTGGTATCCACCCGCATCGCGGGGGAGATGTACCGCTGGCGCTTCTCGGTGAGCCGGGCCTCGCCGTCGGGCGTCCAGCGCACGTTCGTGGCCCACAGCTCGGGGCCGGCGGAGGTCTTGCGCACCTCCAGCTTCGCCCAGCCGCGCGCGTCGGGGTCGTAGTTCCGCGCGCTGTCGTCGAGGCTCAGGTGCTCGAGGTCGAGCATGATGTCAGCGCCGTGCGTGGCGTAGGCGCCCATGACCGACCGGGCGGCGAGGTCGTCGAAGACCACCGGCCCCTTGCGGGTCGGGTTCACGCCGGCCGAGAAGATGCGGAACTCCGCCGGCGGCTTGTCGCTCACCGTGAGCGCCAGGGTGATCAGGCCCGCGAGTCCGCGCCGCCTCACGCTGCCCTCCGTGCCGGAAGCATCTGGCTCGAGCTCCCGAGGAGGCTCATCGTCATCGCCGCGGGGGCCGGTTTGGGGGCGGGCGCCGGCGCGCCGCCGATGGGCTGCCAGCCCGGGGCCCAGGTGGGCTTGCCGCCGGGCTCGGACGGGGCGACCACGCCGCGCTTCCGCTCGACACCGCAGATCGGGCACGAGTTCTTTCGGGCGCGCTCGCACTCGGTCAGGCCGTGCTCGGTCATCTCCGCCGCGAGGCGCGCCGCCTGGGAAGGAGCGATGGGCTGGTCGCCGACGTCGACACCGGACTCGCCGGGATCAGGCGCCTCCGGGTCGTTCGGGGCCGGTCTGGGGCGCTCCGCGGACGGCGGCGCCGCAGGGGTGGCGACGTCGAGGAGCGGGATCCCGAACTTGCCGCAGAGGGCGATCGAGTCGACCCGCTTGCCGACCTTCTCCAGCGACGGGTCGAGCCCGGAGATCGCGGTGCCGAGCGCGTTGTACGCGGTGGCCAGCGCCTGCTTGTCCTCGGGCGGCGAGCAGTCCCAGCGCACGAACGGCGCCGAGGTCGAGCCGTGGTTGTCGTTGGCCCAGAAGACGAGCCCGCCGTTGTAGAGGCAGTCGCTCAGCGATTCGGCCGTGAACTGGATGAGGTCGCGCCGGACCTGATCCTGCACGTTGCCGTTGGAAAAGCCCTTGCTGCCCTCGGTGCTCTGGTACTGGCCGAGGATGGTGACGGCGATGGCGCGGTCCGCCCACTCGATGGCGGTGCCGTAGATCTCGCCCCGGGCCGTTGCGTTGGCCTCGACAAACTTCATGTCGAATCCGGCGGGGAACACCGCCGCGTGGTCGCGCGCCATGCGCTGAAGCTCGCCGAGCCAGGACCGGCGCTGCTTCTCGTTGGCGTTCTCGGGGGCGATGCCGATGCGTGCCGGGCTGCCCATCACCTCGGAGTGCCGGGCGCGGTCGCGCAGCGCGTAGGACTTGAGGATCCAGGGCCAGGCGAGCGCGCGCCACATGCCGTGAGCCCAGGGCCGGTGGCTCCCGTAGGGCAGGTAGAGCAGCCAGCGGCCCGAGGTGAGGTCGAGCTGGATCTCCCCCTCGGCGGTGGTGAGGTGCCAGGTGTTGTCCGTCCACTGGTAGCGGAGCCACCGGGGGTGCCAGATCTTCAGGGTCGGGCAGGCGCGCTCTCCGATGGGGCGCTCGTCGTCGGGGATGCGCTCGGCGAGGCCGACACCGAGCATGTGCCCCCAGAAGAGGAGCTTGCTCAGCTCCGCCACCGGGAACATGCGGGCGAAGTCGCCAGGGCAGCCGGGGGCGCCGCCGAGGGCCTCGGTGCCGCGCAGCTCGTGCACCATCGACTCGTCGCCGAAGAACGCCAGCGGCAGCCCGAGGAGGCCGAGCATCCGCGTCGAGACGCAGCCCTGCACCCGGTCGTCGGCCCACATGGCCTCGCAGAGGTCCGCCGGGCGCATCAGCGGCCCGACCTCCGACATCCGGAGCGCGGCCATCACCGACTCGGGCGACCACTCCGTCGTGTTGATCGTCGGGAGCTCGACGAAGGTCCCGGCGCGGTAGGCGGCCGTGACCAGCTCGGAGCGGTCCGCCTTCGCCGTCATCGGGACGGCCGACCGATACCAGGCGTCGTACTCCTCCTCGGTCGGCTCCCGGTCCACCACCGGGATGCCGCGCAGCACGCTGGTCAGCGCGAAGGCGGCGCCTGCGACGAGCGATACAGCTCGCCGCAGGCGACCGAGGAGGGGGGAGGGGCGAGGGGGGGGCTGGGGCACGGCATCGCGATCCCCTGGCAAAAGCGGCTCGACGCCGACGCCTTGGACCGCGCTGCCAATACGGTGGCATACCGAGCGCGCGCGCCGCCGGTCACAGTACCCGCGTGGACGAGCAGGTCATCGGGGGCGTGGCGCGGTCGATCGGCGAGGCGCTGGCGAAGCACAAGGCTCGGACCCGGCCCGGCTGGCGGCGCGCCCGACGGCTGGAGCTCGACCCTGGCGCGCTGGCGCCCCCGCCGGCGACGGGTCGCCCGACGGCGCCGGGCCGGCGGCGGGAGGTGCCCCCCGGCGAGCGGGAGTGGCTGCTCGAGGGGCTGCGGCGGGCCGGCCACAACCGGCCCAAGGCCGCCCAGCTCTTGGGGCTCGCCGAGGTGATGCTCCACCGGCGCATGCGCCAGCACGGGCTCTATGCCGAGGTCGGGGCGGCATCGCGGCAACGGGAGATCGGCGACGCCGAGAAGCAGCGGCTGGTC
>JANYKZ010000056.1 GCA_025361505.1 Coriobacteriia bacterium
CACGGTACAGGTAGTTCGGCTGCACCCATGCCACGCCCGGGGCGTCCTTCGCCACTTCGGTGAACACGGGGTCGTTCAAGCCCCCGGGTGCCGTGACGAGCAGGGTCGCGGCGTCGCCCTTCACCTGTTCCACCTTCGCCCCGCGGGACTCCAGGGATCGCTCCGCGGCCGGCGCGACGATGGAGGAGTCCAGTACCACCACGAGCTCGCCCAAGACGGCGGGCGCGAGCGGATCGATGAAGCGAGGGGCCTCGGAGACGGCGTGGGTGACGCGCGCGTCGACGACGGACCGCGGCGGCGTGGATCGAACGACGGGTACGACCGCCTTCGGCCGGAGCGCCGACGTCGTTGCCTTGGCAGGCCCTGTCCGTGCCTGCTTGACCGTCGCCCGCGCTCCCGCGCCCGTCGCGACCGGAGACGCGCTCCCGAGCGCCGAGCCCGGCGGGAGGGCGAGGGCCGCCGACAGCGCGACGGCCAGGGACAGCGATAGCAGCGTGCCGGACCGCGTGCGCATCTGTCTCCTCCGTCCGGCCCGCCCCAGCGACATGCCGCCGGCACAACCGCACCGGCGTATCAACGATTGTAGTCGGCGCGCAGGCGCGTGCGCATGAGAGGAATACGAAGGGACCCGCCGTACGTCGGGTCCCTTCATGAACAGCGCGGGAGGACGCTCAGCCGCGCAGCAGCATCCACAGGAGAGCGGGACGCGGGATGCGCACGCGCGGCAGGTGCCGTTCGCGACGCAGGGCGGTACCGAGCCGGTGAGCGGTATCGGTGAAGCGGACCGGGATCGGCATGGGCATCGGCCGCGGCTGCTGCAGCCACATCGCGATGGCGGCGGCCGTGAGGGCGGCGACCAGCGCGAAGCTGTAGGTCACGACCGGCACGCCGGCCCCGAGGTCAAGAGCGACGACAGCGAAGAACGCGGCGCCCCCCCACGATCCGGCCAGCGCACCGCCCAGCATGCCGCGCACGGCCTCCTGGCCGTCGCGCCGGTGGGCGCACGCGGTCATGAAGGCGAGCACCACGGGAAGCGGAGCCAGCAGGCCGGCGAGATGCGGACCGAGCGCGCCCGCACCCGACGTGATCGCGACGACCGAGATGCTCGCGACCGTCATCTTCAGGAGCATCACGGCGGCGCCGGACTTCTGCACCGGACCGCAGGCCGCCGGACGACGGGCGGCCGCGGACAGCGCGGCGAGGACCGCGAGCACGAGAACGGCGACCCAGGCGACGGGAAGCTCCACGAAGGAGAGGCCCCACGCGACCGTCAGACAGGCGGCGTAGGCGAGCGGCAGAGTGAGCCACCATCGGGCACGTCGCGCGAGCAGCGAGTAGCAGGAGATGAACGCCCCGGTTGCGAGCAGACCCAGGAGCGTGCTGCGGGCCGCCGACTCCGCGAAACGCGGCCCGTGCTCGACGAGCAGCAGGACGGAGACCGGACCCGAGATCAGGGGGAGACCGAGCAACCAACCGCCGACGGCCGCTCCCCAACGCCACGCTGCGAAGGACCCGGCTGCGAGAAGCAGCGGGGCCAGCAACACCTTCATCACCAGCAAGACCACGACAGGGCTCCAGTCACCAGCAGGAAGAACTCCCTCCTCTGTATCTTCGGTCGGCGTGAGAGTAGAGTCTATTTGTCCTTTTCTTCTACTAGCATCGTATATTTCTTCTCTCTAGTTGAATCACGGAGGTCCCGATGCTCAACACCACCCGGCTTCGGATCCTGCGAGAGGTCGCCGAGCGGGGAACGATCGCCGCTGCGGCGGAGGCGCTCTACCTCACTCCCCCGGCGGTCTCCCACCAGCTCCTGGTGCTCGAACGCGAGGTCGGTGTCCCGCTGCTCGAGCGCACGCCCCGCTCCATACGGCTCAACGAGGCCGGCCGCCGACTCGTCGAGCGCGCCGAGGTGATACTCGCCGAGTGCGAGGCGGCCGTCGCCGACGCGCAGGCCACCGCGGCGACGGTCAGCGGCACGGTGCGCCTCTCTGTGTTCCAGACCGCGGCGCAGAGCATGGCGCTCCCCGCGCTCGTGGCGCTGCGGCGCGACCATCCGGGGCTCACGGTGCTGACGAGCGACTTCGAGCCGGTGCGGGCCGTGCCGGCGCTCAAGGCGGGCCGCCTCGACATCGCCCTTTCCAGCGAGTGGGACTTCGTCCCCGTGCCGGCCGACCCCGGGATCGACCGCCACGACCTGCTCGCGGAGCCGGTCGTGGCGCTGCTTCCCGCGGGGCACCCGAGGGCCGGTGGGCCGGTCCGGCTGCTCGACCTCCTGCGCGAGGACTGGTGTGTCGCGGGAGAGACCGCATCGAGCCGGCAGGCGATCCACCGCGTCGCACGCGCCGCCGGGTTCGAGCCGCGCGTCGTGTTCGAGAGCAACTACTTCCGGGCGATCGGCTCGGCCGTCGAGGCGGGGCTCGGCGTCGGGATCGCCCCGCGCATGACCGACCTGCGCGGGCTGGACCTGGCGATCGTGCCGCTCGTCGAACCCAAACTGGAGAGGCGCATCTACGCCGCGGTCCGGAAGGGCTCGGGCGGCGCACCCGCCATCCGCGCGGTGCTCGATGCGCTCGGCGCAGCGGCGGAGCGGCAGAACGCGCTCGCCTGAGGGCGCCGATCCCAGGAGGCCCGGGCGCGATCGCCGAGGCCTCCAGGTGGTTCGTAGCGTGGGCGATGTTGTCCGGACCCGCAATCCAGGGCCCCTAGCTCGACGGGCGGTCCGCTTCCATGCGGCTCTTCAGACCGGACCACACCCTGCGCTCCTGCCGTTCCCCTATCCACCAAACCAACGGCGCAAGCATCCGAAGCGCTCCTTCGGGCTGAACATCCCACGACCATCGCATCCAGGTCGCGTCGCCGGTGCCCCGGAAGGTCAGTTCGCCATCTGTGACCATGCCCGACATCGTGGCGCGCGATCCGAGCCGGACGGGGCGCTCGAACGCGGTGAACTCGATGTCCATCGGAACCGGTCTGCCACCGGATCGCACCACCGCGCGGAACCGGCTGCCCAGACCGATGGGGCCGTCGGACACCTGTTCGACGAACGTCATCTGAGGGTTGTAGCGCGGCTCGTTGCACTCGTCGGCAACGAAGTCGAAGACCTCTTCGGCGCGCCGTTCGATGAGTATCTCACCCTTGATCAGCGGCATTCGTCGCCTCCCTCACGTGGACGCAGAGGCACGAATCTCCGGAACGCGAAGACCAACAGACAGCCCGAGACCATCAGAGTGAGCCACCCGATGGTGATGGCCGCCACCTCGAACCGGTACTCAAGACCGAAGCCGAAGTACGACGACATTCCCACGAAGGCCGCGACCATCACGGCGGAGGAGACCAGGAACACCCACCGCGTCGCCCGCTCCAGGCCCGATGAACCGAGGGCAAGAGCGAGGAACGCGAACGACAGCCCCATCACGAGGAAGCCGAGTTCCTCGAGGGCGATGAACACACCGTGGGGGTTGTACTGGGAGAGGATGGCGAGCCCCTCCATCTCCCCTCGCAGCAGCGCCGGCTGCACGGCACGCAGCTGGATGAAGTAGTCCAGCCCGATCACGGCGAAGGCCACGGTCGCAAGGGACAGTCCGATCGTGCCGAACACCGTGCGGTCGTCAGTGGCACGCTCGCGGATACAGACGGAGAGCACGAGGAATGCAAACATCATCAGAAGCGCCAGGTACATCCAGACAAAGTCACGCGGCACGAACTGCGCAGCGGTCGAATACGGATAGGCGATCGCCGTCCCGGGGGCTGCGAACGGCCCCGTTCTCGGTGGCGTCGTCGCGGCGACCCCGAAAGAAGCTGCGGCGAGGGCCGCCGTTGCCGCGGCCGCCCACATCCCCACACGACGCACGGTCGATCCGTCCATCTCCCGCCTCCAGTCTTGATGTCAACGCTGTGGACTACTACTATAGTCAACAGCGTTGACATCGCGCAAGTCCCACTTCCAGGAGGCCCATCGCATGACGCGAGCGAATCCGGACCGAACGCCCAAGTTGACGCGCGCGGTGCTCGTCGCCGCGGCGCTTCGCATCGCGGACATGGAGGGTCTGGATGCCCTGTCGATGCGGCGGCTCGGTGCCGAGCTGGGCGTTGACGCCACCGCCGCGTACCGGCACCTTCCCAACAAGAAGGATCTGCTCGACGGGGTCGTGGAAGCGGTACTCGACGATGCTGACGTCGCCACGGACCCGGCGGATCCGTGGCAGGAGCAGTTCCGTACCGTGGCCCGCGCTTATCGTGGTGCGATGCTCGCGCACAGCCCCGCGGTCTCGCGCCTCGTCGCGACCACTCCCCTGAGCTCGCTGGGGTCGATGCTGATCGTCGAGCACGGGGCGGCTGTACTCGCCGCGGCCGGCGTACCGCTGGCGGACTCGGCGCTGGCGATCCAGGCGGTGGGTCAGATCGTCACCGGCGACGTGCTGCTCGAGGCCTTCTGGCGCGAACATATCGCCGCTGGCGGGCAGATGTACCTGTATCCGCCGTCGCTCCCTCGTCCCGAACTTCCCGTCCTCAGCGCCGTGGCCGTCGCGGGCGACTTCCGCAGCCCGGAGGAGGTCTTCGAGTTCGGTCTCACGGCGATCATCGAGAAGCTGGAGACGCTCGTGCGCTAGGTGTCGGACTGCACGCGGATGCGACGAGGCCCCGGCGCGATCGCCGAGGCCTCCGGTTGTTCGAATGGTGGGCGATGAGGGATTCGAACCCCCGACTTCCTCCGTGTAAAGGAGGCACTCTACCGCTGAGTTAATCGCCCGAAGCGGAGCGGATCACCGCGGGCCGCAGGGCCTATTGAACCACAGCCGCGCGCTCCCCCGCCGAGGCGCGGTACGCTGCAGACGGATCTGAGAAGAGGAAGGGCGTCCGATGCGCGACGACGGGGTTCGGCCGAAGCGGATCGTCGTCGACGATCTGATGCAGCACGGCTACGAGTACGTGCTCACCGCGCCCGCCGGAGCCGCGTTCGACCCTCGCTTCGAGCCCGAGCTCACGCCGCCGGAGATGCTCCGTTTGGGAGTGTTCGGGGGCAGGTACCTGACCGACTGCCGTGACGAGTTCCCGGACGAGTGGTTCGAGGGCGCGCGTCTGTGCCACGAGCGGCACGATCCCGCGCTCAACCACTACGGGGTCAACGCGAGCTTGCCGCTGTCGGAGTGGCGCCGGCGCGGCTGGCTGTACGCGGACGACCCGCGCGGCTGGTTCCAGTGGTACTGCCGCTACTGGATGGGACGCCGCATCCCGGGTGAGGACGAGAGGCAGATCGGGCGCTGGCGCGCGTTCCGCCGCCACGCAGGGCAGGTCCGCGCCAACTGCCTGCCAGGGGACGAGTCGTGCCGGCCGAAACAGCGCCAGGCCCTGCTCAACTGGGCCTACGACAGCCGCCGCATCTAGGGGCCGGCCGTGCTCACAGTCCCGCGAGCACCGACTCCGCGTCCTCGACGAGCGCGAGCACCTCGTCGCGATGCAGCTCCCAGTGGTCGAAGCCGAGACCGGTGTACTCCGCGAGGATGCTCTCCATGTTGTCGTCCAGCACGGTGTTCGCCGGATCAAGGCCCCGGACGACGACCAACCCCGACGGCGGCGCATCGATGACCGTCAACGACAGGTCGGGGCGATAGCGCAGGAGCACGAGGGCGGACTTCCAGACGTCCCCGGTCCACAGCGCGGTGGTGCGCTCGCGCCCGGCCGACGCGGCGTCGACCGGCAGGCAATCGTGGAGGAGCACCACGGTTCCCGGGGTGCCGGACCGCTCGACGTTGGCGAAGTCCCTCAGCACATACTCGAACAGGTGCATCCCGTCGATCAGCGCCAGGTCCAGATCGCGCCCGCCGAGCACCGCGCTGACGTCGCACCTCGCGAAGAACTCGTCGCTCGTCATCGCAAAGATCTCGGCGTTGGGGGCGGCGGGGCGGACCAGCCGGGGCGCCGGGTCGATGCCGATGGCGATCGCGGCGGTCGTGGCGAGCGCGAGCGAGTCGCCCTTGCGGATGCCGATCTCGAGGTAGGTCGCGGGCCTGAGAGCCGCGTGCAAGCGCCGCAGGACGCGGTAGTAGCCACGGGACTGCAGGCCGACAGCGAAGCGCCTGAGGCGCCCCCGAGTCCCCATCCCGACCCGTTGCGCGCGTGTGTCTTCGGCCATGCGTCCCGTCCCTCGTCCGCCGGTGCGAGCCGACCCATTGAATCACACCCGGGTCGACCCTCACCGTCCTCTCATGCCCGTCATGAGATACAACTCCGCATGTTGTCTCAGCCGATCCACACGACTGGAAGGACGATCGCCCCTATGGATCCATCGAAACTCAGGCGGATGCTCAACAAGGTTCCGGAGGTCACGATCTTCTTCTGGATCATCAAGATCCTCTGCACGACGATCGGCGAGACCGCGGCCGACTACCTCAACGAGACGCTCCACTTCGGGCTGACCGGCACGTCCCTCGTGATGGGCGCACTGCTGATCGTCGTCCTGTTCTTCCAGTTCAGGGCGAAGAAGTACATCCCGTCGGTCTACTGGATAGCGGTCGTCTTGATCAGCGTCGTGGGGACGCTCATCACCGACAACCTGACCGACAACCTCGGCGTCTCCCTGACCACGACCACCGCCGTGTTCGCGGTGCTGCTCCTGGCGACCTTCGTGGCATGGTTCGTGTCCGAGAAGACGCTGTCGGTGCACTCGATCCACACGACCCGTCGCGAGGCCTTCTACTGGACGACCATCCTGTTCACATTCGCGCTGGGCACCGCCTCGGGTGACCTGGTCGCCGAGAAGTTCGGCCTCGGGTATCTGACCTCGCTCGGGATCTTCGCGGGGCTCATCGCGCTGGTGACGATCGGCCACTACGTCGCCAAGGGCGTCATGGTCGCTGAGCACCGGCACCAGTCGACCAACGCGGTGCTGGCCTTCTGGCTGGCGTACATCCTGACCCGGCCGCTCGGTGCGTCGATCGGTGACTTCCTGTCCCAAGCCCGCGCCGATGGCGGACTCGGGCTCGGCACGACCGCCACGAGCGCGATCTTCCTGGTCGCGATCCTGGCGCTTGTCGTCTACCTCACGCTCACCAAGAAGGACGTGATCCCGCTCGAGGACGGGCCGGCCGACCCGCCGAACGGGTGCGACGGGAAGCGTCCCTCCTCCGGAGCCGTCGCGGAGTGTCCCGAGGCGCTCTAGCTGTCCCGGGCACGCACAGAGAGAG
>JANYKZ010000058.1 GCA_025361505.1 Coriobacteriia bacterium
GGAGCCCGGCCCAAGGCCGGGCTCCCCGGAGAGTCGGCTGTGCGCGAGCTAACGACGACGGCGACCGGCGACCGCCGGAAGCGGCGGCGCGACCGGGGCACCGAACACACAGACCTCACGAGGACGCGACTTCCCGACCACGACCCCGTCCTGGGTCAGGACGGCGACCAGCCTGTACCGGCCGGGGGTCGCGAAGGAGAAGGTGGCCGTGTAGCCCGTGCCGTCACCCAGAGGACCGGTCGCGATCGCGGTCACGCTGGCGACCTCCGACGCGCCACCGCGCCAGCCGCAGCGGTACGCGTAGACCGTCACGACGGCGGAGGAGTCACCGGGGATGGCCGGAGTGACCACCATGGTCGCGTCGAACGACGTGTCCGTCGCGACCTTCGACGATGCGACCGAGAGCCGGGAGATCCGGTAAGGGAACACGGCCCGCACGGGACGGAGGGCCGAACGCGACACCATCGCTCCGTCCTTGGAGACCACGGCGACCAGGAAGTACTCTCCTGCCGAGGGCAGGGTGATCGACGCCTCGTAGATCGTGGAGGAAGCGTCGGCCGAAGGGCTCAGCGATGCGGCGACCGTCTGCAGCAGCTCGGGGCGCATGCGCCGTCCCGCACCGAACACGTGGATCGACACGGTCGTCGAAGCGTCGTCGGCCGCGATCGCCGGCGTCACCAGACCGGTGGTCTCGAACGAGACGCCCATGGTCACACGCTCGCCCGGCACACTCGGCTTCGTGACCTTGTAGGGGGCGGTGATCCGGCCGCGGCCGCGGTCATGACCGCGGCTCGTTCCCGGACCACCTCCGCGCCCGAACGCGAATGCGACCGTTGCCGACGACAACACGAGCGACCCCACGAGCACACCTGCCAACATCGTTCTCGATACACGCATAGGCTCGTCCTCCTTTGCAGCGGCGTACGACGTGAGCGCCATGCTCGCGCCCTGTTGCGGCAGTATCGGTGCCTAACTACCCACCCTGAACCGTTCCCACGCGAACTCCACACGCATTCCACACCGGGCTGGACGAATGGATCACCGCGCTCGCGGAAGCGGGCCGGTCGAGAGGTCCGGACACACGAAGGCCCGCCGTTCGCACGGCGGGCCTTCGGACGAAGTCGTTGGTGGAGCCAAGGGGGATCGAACCCCTGACCTCTTGGCTGCCAGCCAAGCGCTCTCCCAGCTGAGCTATGGCCCCACATCTGGGCGGCCCGGTGAGGGCGCGAGGGACAGTATACGAACGGCACCGAAGGCGGTCAACCGCGCGAACCGGCATTTCTACGGCTCGGTCGGCTCCAACACCTGCGCCGGAGGTCCCTCGATCGCGACCTCGAGTACCTTCCGCTCTCCCCGTCCGGCGACGAATGTCGCGAGGACCTCGCTCGCCGCCATACCCGCCAGGATCAGCACCGCGCCGGCGATCCCGGCCGCACCGAGCTTCTCCTTGACCGCGTACCACGCGTAGAGGCCGCCGAACGCGGGCTCACAGATCAGTATCAGGGCGGTCCTCGTCGGCGAGAGGTGCTTCTGGGCGTAGGTCTGGACGGCGAACGCGACTGCCGACGCCAGGACCCCCGTCACGAGCAGGGCGACCCACAGCGACTCCTTGGTCGGCAGGGGCGGGTGCTCCGTCGCCAGACCGACGACGCCGCACACCACGGTCACCGTCAGGAGCTGCACGAACGTCAGTGGCCGCATGTCGTGACCGCGCCCGATCGAGCCCAGCACGATGATGTGGGCGGAGTACGCGACGGCGCACAGCAGGACGAGCGTGTCCCCGAGGTTCCAGCCGCCGCCGCCTCCACCACCGGAAAGCAGCCACAGTCCGGCCACGGCCGAGGCCACGCCGACCCACGCCGTCCACGTCGGCATGCGTCGAAGGATGAGCGCCTGCATGAACGGAGTGATGACGACGAACATGCCGGTGATGAACGCGGCCCGCCCCGGAGATGTGAGCGTCAGCCCCAGCGTCTGGAAGACGTAGCCGGCGGTGAGCATGACGCCGGCGATGAGCCCGACGCGGATCACGTCGCGATCGATCCGGCGCAGCGTCGAGGGAAAGATGACCAGGAAAGCGACCGTGGCCACGGCGAAACGAAGGCCAAGGAACGAGTAGATGGGGTAGCCCGCCACGGCCTCCTTGACCATGACGAACGTGGTCCCCCACACCGCGGCGACGCCGACGAGCGCGAAGCTGACCGCCCAGCGGCGCGCGGCGTCGCTCACGCCTGGTCGTCCCGGCTGGTCTCCTCCGTGTCCTCGTGCGTCGCGCCGGCGGTGACGTTGGCCACCTCGGCGGGCAGGGTGAGGACGGGGGCGTCGCTCCACAGCTTCTCGAGGCGGTAGAAGCCGCGCTCGTCGGGCTGGAAGACGTGCACGACGAAGTCACCGTAGTCGAGCAGGATCCACTTCATCTCGCGCTCGCCTTCGCGCCCGCGGGGCTTTGCGCCCGCCTCGCGCAGCGCGTCCTCGATCGAGTCGGCGATGGCGTGGACCTGACGGTCGTTCGAACCGGTGGCGATCAGGAAGTAGTCCGTCACGACGAGCGTCTCCGCGACGTACAGGGCGACGACGTCCATCGCCTTCTTCTCGGCCGCCGCCGTGGCGCCGATCCTCACAAGTGCTTCGATGTCGGCTTTCGAGGTGATGGTCACTGTGCTCCTTGGGTCGGTACGACGGAGGGGGTGCTGACAGGCGGAAGGTAGTCAGCGCCGATGATCACGATCATGTCGGTGAGGTCCTGCGGCGCGGACTGCATCTGGATCGTTCCGACGCCGAGCGCGTCGCGGATGGCCTGCGCCTTGGTCGGAGCATGATAGACCAGTATGGTCGTCGTCGTGTAGCCGAAGTGGTCCGCGTTGCCGCTGTCCACGATGCGGAAGCCGGCCCTGATCAGTTGCTGCGCGGCCTCGCTCGCCAGCCCCGGCGTGCCGACGCCGTTGTAGACGATCACGCGGGGACGCGATTCCTGCTGGTCCATGCGGACGCCCCACAGCTGCAGGAGGATGTCGGCCACCTGCGCGGTCTGGGGCTCGTAGTAGCGCTCGCTGCCGACCGTCATCGCCTTCACCGGGAGCGGAGCGATCCAGACGTCCCCGACGTTCACCTTCTGCAGGAACGAGGTCAGCGAGGAGCGTTCTGAAGCGGTGAGGTCGGTCGCGACGATCTTCCCCGTGATGGCGCCGATGTTCTGGTTCTGCAACAGGGCCTGGTACGTCTGGCTGTCCACCTCGATGTACCTGCGGAACGGCACCGCGAAGTAGTTCGAGACCGCGGCCTCGCTCACTGCCGCGCCGGCGGAGAAGCTGTCGCCGATGCGCTCGAAACCCTGACCCGGCACCTCGACGAAGGTCCCCGGGATGATGGCTATGCCGAGGACGCGCTTGTTGTCGCGCTCGACCTTGAGCGCCGCGAAGCCCATCGCCGTGCCGTCTTCCACGCCGATGACGAGCAGGTTCTCCGAGGCGGCGACCGCGGGACCCGCGGCGGTTGCGATGCGTCGCGCGTTCCACCTGGCGAAGCCGTTGATGCCGAGCGCGAGGCCCCACAGTGCGCCCATCAGCACCGCGACGATGAGTACGACCGCGCCTGCGGTGCGAGCTCCGCGGACGAGCGCAGGCGGCAGTGCCCTCCCCGACCTCGGCGCCCGTTCGATGCCGGTCGACGCCGCGCGACCGCGGTGCAGACGACCGAAACGGCGCCGGCGACCGTGCGAGACCGGTGCGACGATCTCGTCGTCCGCAGGGACGTCTTCGGCGTCAGGGATCGCCGGGACCAGCTCGTCGGCCACCGCTACGCCGCCAGCCGGAGACGGCGGATCGAACAGCGCGCGGCCGGTCTCTCGCTCGATCATCGCAGCGACCACGTCGGAGATCGGGTGGACCGGTCGGCCCTCTTCCTTCAGGTGGCGCAGCGTCCTGCCGTAGGCCAGCCGGAAGCACTCGTCGAGACTCTCGGTCTCGCAGGCGCTCCGCAGAGCGTCGACACCCGGGAACTCGCGCGAGGGCTCGATCATGTCGGCGAGGTAGACGACCTTGTCCAGGTCCGACATGGGCATCGCGCCGACCGTGTGGACCTCGATCGCCGAGAGGACCGCCTCGCCGAGCCCGGGGAGGTCCCGCCGGACCATGGCGGCCCCGACGCGGGCGTGCAGAAGGTTCGGGTGATCCCTCTCGATCGGCATGACGGGGACGCCGAGAGACTCGGCGAGGTCGACCAGGCCGGCACGCTCCTCGTCGCGGGCGTAGTCGTGGAGCAGCCCCGCCAGCTCGGCGGACTCCACGTTCACGCCGAATCGCCCGGCGAGCTCCACGGCCATGGCGGCCGTGCGTTCGCTGTGCTGGAAGGACTGTCTCGACAGGCTCCGGGAGACGAGCTTCCGGGCGCGCCGGACGACGCTAGACGAGCGGCTCACGGTACAGCCCGTTCTTCTCGATGTAGGCGGCTACGGCCTCGGGCAGGAGATAGCGGATCGGGCGCTGCGTCGCCACGCGAGCCCGGATGTCACTCGAGGAGATGGCCAGCGCGGGTACCTCCATCGACTCCACCGCCGGGAGCGGAACGCTGCGCTCGCGCGCTTCGTCCTCGCCGAGGTCAGCCACGTAGCCCGGCCGCGTCGCGGCGATGAACGTGCACAGCCCGGCGAACCGGTCGGCGTCTCGCCACGTCAGGATCTCACGGACGGCGTCGGCGCCCGAGATGAAGAACAGGTCGGCTCGCGGCCCGTAGAGGTCGCGCAGGGCCAGCATCGTGTCGACCGTGTAGGTCGCGCCCGGGCGGTCGATCTCGATCCTCGAGACCTCGAAGTCGGGGTTCGAAGCGGTCGCAATGACGGTCATCAGGTAGCGGTCCTCCGCCGACGACAGGTGCCGGTGCGTCTTGCGCACGGGTCGCCCCGTCGGCACGAAGACGACCTTGTCCAGGTTGAACTGGACCAGCGCCTCCTCGGCGGTGACCAGGTGCCCGTAGTGGACCGGATCGAAGGTCCCGCCCATGATGCCGATGCGCGCCGTCTTCCTCACGGCCTGACCTGCCCGTCGCCCATGGCGAGGTACTTGGTCGAGGTCAGCGCCGTCAGCCCCATCGGGCCCCGCGCATGCAGCTTCTGCGTCGAGATCCCGATCTCGGCGCCCAGGCCGAACTCGGCTCCGTCGGTGAAGCGCGTCGAGGCGTTCACGTAGACGGCAGCGGCGTCGATCTCGTCGAGGAAGCGCCGCGCGGCCAGGTAGTCGCCGGTCACGATCGCCTCCGAGTGCTTCGTGCCGTAGGTGTTGATGTGGGCGATCGCCTCGTCGAGCCCGGAGACGACCTTCACCGACATCTTCAGGTCGAGGTACTCGGTGCCCCAGTCCTGCTCCGTCGCGGGGATCACCTCGACGACGCCGAGCGAGCGCGTCCGCTCGTCCCCGTGCAGCTCGACCCCGGCGCCATGCAGCGCGCGCAGGATGGCCGGCAGGTGCGTCTCGCAGACGGCCTCGTCGACGAGCAGCGACTCGGCAGCGTTGCAGACGCCGGGGCGCTGGCACTTCGCGTTGAGGACGATGCGCAGCGCCATGTCCGGGTCCGCGCCGCTGTGGACGTACACGTGGCAGTTGCCAACGCCCGTCTCGATCACCGGCACGCGCGAGTTCTCGACGCAGTTCCGGATGAGCCCGGCCCCGCCGCGGGGGATGAGCACGTCGATCAGGCCGTGCAGCGACATGAGCTCGTCCGCGGCCGCGCGATCCGTGGAGGTGATCGACTGGATCGAGTGCTCCGGCAGCCCGGCGCCCGTGGCCGCATCCGCGAGCACGTCCGAGATCGCCAAGCACGAGTGGATGGCCAGCGAACCACCGCGCAGCACGGCCGCGTTGGCGGTCTTGACGCACAGCGCAGCCGCGTCCGCGGTCACGTTCGGGCGCGCCTCGTAGATCATCGCGACCACCCCGAGCGGCACGCGGACCTGCTGGAGCTGTATGCCGTTCGGCATGCGATGGCCCGACACCACCTCCCCGATCAGGTCGACTTCGCGGGCGAGCGCTTCCACCGCGGTCGCGATGCCCGCGACCCGCGCGGCGTCGAGCATCAGCCGATCGAGCAGCGGAGCGGGGGTGCCCGCCGCCCGCGCGGCCTCCATGTCCACGGCGTTCGCGGCGAGGATGCGATCCGTGTGCGTGACGAGTGCGGCCGCCATCGCGACCAGCGCTCCGTCGCGTACCGCCGTCGACGTCCGCGCCAACGCGCGCGCCGCGTCTCGGGCGCGCAGCGCGAGTTGGGTGATCTCGGTCATCGGGTCTGCTCCGTTCTCCGCGCGTGCGCGGCGCTCACAGGATCACGAGCCGGTCGCGGTGGACGACCTCGCGGCCCGCCAGCGCGGGCTCGAGGATCGCGATCTCGGTCGACGTGTGCCCCATGACCCGCTCGAGGTCCTCCGACGCGAAGTCGGACAGCCCACGGGCCACTTGCACGCCCGATTCGTCCACGATGGAGACGGGCGCGCCTTGTGGGAAGTGACCCTCCACGCGGACCACACCGGCGGGCAGCAGGCTCGTGCCGCGCAGGCACAGGGCGTCTCTCGCGCCGCCATCGACGACCACGGCGCCTTGCGGGTTGCGCGCGAACGCGATCCACAGCTTGCGCGCCTCGACCTCGCCCTCGCCGCCTGCGAAGTAGGTGCCGACGGGCTGGCCCGCGAACGCCTGGAGCAGCACGTCCGGCCGGTGGCCGTCGCACACCACCATCGGGATACCCGCCTTCATGAGGATGCGCGCGGCGTCGAGCTTGGTGGTCATCCCGCCGGTGCCGAGGGCGCTGCCCGCACCACCGGCCGCCGCGACGACGTCCTCGGTGAGCTCGTCGATGCGCTCGAACAGCACCGCGGAGTCGTCGGAGCCGGGGTCGTGGTCGTAGAGTCCCTCGATGTCGCTCAGTAGAACGACGAGATCGGCGTGCACCATGACTCCCACGAGCGCGGCCAGGGTGTCGTTGTCGCCGAAGCGGATCTCGTCGACCGCGGTGGTGTCGTTCTCGTTGACGACGGGCACGACGCCCATCTCCAGCAGCCGCTCGAGCGTCCGGCAGGCGAAGACGTAGGACTGGCGATGTCCGGTGTCGTGTCGTGTGAGGAGGACCTGCGCCACATGCGCGCCCTCGGCCCCCATGATCCTGTCGTACGTGCCGATGAGACGTACCTGTCCGACCGCCGCGGCCGCCTGAAGCGCCGTCAGGTCGGTGGGCCGGACACCGAGTCCCATCGCTTCGACGCCGGCCGCGATCGCGCCGGAGCTCACGATCACCACCTGGTTGCCGGCGGCGCGCAGCGCGGAGGTCTGACGGGCGAGGTCGGCGAGCCATGCGAGGTCGACGCGCCCGTCCGCCCCCGTAAGGGTGGAGGTGCCGACCTTCACGACGATCCGCTTGCCTCGGCTCATGGAAGACTCCCGGTGTCCGGCCGCTCTCGCACCATGGTAACGGATGCGCGTTCGCACCTCGTTCGGGTACTACTCCTCGTCCAGGCCCTCGGCCTCGAAGTCGAAGGTGACCCAGCCGATCGAGACCGTGTCGCCGTCGAGCGCGCTGGCCTTGTGGAGGGCCTCTTCGACGCCGGCACGGCGCAGCCGCGCTTGGAGGTGCACGACCGCCTCCTCGTTGTTCATCTCGGTGACGATGACCATCCGCTCGATGTGCCTGCCCTGGACCGTGTAGGCGTGCGGACCGGTCTTGGTGACCTTCAGGTCCTCGTCCTCCGGCGGCGTGTAGACGTAGACGGCGTCGTACTGGGCGGTCTCGCGCGGCGCGGCGAGGCGCAGTTCGTGCACCGTCTCTCCCACGAAACGCATCATCGGATCGACGCCCTCCCCGGTCACCGCGGAGACGGCGAAGTACGGGAGCTCGCGTTCCTCGGCCCAGACCGCGACGAGGTCGGACGCCTCACGGGCCCCCTCGGAGTCGATCTTGTTGCCGATGAGGACCTGGGGACGGAGCGCGAGCTGGGCCGCGTGGGCGCCGAGCTCCACGTCGATCGCCAGGATCGCATCGATCGGGTCCCGGCCGTCGTAGCCGCCGGTGAGGTCGATCACGTGAAGGATGAGCGCCGTGCGCTCGATGTGGCGCAGGAACGCATGCCCGAGGCCGAGGCCCTCGCTGGCGCCCTCGATCAGCCCCGGGACGTCCGCTACGACGTAGCTGTAGTCGCCCGTCTTCACCACGCCTAGGTTCGGGATGAGCGTCGTGAACGGGTAGTCGGCGATCTTGGGCCGCGCGGCCGACATGCGGGCGATGAGCGACGACTTGCCGACGCTGGGAAAGCCCACGAGGGCCGCGTCGGCGAGCAGCTTGAGCTCCATCGTCACCCAGCGCTCGTCGCCCGGCGTGCCGAGCTCTGCGAAGCCGGGGGCGCGGCGGGTCGGAGTGACGAAGTGGGTGTTGCCGCGGCCGCCGTTGCCGCCGCGGGCGATGACGACCTGCTGGCCGTGGTGCGTGAGGTCGGAGATGACACGGCCGGTCTCGTCGTCGCGCACGACGGTGCCCAGGGGTACGGGCAGGATGATGTCGGGACCCACGGCACCATCCATACGGCTTCCCTTGCCGTGCGTGCCGCGCGTCGCTTTGAACTGCCGCTTGAACTGGTAGTCGATCAGGGTCGACTTCGCCGCGTCGGCGATGAGCACGACATTACCCCCGCGCCCGCCGTCGCCGCCGTCCGGACCGCCCTTGGGCACGTGCTTCTCACGACGGAACGACTTGCAGCCCGCGCCGCCGTCGCCCGCCTTGACGAATATCCGTGCCTCATCGACGAACATGCTGGTACGTCCTAACGGATGGTGGTGCGAGACCCGCGGGCCCCGAGGACCCGCGCGTCTCCGAATGCAGCGAGCCCCCTACCGGCGGAAAGATGCCGCGGCAGAGGGCTCGTGGTCGTTTGCTGCGATTCGCGCGTGGGCGCCTACTCGGCGGCTTCGACGCGGATGTGGACCTTGTGAACCTTGCCGCGCGAGAACTCGACCTTGCCCGGCTGCAGGGCGAAGAGGGTGTCGTCGCCGCCACGGCCGACGTTGTCGCCCGGGTGGATCGCCGTGCCGCGCTGGCGGACGAGGATCGTGCCCGTCGTGACCTCTTGGCCATCGAAACGCTTCACGCCGAGCATCTTCGGCTTGGAGTCACGACCGTTCCTGGTCGAGCCAAGACCCTTCTTGTGGGCCATCTCTCTACACCTGCCCTTTTGCTACTCGGCCGACTCAGCCGGCGTGGTGGTCTTCTTGACGGCCGGCTTCTTGGCTGCCGGCTTCTTGACGGCGACTTCGGCGTCGGCCTTCTTGACGGCCGGCTTCTTGGCGGCCGGCTTCTTCTCGACGGCTGCAGTCTCCGTCTTCGCGGCTGTCGCCTTGACGACGGCCTTCTTGGCGGCCGGCTTCTCGACGGCGACCTCGGGGGTGACGACCTCGACGGCCTTGGCCTTCGCGGCCTTCTTCGCGCCCGCGAGCGCGATGTCGGTCACCTTGATGAGTGTCAGGTTCTGACGGTGACCACGAGTCCTCTTGTAGCCCTTACGCTTCTTGAACTTGAACACGATGACCTTGTCGGCCTTACCGTGACCGAGGACTTCCGCCGTGACCGTCGCGGCCGCGGCGTCCTCGCCGGTGAGGAGCTTCTCACCGTCGTTGATCAGAAGCGCGGGCAGTGTGATGACGGAGCCGGCGTCGGCATCGATGAGTTCGACGGATACCGTCTCGCCCACGATCACCTTGTGCTGCTTGCCGCCCGTCTTGACCACTGCATACATGTCGTGTGCCCTAACTGCTGGGGTTGTTGCGCGAGGAGGTATGTTAGCACACGGTCGTTCGAGCGCAAACCCCTACAACGCGCCCGGGAGTGGCCAAGGGCTGCCCAGATGGTCCTAGCGCATTGCTCGCTCGATCGAGCCTGCTTTGCCTTCGATG
>JANYKZ010000064.1 GCA_025361505.1 Coriobacteriia bacterium
GGGGCCGACGACCTCGTACTGCTCCGCGAGCCCGCGCACGAGATCCGGGATCACACTCTTGGGGATGACTCGGAAGAACACGCTGACCCCTTCCCGCTGACGCCGCTCCGGGAACGATCCGCGGCGATCTCGGCCTGATCATGGACGCCAACATCGTCCACGGATCCGACTCTCCCGAGAGCGCCGAGCGCGAGATCGCCGTCTTCTTCGGGGCCTAGACCGTATACCGCACGGCCGCCGGCGCACAACGCGCCGGCGGCGTCGTGTTCCCGTCGCCGGCAGCGACGTCAGCGGGAAGGGGTCAGCGTGTTCTTCCGAGTCATCCCCAAGAGTGTGATCCCGGATCTCGTGCGCGGGCTCGCGGAGCAGTACGAGGTCGTCGGCCCCGTCGCAAAGGGCGAGACGTTCGTCTACGCGCCTCTCGCCGACGCCGCCGACCTGCGCCTCGACTACGACACGACGGCGCTTCCCGCAAAGCGATGGTTCTTCCCCGAGTCGGAGGCGCTCATGCGCTTCCGCGTCTCGGACAACGCCGTCGTCTCCGAGAGCCTGGACACCGCGCCGCGCGTGCTGTTCGGTCTGCACCCGTGCGACGTCAACTCGCTGCTCCTCATGGACAACGTGTTCCTGGGCGAGACGCCCGACCCCTACTACAAGGCGCGGCGGGACAACACGCTGGTCGTCGGTGTCTCGTGCACTCCCGGCGAGTACTGCTTCTGCGACGCGTGGGGCACCGACGAGACCCACTGGGGGTTCGACATCTTCCTGTCCGACATCGGTGACGACTACTACGCGTCGATCCGCTCGGTGATGGGCGCGGACCTCGTGGACCGCTACGTGCCGTGCCGCGCGATCACCGACGAGGACACGGCGGCGTTCCAGCGGCGCACCGCGGAGTTCAAGGCCGCATTCACGAACGGCGTGGACACGTCGCAGCTCCCAGTGTTGCTCGACGCGAAGTTCGACTCCGAGATCTGGGACAAGTTGGGCGAGAAGTGCCTCGGTTGCGGCGCCTGCTCGATGGTATGCCCTACCTGCTACTGCTTCGATGTCCACGACGAGCTCGACGCGGACCAGCTGGGAGGGACCCGCGTCCGGACGTGGGACTCGTGTCAGTTCAAGCAGTTCGCGGCGGTCGCCCACGGGCAGAACTTCCGCGACACTCGTGCCGCGCGGGTCAAGTACCGCTACTACCACAAGCAGTGGGGCTATCTGTCCAAGTTCGAGCGTGTCCTGTGCGTGGGATGCGGCCGCTGCACCCGGGCCTGCAAAGCCGAGATCAACCCGCCGCGCGTCGTCCGCGCGCTGCAGACCGGGGTGGTGGACTAGATGACGGTCCCGACCTACGCCGCGCCGGTCGCAGCGAATCCCTACCGACCCTCCCCGGCGCGCATCACCTCCATCATCGATCTGACGCCTCAGGAGAAGCTGTTCGAACTGCGTCTGATCGACGACGCTGCGCGCGAGGCCTTCGACTTTGAGTCCGGGCAGTTCGTGGAACTCTCCATCTTCGGCGTCGGCGAGGCGCCGATCTCGATCTCGTCGGCTCCGAGCAAGCAGGGCTTCATCGAGCTGTGCATCCGCGACTCGGGCGACGTGACCGGTGCGATGCACAAGAAGCGCTGCGGCGACATCGTCGGCCTCCGCGGACCCTTCGGCCGCGGGTTCCCCTTCGCCGACATGAAGGGCCACGACATCCTGCTGGTCGCCGGCGGCCTGGGGATCGCGCCGCTGAAGTCGTTGATCAACCACATCCACGACGACCGGCACGAGTTCGGCAAGGTGACCATCCTGTACGGCTCGCGCACGCCCTCGGAGGTGCTGTTCCGCCGCCAGTTCGACATGTGGCAGCACCGCGAGGACTTCGACCTGATCCTGACGGTCGACCAGCCCGACGAGACGTGGACGGGCGAGACCGGTCTGGTCACGAAGCTGTTCGACAAGGTCGACGTCGACCCGGCGAGCACGTACGGAGCGATCTGCGGTCCGCCGGTCATGTACAAGTACGTCATCGCCGAGATGCGCAAGAAGGCGATGGACGCGGACCGGATCTACGTCTCGTTCGAGCGCCGCATGAAGTGCGGCATCGGAAAGTGCGGGCACTGCGGCGTCGGCCACCAGTACGCGTGCATCGACGGTCCCGTCTTCAACTACTGGGAAGCCATGAACCTGCAGGAGGCGATCTGACGATGGCGCCGCGACTCGTCGTGCTGTCTCTGGCCTCCGATTTCGGGTGCCAGGTCCAGCTCACCAACATGACTGCGGAGCTGCTCGACGTCCTCGGGCTCGTAGAGCTCTCGTACTGGCAGCTCGCCACCAGCGGTCACATGCCGCCCGATTACGACGTCGCGATCGTCGAGGGAGCCGTCACCACGACTGAGCACGTCGAGCTGCTCGGCCGGGTGCGCGAGACTGCCGCGGTCGTCATCGCGATCGGCGCGTGCGCCAACACCGGCGGCATCCCGGGCATCGTCGGTCGCGAGGATCTCGAGGGCCGCTACGGGGCGGTCTACGGTCCGGGTCCCGCCGTGGCGACGGGCCGTCGCGCGCCCCTCCCGCTCGACGCGTTCATCAAGGTCGACTACCACGTCCCCGGCTGCCCCATCGACACCGGTGAGTTCCTGCGTGTCCTGTCGCGGGTGCTGCTCGGGCTGTCGGACCGGGTCCCGGACATGACGATGTGCGCCTCCTGCAAGACGAACGAGACGGTCTGCTTCTTCGACGAGGGCCGGCTGTGTCTCGGTCTGGTGACCCGCGCCGGATGTGGAGCACGCTGCACCTCGCTGGGGCGCGCGTGCACCGGTTGCCGCGGCATCGCGCCCGACGCCAACCTGGCCTCGGCGCGCGAGATCGCGGTGCGAGCCGGCGTCCCGGCCGCCGCGATGGACGACGCATTGCGCATCTACAACGCCCTCACGGAGGTGCACGCCTGATGGCCAAGCTCACGATCGAGCATGTCGCCCGCATCGAGGGGCACGGCAACATCACGGTGGACGTCACGGACGGCGTCGTACGCGAGGTCCGGATGGACATCGTCGAGCCCGCGCGGTTCTTCGAGTCGATGGTCGTCGGCCGCCGGTTCGACGACGCGCCCTTGATCACGTCGCGCATCTGCGGGATCTGCTCCCCGAACCACGTGGTCACCTCGATCAAGGCCCTCGAGGCCGCGCTCGGCGTCGAGGTGTCCGAGCGCACCAAGCTCCTGCGCAAGCTCCTGGTGTACGGCTCGTACCTCCAGAATCACGCGACACACCTCTATATCCTGGCGGCGCCGGACTACGTCGGGCTCCCCAACGTGTTCCCGCTCGCGGAGTCGCACCCCGAGATCGTTCAGCGCGCGCTGCGTCTGAAGAAGCTGGGGAACGACCTGACGAGTCTCGTCGGGGGGCGCCCCGTCCATCCCGTGACCGCGGTCGTCGGCGGCTTCACGTCGGAGCCGGACACCGACGCGCTCGGCGCGTTCCGGGACCTGCTGCTCGGCGTGGCCGGAGACGCGCTCGCGACCGTGGAGATGTTCGCGTCCTTCCGGGTGCCCGAGTTCGAGACGGCGGGCGAGATGCTGGCACTCACGAGCGACGACGACTACGCGATCTATGACGGCGACACCGCTGCGCTCGACGCCGGTTGGCGCAGGCCCTGTGCTGAGTACCGCGAGTTCATCGGCGAAACGGTCGTTGGACACAGCAATGCGAAGCACTCAACGGTCGGCGGGCGGCCCTTCCTCGTCGGCTCCGTGGCGCGCGCCAACGTCAACGGAGGGAAGCTCAACGAGGCCGGGCGTGCCGCGCTCGCGAAGTCGGGCCTGACGCTGCCGACGCGCAACCCCTTCCACATGAACGTGCTGCAGGCGGTCGAGCTGGCCGACGCGTCCGCGCGCTGTGCCGGTTACATCGAACGTCTGGTCGAGATGGGCGGATCGTCGGCGCCCGAGGCGTTCCGCATACGCGCAGGCGAGGGCGGGTCGGCCACGGAGGCGCCGCGTGGCACGCTGTACCACTCGTACGGCGTCGACGACGACGGCCTGATCACCCACGGCGACGTCATCACGCCGACCGCGCAGAACCTCGCCAACATCGAGGCTGACATGCGCGCGTTCGCGCCGACGGTCGCCGACCGCCCCGCCGGGGAGTTCGCGTTGCTCATCGAGGAGCTCGTGCGCTCGTACGACCCGTGTCTGAGCTGCGCCGTCCACTAGACGCCGGTCGCCGGTGTGTCGAAGGGAGCGTCCGCGTATCCGGGGCGCTCCCTTCGTGTTGCGCGGCTCCCGGAAAGGGGGCGTGAAGGCACCGGTAAGCACGTGGTGCCACTATCGGGCTGCGTGGGCGGGAATCGTGCGCGCTAGAATGCACGGGTGCCCAAGGTCCCCGTGAGCCAGGAGAGGAGGACGGCGTGAACGGTGGGGTGGTGTTCGTCGCGGTCCTTCTGGTGGCCGCCGCAGGCACGCTTCTGGTGATGCGGCGTCCTCGGGGTCCGCGGCTCGCGGACGAGTTCGCGTCGGCGGTGCTGGACGTCCTTCCCGGTGGCAACTGCGGCGCTTGCGGCAACGACTCCTGCTTCGACGCCGCTTCCCGGATCGCGAGCGGGCAGCTCCCTGCGTCTGTATGCGTGACCGGTGGCGGGGACACCGCGGAGGCGGTCGCTGCCGTCCTGCGCGCCGGCCGGCCGGGCTAGCGCGCGACCCGTCCGACACAGCGTCCGCTCCCTCCATCGATCGGCCCCCTGAACCGTCTCGTCGAAGTCCGATCCCGGAGGGGGAGCCGTGGCACCTCGCATGCGCAGCACCACCGGCTCGTGTCGTTCTGCGGTCCTGTCGGGCCGCGTCGAGACCGTGAGTGACGCGGACCTCGTCGCCCTGCTCGTATCGAGCAGGGACCCGGACGTCGGCCGGGCCGTGCTCGAGGCGGAGGCTCTCCCCGACGCGTTGTGGCGGATGGGCGCCGAGGACCTCGTACGAGTCAACGGCGTGGGTCCCGCGGGAGCTGCGCGCCTCTTGGCGTGCCTGGAGCTCGCCCGGCGCGCGTCGGCGTGGGCGGCGCCCGAGCGTCCGGTCGTCAGCACCCCCGAGGACGTCGTGCGGCTGTGCGGGACGCAGCTGCGAGGTCTCGACCGCGAGCACTTCTGGGCACTCGTGCTCTCGACGAAGAACCGGTTGCTGCGGATGGTCGAGGTCTCCGTCGGCTCCTTGA
Source organism: Coriobacteriia bacterium (assembly GCA_025361505.1). GTDB lineage: Bacteria > Actinomycetota > Coriobacteriia > Anaerosomatales > PALSA-660 > PALSA-660. The sequence continues at coordinate 5,187 of JANYKZ010000064.1, forward strand.
ACGCGTCGATCGTCCACCCGCGCGAGCTGTTCAAGGAGGCGGTCCGTGTGTCGGCCGCGTCGGTCGTCGTGGTGCACAACCATCCCAGTGGCGACCCCACGCCGTCCGGTGCTGACCTCCAGCTCACCCGTCGGCTGGCCAAGGCCGGGGAGGTCCTCGGGATCGAGTTGCTCGACCACGTGGTCATCGGCGACGGCGGCGCGCACGTGTCCCTGCGCGAAATGGGGGTGCTCTGACGGGGCGCCGTGCCTCTCCGGCGCCGTACCGGGCCTCTCCGTATGCACATAGCAACTCCATGGCAACGGCACGCCTGTGAACAGGGAGTTCCCCTTCGCTATGCTAGACTCCTTCAGGGTTCGCGCGCGCTGTGCGTGCGCATCCGCGCGCCCGTCGGACCGGGTGCCGCCTTCTGCTGATACCGGGTGCCGTGCCCGCGAGAGGACTCACCGTGTCGCTGATCGACATGTTCTTCAACTCCTGGGGTTCCGACATGGCCGTCGACCTGGGAACCGCCAACACGCTCGTCTCCGTACGCGGACGCGGCATCGTGCTCATCGAGCCCTCGGTCGTCGCCGTCGAGAAGGACACCAAGCGAGTGCTCGCCGTCGGGATCGAGGCCAAGCGCATGCTCGGCCGCACCCCGGGGTCGATCGTTGCGATCCGGCCGCTCAAGGACGGCGTCATCGCCGACTTCGAGGTCACCGAGGCGATGCTGCGCTACTTCATCAACAAGACCCGCGTGAAGCGCTTCCCGTGGCAGCCGAAGCCTCGGGTCGTCGTGTGCGTGCCCTCGGGCGTCACCGAGGTGGAGAAGCGCGCGGTGTTCGAGGCCCCCATGCAGGCCGGAGCGCGTCAGGCGTTCCTGATCGAGGAGCCGATGGCCGCGGCGATCGGCGCGGGCCTGCCGATCCAGGAGCCGACCGGCAACATGGTCGTCGACATCGGCGGTGGTACGACCGAAGTGGCCGTCATCTCGCTCGGCGGCATCGTCGTCGCCCAGTCGATCCGCATCGGTGGCGACGAGTTCGACGAGGCGATCGTGGCCCACGTCAAGCGCGAGTACAACGTGCTCATCGGCGAGCGAACCGCCGAGGAGATGAAGTTCGAGATCGGTAGCGCGTTCCCCCTGACCGAGGAGCTCGACGTCGAGATCCGCGGCCGCGACCTGCAGACCGGATTGCCTCGCACCCTCACCATCTCGAGCGAAGAGGTCCGCACTGCCGTCGAGGAGCCCACCAGGGCGATCGTCCAGGCGGTCAAGGCCACGCTGGAGGAGACGCCGCCCGAGCTGTCCGGAGACGTGATGGAGTTCGGGATCGTCCTCACCGGCGGCGGGGCCCTGCTCAAGGGTCTCGACGAGCGCATCAAGTCCGAGACCGGCATCCCGGTCCATGTTTCAGAGAACGCACTCATCAACGTCGTCCTCGGCTCCGCAATGGCGCTCGAGGAGATCGACGTTCTGAAGAAGGTCCTCACCGTCTCGCACTAGGTGCGCATGACCGGTGCGGGAGACAGAAGAAGCCGCCTCAGTGAAACGTCTTGAGATCGACACCCGCCGCGGCGCGGGCAGGCCATTCCTGCTCGTGGGCCTCGTCGTGGCCGCGCTCATCGTCACCACGCTGTGGTACCGCGAAGGCGACAGTGGGCCCTTGCACGGCATGCGCGTGGCGATCGTCGCCGCCAGCCAGCCGTTCGCGGTCGTGGGCAACTTCGTCACCGCTCCGATGCGTGCCGCCGGCGTCTGGATGAGCGGGCTGGGTACGAGCCGCAGCGACTACGACGCGCTCAAGGCGCAGAACCTGGCGCTCAAGCAGCAGTTGGCGGCTCTGCAGGAAGCCAAGCTGGAGAACGCCCGCATCCAGGCCCTTGTCGACTTCGCGAAGACCCAGGACCTCCAGACCATCGGCGGCCGGGTGATCGGTCGTCCGACGGACTCGCGCGCGCGCTCGATCCTCATCGACCGAGGCAGCAGCAGTGGGGTCAAGAACGGCGACCCGGTGATCGCGGCGGGCGGCCTCGTCGGCCAGGTCATCGAGGTCACGCCGTGGAACGCGCGCGTCCGCCTGATAACCGACCCGGACAGCGGCGTGTCCGTGCTCGTGCAGCGCACCCGTGCCGCGGGGATCCTCCACGGCACGATCCAGGGGCCCCTGCAGCTCGACTTCGTCGACAAGACCGCGGCGCCGGTCCGCGGTGACGTCCTGCTCACCTCCGGGCTCGGCGGGATCTACCCGAAGGACATCGTCGTCGGTGAGGTCACCGACGTGTCGTCGCAGCAGACGGACCTGTTCCCGACCATCACGGTGTCTTCGAGGGTCGATATCGACCACATCGAAGAGGTCCTCGTGGTCATCGGGGCCGGAACGGCGACCGCGCAGCCGGGAGGCGGAGAATGAGCAAGGCCGTTCCCGCCGCCATAGCGCTTCTGATCGCCGCCGTGTTGCAGGTGTCGCTCGCTCCGAACCTCGCCGTATTCGGCGTCGTGCCGAACCTGATCTTCCTGGTGGTCGTGACCCTGGCGCTCGCCGAGGGGCCGGTCGCCGGAGCTGTCTCCGGCTTCATGGGCGGGCTGCTGTTCGACTTGATCGGTACGACCGTCGTCGGTCCCTACGCTCTCGTCTTCACGCTGGTCGGCTACGCCGCGGGGATGCTGTCGGCCAACATGTTCGCAGAAGGCTGGCTGCTTCCGGTGACCGTGGTGGCCGTCGCGAGCCTGGCCGCGGAACTCGCCTATGGCATCGTGCTGGTCGTACTCGGGCTCAGCGCGACATTCTGGCGCGACATCTTCACAGTGATGATCCCCTCCGCGCTCTACCACACGGTGCTCGCGGTCCTCGCATACCCCTGGTTGGCGCGCCTCTTGCGTCCTGACCGTCAGATGAGGTCCTTCCGCCGCCTCGCGTGAGACCCGTGTGCGCGTCGTCCCTGCACGTGATGCAGGTGCGAGGCGTCAGCAAAGGACGAACATGACCACCTTCCGCCAACTCCTCAAAGGACGCTTCGCCGTACTCGGCGTCGTCGTCCTCGTCGCGCTGGGTTCGCTCACCGCGCGGCTGTGGCAGATGCAGGTGCTGTCGGGCAGCGTCTTCGCCGCGGCCGCCCAAGGCAACAGCACCCGCGAGGTATCGTTGCCCGCCGCGCGGGGCAGGATCCTCGACGTGAAGGGGCGCCCGCTGGTGACGAACCGCGCCGTGATGGCGGTCACGGCCCCCGCGACCATCTCGCAGGACACGACGATGGTCGCGCACCTGTCGTCCGTCATCTCCGTGCCGGTGACGGAGATCCTGGCGCGACTCGCATCCTACAAGGCGGAGCGGCTTGCGCCCCGCGTGCTCAAGGTCGACGTGCCGATGCAGACGGCGGCCTATCTCTCCGAGCACTCCGCCGACTTCCCGGGAGTCACGGTGGAGGAGTCCGCCGTCCGCGTGTATCCCGGCGGCAGCCTCGCCGCCCACGTGCTCGGCTACACGGGCGAGATCTCCGAGAGTCAGCTGGCTTCCGCCGCGCCCCTCGGCGCCAAGGTGGGCGACATCGTCGGCAAGTCCGGTGTCGAGGCGTCCTACGACAACGTGCTGCAGGGCGAGAAGGGCTTCCGCCGATTCGAGGTGGACAACATGGGTCACGTTCGAAGTGTCCTGGCGGAAGGCGCACCGAGGGCAGGTCAGGACATCAGGCTGACCATCGACAAGGACGTCCAGGCCGTGACTGAGCAGGCCTTGGCCGACGCCGTGGCCGAGGCGCACCGCCAGGGCTTCACGAAGGCCAAGGGCGGCGCGGCCGTCGTACTCGACGTGAAGACCGGCGCCGTGGTCGCCATGGCGAGCGTGCCCACCTACGACCCTTCGCTCTTCCTCGGTGGCATAACCCAGGCCGAATGGGACGCGCTGAACGCCAAGTCCTCCGAGTACCCGCTGAACAATCGCGCCATCCAAGCGGCCTATCCTCCGGCCTCGACGTTCAAGGGGATCGTCGCCGCGGCCGGGCTCGAGACGGGCCTGCTCACCCCGGGCACGATCTTCAACTGCCCGGGCTACTGGACGGGTCTGGGCAAACAGTGGGGCAAGTGGTGCTGGCTGCACTCCGGCCACGGCAATCTCAGCCTCATCGGCGCCATCGAGCAGTCGTGCGACGGCTACTTCTACAACGTCGGCAAGCGCTTCTACGAGTCGCCGGGAGAGAAGCTCCAGGCGTTCGCACGCACGATGGGACTCGGCTCCGTGCTGGGGATCGACCTGGCCGGAGAGGTCCCCGGCCGTGTCCCCGACGCCGCCTGGAAGAAGGCCTACAACCAGAACTACCCCGAGTACCAGCAGTGGCTGCCGGGTGACACCGTCAACATGTCGATCGGCCAGGGCGACCTGCTCGTGACGCCCCTCCAGCTCGCGAGCGCCTACGCGGCGCTGGCCAACGGCGGAGTGGTCGTGCGGCCGCACGTCTTGGACGCCGTCCTCGGCCCGGACGGAACGGCGTCGGTCGTCACCAGCACGTCGGTCGTGTCGAACGCGCATCTGAGCGCTTCGACCGTGGCCACTCTTCGCACGGCGCTCCTCGGGGTGACCACCGTCGGCACGGGCAAGGGTTCCTTCGCCGGCTTCCCGATCCCGGTGGCGGGCAAGACCGGCACGGCCCAGGTAGCGGGCAAGGATGACTACGCCGTGTTCGCGTGCTACGCTCCCGCGTCCTCTCCGAAATACGCGATCGTCGTGATCATCGAGCAGGGCGGGCACGGTGGCTCGGTCGCCGCTCCCGCGGCGCGCCAGATCCTGGCCAAGCTCTTCGGCAAGAAGTTCAAGAGGATCCATACCACCGACGTGTCGAGGTGACGATGCGCGCTCCGATCTCACGAATACTGCGCGACCGGGTCCACCTCGGAGTTGTCCTTTCGACGATCGCGCTCGTCGCGTTCGGCGCCGTGATGGTCTGGGCGGCGACGATGACGATGGCCGGACATGCCGGTCTCGTGCAGCGCCAGTTCCTCGGCGTCGGGATCGGCATGATCGCGCTCGCGATCATGTGGGTCCTCGACTACCAGGTCCTCAAGGCGTGGACCGGCCCGCTCATGGTCGCGCTCTCCCTTCTGATCCTCTCGCCGCGCATCCCCGGTCTGGGGGCGTCGGTCTCCGGGGCGACATCGTGGCTCCAGATCGGAAGCATCCGTCTCTTCCAGCCGTCCGAGCCGGCGAAGTTGCTGTTCATCGTCGTCATGGCTGCGATCATCGCGGAGTACGGCGGCCGGCTGGAGAAGACGCCGGACATCCTGAAGGTGATCGCGTTCGCGGCGGTGCCGCTCGTGCTGATCCTGCTGCAGCCCGACCTCGGCACGGGAATGGTGTTCGTGGCGATCGCGTCCGGCATGCTGCTGGTCGGCGGCATGAAGGCGCGCTGGTTCGCGATCTTCGCGGTGTCGGGGATCCTGCTGGTCGTCGCCGTGTTCGGGCTCAACTCCGTGCTCGTCTCCGCGTTGCACAAGCCCGACGGGGTCCTGATCAAGGCGTACCAGGTCGACCGGCTCCTGGTCTTCGTCGATCCGACGCGCGACCCAAAGGGCGCGGGCTACAACCTGCAGCAGTCGAAGATCGCCATCGGGTCGGGCGGTCTCACCGGCGCGGGACTCGGCATGGGCACCCAGAGCCGCCTCAACTTCATCCCCGAGCGGCACACCGACTTCATCTTCTCGGTGATCGGCGAGCAGCTGGGCTTCGCGGGGGCGCTGATGCTGCTCGCGCTGTACCTGGCGCTGATGTCCTCGGCCCTCTCCGTCTCGGCGTCCAGCCGCGACCTCTTCGGGGCGCTCGTTGCAGCGGGGCTCATCAGCATGTGGGGATTCCAGATACTCGAGAACATGGGTATGACCATAGGCATGATGCCGATCACCGGGATCCCATTGCCCTTCATGAGCTACGGGTCCTCCTTCATGGTCACCAACCTGGCGGGCGTCGGTATGCTGTTGTCGATCTGGTCAAGGCGATACGGCACCACGACGACCTGATCCGTGAGTCGCAAGGTAGGAAGGGAGTTGCCGAATGGCCGTCAGACTGCCGGTCGATGTCCGTGCGCTGTACGACACGAGCAAGCGCCTGAAGGCGGACCGCGAGCGCCCGGTGCGCATCGCAGTGCTCGTCGAGATCGACGCCCCTGACGCGCTCGTTGAGGCCGCTCGGCTCGAACTGCATCCGAAGACCGCGAGCGGCATCGTCGACGTGACGGTGATCGAACAGGGCGGCACGCTGCGCGTCGATTCCCGGGCGGATGCCTGCATCGTCCTCGTTGGCAGCGGCGCCCACGTGGGCGCGACCTTGCGCGACCTGCGCGAGCGCGCCATACCGACCGCGGTCGTGGCCCTGCGCCCGGACAAGGTCGCGCTGTCTCGTCTGCTCGTTCATCCGGAGAACGACGTGATCGTCGGACTCGACGCGTCCGACGTGATCAGGGGCCCGCTCGCGGACTGGGCGATGACGCGCCTTGAGGGCCTGCGCACCGCGCTGGGCCATAACTTCGAGTTCGTCCGTCGCGCCGTCGCCAAGGAGATCGTCAAGGCGACGGCGTGGCAGAACGCGGCCATCGGCGTCGTCGTGTTCATACCGGGCGCCGACATGCCGCTGATGACCCTCAACCAGGGCAAGATGCTCCTGAAGATCGCGGCTGCGTACGGCCAGTCGCTCGACACGGAGCGGGTCAAGGAACTGGGGGCCGTCGTCGCGGGAGGGTTCCTGTTCCGCACCTTTGCCCGCGAGGTCGTCGGGCTGGTCCCGGGCGTGGGCTGGGCGATCAAGGGCGGTATCGCCTACAGCGGTACCATGGCGATGGGCATGGCCGCGATCACCTACTTCGAGCAGGGCACCGATCTCACCGGCGTCGTTCGCGCACTGAGCTATCGCGCGAGCGAGGCGGTCACGCTCGCCGGGCTCCGCGTGAAGGGCGCCGGCGAGAAGGTCCTGCACGCGGAACACGAGGTGGCGGCCTCGATCGTCGCCTGGACCCAATTCGAATCGCAGGCGGCTACGGAGCCGGCCCCATTCGATCCCGAGCCCGTCCAACCGACACTGCTCGACGTTCCCGTCCCGTATCCGACCCTGCGACCCCTGCGTTCGGCCGGCGACGCGTCGCCCGGAGACCGCCTGTGAGCGATCTGTGGGCGCGGGTCGAGCCACTCCTCGCCGCCGTGGAACGCCCCGCGCGCTACATCGACTCGGAGTTCGGCGCGGTGCATCGCACGGATGCTGCCTACCGGGTCGCGTTGCTGTACCCGGACACGTATGAGCTCGGCATGGCCAACCAGGCCATCGCCATCCTCTACGACCGGCTCAACGGGCTCGAGGGCGTGGCGGCGGAGCGGGCCTACGTGCCGTGGAAGGACATGGGCGACGCCATGCGCGCGGCCGGCGTGCCGCTGTTCACGCTGGAGAGCGTGACGGCCGTCAGCTCGTGCGACCTGTTCGGCATCACCATGCCGTACGAGCTCACCTGCACGAACATCTGCGAGGCTCTGGATCTCGCAGGCATCGCGGTTCGCGCGGAAGACCGCGCCGAGGGTGACCCCATCGTCATCGGAGGGGGCCCGTGCGCGTTCAACCCCGAGCCGGTGGCCGACTTCTTCGACGCCATCCTGGTCGGTGAGGGTGAGGACGCCATCGTCGAGATCGTCGAGGCCCACCGGGCGGCCAAGGCGGCGGGACTCGATCGCGCCGCGGTTCTGACGTCGCTGGCCGCGGTGCCCGGGGTGTACGTCCCCGCGCTGTACGAGCCCGCGGACGGCACGGTCGCGGCCCGGCCGCGTGAGGGGTCGGGCGCTCCTGCTGAGGTGGTCAAGCGCGTGGTGGCCGACCTCGGATCCCATCGCGCGCCTGTCTGCCCCGTGGTCCCGTTCATGGACGTCATCCACGATCGCGCGAACGTGGAGGTCCTCCGCGGTTGCACACGCGGGTGTCGCTTCTGCCAGGCCGGGATGATCTACCGTCCGGTGCGCGAGCGGACCTCCGACGACATCGTGCGCGACGCGCTGGAGCAGCTTCGCTGCACGGGCCAGGAGGAGCTGTCGCTCACTTCGCTCTCGACGACCGATCACAGCGAGATCTCCGACGTCCTGCGCCGACTGTCCGCGGCGCTGCGAGGTCGCGCCGTCACCGTGAGCCTTCCCAGCCTGCGTCTCGACTCGTTCGGCGTGGATATGGCGCGGCTGGTCAGCGAGGGCAGCAGGGGAGGCCTGACGTTCGCCCCGGAGGCCGGCACGCAGCGCCTGCGCGACGTCATCAACAAGAACATCACCGAGGAGAACCTGCTCGGCACCGTGCGCGTGGCGTTCGGGGAGGGCTGGAGGCGCCTCAAGCTCTACTTCATGATCGGGTTGCCGACGGAGACCGACGATGACGTCCGCGGCATCGGGGAACTCGTCTCGCGCGTCCTGGCGATCGCCCGCGAGGTCACGCCACCTGCCGAACGTGGAGGCATCCGCATCGCGGTATCGGTCTCCACGTTCGTACCCAAGGCGCACACGCCGTTCCAGTGGGAGGGCCAGCTCACCCTGGCGGAGGTGCAGGACCGTCAGCGCCTCCTGCGGGAGACGATGCCGCGAAAGGGGGTCGACCTCCACTGGCACGACTCCGAGATATCGTTCCTGGAAGGGACACTCGCGCGCGGGGGCCGTGGCCTGTCGCGCGTCATCGAGCGCGTCTGGCGGGCCGGCGGCGGGTTCGACGCGTGGACCGAGGTGTTCGCACTGTCGCGCTGGACCGGAGCGTTCGAGGCCGAAGGGATCGATCCGGTCGGGCTCGCGAGTGCTGCCCGGGCCGTCGACGCTCCGCTGCCTTGGGACCACATCTCCTCGGGCGTATCGAAGGCCTACCTGGCCGTCGAGCGTTCGCGTGCGCTGAAGGGCGTCGTCACCCCCGACTGCTCCTTCGGGGACTGCACGGCGTGCGGCGTGTGTCCGTCTCTCGGAGTCGACGTCGTGCTGGCGGGTGAGTCCCGTGGCTGACACGGCGTTCCGCCTGCGGGTGACCTATGGCAAGACGGGGCGGCTCCGGTTCCTGAGCCACCTCGAGGTGGCGCGGGCCTGTGAGCGCACCATCCGCAGAGCGGGTCTGGAGTATGCTGTCACGCAGGGATTCAACAAGCGGATGAAGCTCGCGTTCGGCCCCGCGCTCCCGGTGGGAACGGCGGGGACGGCCGAGGTCTACGACGTCTGGTTGAAGAGGTTCGTGGCGCCGGACGAGGTCCTGGATATCCTGCGCGCGACGACTCCGGCAGGGCTCACACCGGTGCGTGCGCACTACGTGGGAGAGCGTGAAGCCTCAGTGGCCGCGGCGATGACGCTTGCGGACTACGAGGTGGTCATCGGTCACCCGGACAGGGGTCCGGGAAGGTTGGCGGAGGCGCTCGGCGACGTGGTTTCGTCGGGAGCCCTCGAGATCGAGCACAAGGGCGCACGAAAGGTTTACGACCTCGCGGTCTGCCTCCCTGAAGGGGCGCGGGTGCGCGAGGAGGACGGCCGCAGCGTGGTCAGTTTGACCGTGCGCATGGGAGCGCAGGGCTCGCTGAGGCCGGATGCCCTTGTCCGCGAGGCGCTTCTACGGGCCGACATGAGCGAGCAGCCGATGTCGGTCACACGCACGGGACTCCGCCCGGAAGAGGCGCGCGCCTAGGGCCCGAAAGGCCGGCGCGACCGCCTCGACGAGGAGCGGCAGTGGCAGAGATCGCACGGGATATGCTCATATCCCACGATACGTCCGAAACGCGTGTCGGCGTGCTCGAGGACGGCAGGTTGGTGGAGTTCTATCTCGAGCGGGCCAAGCGCTCGGTCGTCGGCAACGTCTATCTGGCGAGCGTCCGCGACGTGCTGCCGGGCATGCAGGCGGCCTTCGTCGACGTGGGCCTGGAGAAGAACGCCTTCCTCTACGTCGACGAGGTGGTCTCCACCGACGGCGTGACGGACGTGCCGCGGCGCGAGATATCGCAACTGCTCAAGCCCGGCCAGCAGATCATGGTGCAGGTGCTGAAGGACCCGATGGGCACGAAGGGCGCGCGTGTGACGACCGAGGTCACGTTGCCCGGCCGGTTCCTGGTGCTGATGCCCTTCTCGGACTTCATCGGGATCTCCCGCAAGCTGCCCGAGGTGGAGCGCGAGCGCCTTCACGGGATCGTCACGGCGGCGGCGCCGCCGGGCGTCGGCATGATCGTGAGGACCGCAGCCGCGGGGGCCAGCGACAAGGACCTTCTCGCCGATCTCGATTTCCTGCAGCGCCTGTGGAAGCGCGTGACCCACCAGGCCTCCGAGGCGCTCGCCCCCGAGGTCATCTACACCGAGATGGACCTTGCGCTCCGGTTCGTGCGCGACGTGTTCGGCGACGACTTCAGGCGCTTGCTGATCGACGATCGCCCGACGTTCGACAAGGTCGTCGCCTTCCTGAAGAAGACGTCGCCGCACCTCGTGCGGCGCGTGACCCTGTACAAGGAGCATCCCTCGCTGTTCGAGCACTTCGGTGCCGATGCCGAGATCGCCACCGTGCTCGAGCGGACGGTGCGGCTGCCATCGGGAGGCTACATCGGCATCGACCAGACGGAGGCGTTGACCGCCGTCGACGTCAACACCGGCAGCTTCACGGGGCGCACGAGCCTGGAGGCGACGATCCTGCGGACCAACCTGGAAGCGGCCGAGGAGGTCGTGCGGCAGCTCCGCCTGCGTGACATCGGCGGCATCATCGTGATCGACTTCATCGACATGGAGGACCCCGCTCATCGGGTCCAAGTCGAGCACCGCCTCAATCAGGCGCTCGACCGGGACCGTACGAAGACCCGGGCGAGCGAGATCTCGCGTCTGGGTCTCGTGGAGATGACGCGGAAGAACGTCACCGACGGCCTCTACGAGGTGCTCACCGAGCCGTGTCCCGTGTGCAAGGGACAGGGGAGGGTGCTCTCGGAGTCCACGCGAAGGATCATGGTGGAACGCCGCATGCGCGAGGTGCTTCTCGCGGGGCGGTCCGCCGCCTACCTGTTCGGGCTCGCCCCGGAGACCTACGCGATCGTGAACCAGCCGGGGCGCAACATCCTCGCGGCGCTGCGGGCTGAGACGCGCAAGCAAGTGGCGATCGTCGCGGACCAGGACTGCGGTCCGGCAGAAGTCCGTGTCCTCATCGAGGGCAAGGCCGGCTCCATCGAGCGCGCCCTTCGGTAGCAGCGGTGGGACGATACCGGAGTCCGGTTCGGAGGGCGTCACCGAACCCTGTGTCTTCGGGTTCGGTG
>JANYKZ010000077.1 GCA_025361505.1 Coriobacteriia bacterium
TGTTGCTCCTATGTCAATCCTACACGGCGACGGCGACCTCCGCCGCCCGGAAGCGACCCGTGACGACGCGCCCCGATGCGGCCGATCGCTCAGCCCGAAGCATCGTCTTGAACACGACCCTGGCCAGCTGCCGCTTCAGACACCGCAGCGCCTCGCGGTAGCTCATGCCTGCCGCCTGCTTGCGCTGCATGTAGGTGATCGCCGGCGGGTGCATCCGCGCCTGGGTGACGGCGATCATGTGGATGGTGGAGTTCAGGCTTCGGTTGCCGCATCTGTTGAGGCGGTGACGGTTGCTTTGCCCTGACGAGGCCGGCAGTGGCGCCACCCCGACGTGCATCGCGAACGCCGCCTCGCCACTGAAACGCGAGGCACCCGCGGTCTGTCCCACGAGCTGCGCGGCGCACAGCGCCGAGCATCCCGGGATCTCAAGCAGCGCCGGAGCGAGCTCCTGCATCCGGATGGCGATCTCGCGCTCGAGTGAGCGGATCTCTTTCGTCAGCTCGCGGCACCGCATCAGCTGGTCGAGCGCGATGCGGCGGCGGACGCTCTCGGGAAGGGCCACCAAGACGTCTTGGAGGCGATCGAGCCACACGTAGCGGTCGAGCACCCGGGGCGGCAGTATGAGCCCGATCTCGAGGTCGTGACAGTTCCAGCGCAGCCTCTTCTGGATGCGTTTGCGCTCGTCGACCAGGGTGTCGCGGTGGTCGACAAGCAGCCGGACGTCGTGTTCTGGGCCGGTCAGTGACGCCTCGGGAAGGCTCGGCTCCCGCAGGGCTGCTCTGGCCACGCACTCGGCGTCGATCGGGTCGGACTTGCCGTAGCAGCGCGCGGAGTGCCTGGCTCCCGCCATCATCTTGGGTGGCACCCGCACGACTCGCTCGCCCCTCGGGATCAGGTGCCGCTCGAGGCGCCCCGAGACGTGCCGGCAGTCCTCGATGGCGAAGTAGTGGTCGCCGGGAAGCGCGCGTGCCCACACAAGCAACTCGTCGTGTCCGGCGTCGGAGCAGGTCACCGTCCGCTCGCCGAGTGCGCGGCCCGTGGCTGCGTCGAGCGCCACGGCGGTGTGGGTCTTCATGTGCGGATCGATCCCGATTACGATCATGCCTGCCCCTTCCGTCGGCCTTACCCGATGGTGGGGACCGCTGGCGGACACGCCTTAGCGGGGGCCTATTGGCCAGGCTCCTATCAGGTCACGTCGGCGACCCCTCGGTTCCCGGCGACGGAGGACGAAACAGCGGAAGGTCAACCCCACAAGGGGTGACAGAAGCGATTCGGGTCACTCCGTCGTCGGGACCGAGGCTACCTGACTCAAGGTCAGGAATCCCACGAGCGCAGAGTGACACTAAGGATGCGCTTGTTCTGCACGGCGGAATCGCACGCTACTACCCAGCCGCAGTCGAGTATCCCTCATCGTGAAGCGCCTGGAGCAGCGCCTTGCGGTTGAAACTCCAGAAGAGAACATAGGGCGGGACCTTCGAGGAATCGTGCACTACCACGACTCCGTGGAAACCCGGAGGCGACCAAGCTGGGCCGAGGAGTCTGACCCGTCGTACTTGGGCGTGCGGAAGTCGGTACTCGGTCCCGCTGAGTCTCACCGTGATGGCATCAGACCCGACGCAGAAGGTGGCGAACGGCCAAGTCGCGCCATGAGAGGACCAGAATCCTCGTCCGACTCGCGCTCCACCCCGCTGGATAAGACTCAAGATGCCCCCGGTCGTCCTGCAGAACGTTGGGCGCGTCAGCGGTGGACTGCGCCGTTTCCTTGTTGCTCAGAGCCTACGCCACCCGCTGGACGCGCTTGTTCGGTGAGCGCCTCGTGCTCGTGGAGCCAGGTAGCTCCGTTCTTGGTGATCCGCAGATATGGGACGAAGACAATCTCCGCGTGCTTCCCCACGGCAGCATCGTACTCAGCCACCGCGTAGGTCGGCCCGCACTCGCGCCACTGCACGCAGGGGGCCTGGTTCGGAGGCTCGTCCCAGGGAATGGTCGCGAGGCGTTCAAGTTCAGCCATGGCCTCGGCAAACGACTCGAACTCCCCAAAGCCCCAGGCATCATGCATCTCGTCGATGATCACGAACACCGCAACACCACCCCCTTCCTGCGTCGCACCGAACGTCTGGCGCGTAACCTCCGCGCTCATTTCCCTGCATTGTGCGCTTGCCAAGACGCGTGAGGTTGACGCGCTTGTTCGACGTGCTCGGTGCAGCCCTACCTGGGTGCAACGCTCGAGAGAAGAGCGAACAGGACCCCGGCCAGAATCGCCCAAACGACGATCTTGCCCACCAGACCGGCGCGCTTGATCGCAACGTACTGGAAGAACCCAGCGTCGCGCATGCGCTCGCCCATCCAGCCGCCGTACGCCTCAGACACTACGATCTCGTCCCTGGTGAGGTCACGCTCGGGATGAGGAACCGGGCGCTCGGCAGGCGGCGGCTCGGCGCTGCTATCTCGGTTCCAGAAGTCGTCGTCCATCGAGTCCCCCGACCATGCCAGTGTCACGTCGAACAATGCTTCTACGGTCTGGATAACAACCAAGATTCCCCAGAGCCACTATGGCGGTTGCCATGTAAGAAGTCACTCGAAGTCCTGATCCATCCGCCTTCCTCGTCGCCGACTCGCCACGATCGGCCGGCATGGACCGGACCCGATCGCCCGCGAGACCGTGTGCGACCTGCCGGCGGCGAGAGATCGATGTCGTGGTCGGCCTGAAACCTGCGTCGCTCGGGGACGATGCGCTGTGGCAGGAATCGGGAATCTCATCTGGGACGGACGAGAAGACTCAGGAAGCGAGGCGGTTCCCGTGAGCGACAACATGAACAGAGGTGCGCAGGCAGGTGGCGGCGCGGTCTACGGCTTGGGAATGATCGGCGCGGCCGTGTACTTCATCCAGCACGCTGCGAGCTTCGGCGACGGGGTGCTGGGCGTCCTGAAGGCGATCGTCTGGCCGGCGTTCCTCATCTACCAGGCGCTAGGCGCCCTCAAGATGTAGGACCCGGCAGCCGTTCGGCCCTTCGCTCGACCACGCGGTTCGCGCCGTCCACGAACACGGCACACGGCTTCCAGACCCGCGCCTCGGCGTCGTCGAGCGAGACGAAGGTGGCGATGATCACGAGGTCGCCGGCGTGCACGAGGTGGGCTGCTGCTCCGTTGACGCAGACCACACCGGAGCCGCGCTCCCCTGCCAGGGCGTAGGTGGTCAGGCGCGCGGCGTTGGTGACGTCCCAGATCTCGACGGCCTCGCCCTCGAGGATCCCCGCGGCGTCGAGCAGGTCCCGGTCGACGGTGACGCTGCCCTCGTAGTCCAGGTCCGCTGCGGTCACCGTGGCGCGGTGGATCTTGCCTCCCAGCATCGTGCGTCTCATCGAGTCCCCTTTCCCGGGTACCCGCCGCGCCGCGGTCGAGTCTCGGTCTCAGGTACGGATCGTTCGCGTGCAGCCCAACGGGCGACCGAGCCGGGCCGTGTCATCAGCAAACGAGGGGCCGCCCGCCGCGCGAAGGCCACTCGCCTCGTGCCGACGCTACCGGATCCCTCCGGCTCCCGCCCGCATCGCGAGCACCCCGAACACCGCGAGCGCGGCGCCCGACACCCTCGTGACCCACAGCAGCGTGCGCTCCCCGACCCGCTCGCGCAGCGCGCCCACGGCGGTGACGAGTACCAGCCACCACAGGAGGGAGCCGCCGAACACGCCGGCAACGGTCACTGCGGGCACCGCCCAGCCGCCTCCCGACACGACCAGCCCCGCCCCCGCGAAGATCCCTGCGAAGGCCAGGATCGTCTGCGGGTTGGCTAGCGTGAGCCCGAGCGCCGAGCCGTAGACGCGCAGGAGCGGCTTCGCGCCGTCGTCCTCGACGCAGGGTCGCGGGTGGGACAGCATCGCTCGAACGCCCAGGTACACGAGGAACGCGCCGCCGACGAGCCGCACCCACGGCTGCGCTCCGGTGAGCGCGCCGGTGAGCGCGGTCAGCCCGAACGCGGCGATCGCCGCGTAGAGCGCGTCGGCGGTCGCGATGCCGGCGCCCGTCGCGTACCCGCTCGCCCGCCCGCGCGACAGCGTGCGCTCGACGCAGCGCAGCGCCATCGCCCCTACAGGCGCGGCGACGAGCAGTCCGATCCCGAGCGCCCGCGCGAACGCGGAGGCGAGCGTCACGGCCGCGCCTCGGGAAGCCGGACGACGACCGACTCCTTCACCGTCGACAGCACGACCGTCGTGCGCGTGCGCGCCACGCCGGGCACTCCCTTGAGCACGTTGCTCACGAGGTGCTCCAGCTCGGCGGTCCCTCCGCAGCGCACCTTGAGGACGTAGTCGTCCTCACCCGCGGTGTGATGGCACTCCTGGACTTCAACGGTGTCGTTCACCAGCCGCAGGAACTCGGCGCGCGCGTCGGGACCGCTCAGGCTCACCGCGACGAGCGCCGTCAGATGCGCTCCCACGGTCGCGCCGTTCACGAGCGCCGCGTATCCCGTGATCACACCGCGTTCCTCGAGCCGGTGCACGCGCTCGGCGACGGCGGGAGCCGACAGCCCGGTGCGCTGCGCGAGGTCAGCCCAGGACATGCGGCCCTCCTCCATCAGCGTGGTGAGGACCTCACGGTCGATGGTATCCATGGCGCGCTTCCTTCGAATCGTTTGTGCTATTGCCCTACACCCTACGATTCGATGTTGGCAGCGTCAACCACTCTCAGGTCCGCAGCCGTGGCCCGGTCCTTCCGGATGCCCCGGATCGACCGAACCGAGGCCACGATGAGCAGGATCACCAGGATGAGGAGCTCCAGCGCGTAGATCGAGGTCAGCCGGCTGAGCGTGTCGTTACCGGGCCAGCGCTGAGTGAGCATCCATGCGTACCACGGGATCCACTGGACGACCATGAATCCCGCCAGTGCGGCGGTCACGAGGGACCAGCGCATCGACACCCCGCTCCATCGCCGGGTCAGCAACGCCAGCGCGATGGCGAGGACGGGAGTGAAGTCGGCGAGCGGGCCGATCCCGGCCGCCACGGCCATCGTGGTCAGCATGGACCAGACCACGAACGGGATCGCCAAGCCGAACAGCCACACGCCCCAATGCGGTGCAGGGTGCCGCGCGGCAGACTCCCTCGGACCGGCCATGGCCACATCCCTCTATGTCGTCGTATCCCTACGCGACAGCACGCTCAGAACGAGACGATGATCCCGCCCTCGCCGGCGTACGTCGCCATCGCAGCGCCCATCTCGTTGACGACCAGACCGCGCGGATGGCAGCACTCGGTGATGGAGGCCCTGAGGGCCTCCACGTCCTCGAGGTTCCCGCAGTGCGTGATGCCGACCTCGCGGTCGGACAGGTCGGGGCGCAGGTCGCGCATCCGCGCCATCGCACGCTCCATCAGTCTCCGTCGACCGTGCACCTTCTCCAGCAGCACGACCTCGCCCTCGTCGTTGTGCAGCAGCACGCGGATGTCGAGCACCTTGGACACGCTCCCCTGGAAACGGCTCAGGCGACCGCCCCTCACGATGTTCTCGAGCGTGTTGAGCAGCACGAGCGTGTTCAGGGAGTCCCGGTACGCGGTGAGCTCGGCCACGATCTCGGGCACGGGGCGCCCCGCCGCAGCCAGCTCGCAGGCCGTGAGCACCTGAAGACCGTGACCGATCGACGCGCTGAGGGTGTCGAAGACCGTGACGTCCGCGCCCGAGAGGGCCGCGGCGAGGCCGGCCGTCTGGTACGTCCCGCTCAGCTTCGACGAGACGGTGAGGCACAGGATCGGACCGTCGGCCCCGAGAGCCTCGAACGTCTCCTCGAACGCCGCAGGTGACGGCTGTGACGTCTTGGGCAGCTGCGCGCTGTGCGACATCTTCGCGAGGAACTCCGCGGGAGTGATGTCGACGCCCTCGAGGTAGTCGACGCCGTCGATCTCCACCGCCATAGGGACGACGGCTACGCCCCATCGTTCCAGCAGGCCCTTCGGCAGGTCGCACGAACTGTCGGTGACGATGCGTGTCATCCCGGCTCCCCCGTCCGCTTCCTCCCTGACAGGGTACCCCTCCTTAGGACGGCGCCTTTGCAAGGGCTATGATTCCCACTTCACACAGCGAAAGGGATCCCATGAAGAAGTCGCTCGGAGCCAAGACGCTCCTCTACCCCACCCCCGTCCTCGTGGTCGGCACCTATGACGAGAACGGTCGCGCGAACGCCATGACCGCCGCCTGGGGCGGCGTCGCGTCCTCCCGGCCGCCGTGCGTATCAGTGTCGCTTCGGGCGGCGACCGCTTCCCACGGCGCCATCATGGCGCGCCGCGCGTTCACGATCAGCATCCCGGGTGAGAGCGACGCCGCGGCCGCCGACTTCTTCGGCATCGTGTCGGGCCGTGACCACGACAAGTTCGCGGAGAGCGGTCTCACGCCCGTGCGAAGCGACCTCGTCGACGCGCCCTACGTGGGCGAGTTCCCCTTGGTGCTCGAGTGCAGAGTCGTCGAAGTGCACGAACTCGGCCTCCACACGCAGTTCATCGGCGAGGTCCTCGACGCGAAGATCGACGAGTCCATGCTCACCGGAGACGGACACGTGGACGTCGAGCGTCTCCGCCCGATCCTGTTCGCCATGAACCCCGGGACGTACTACGGGATCGGCGAACTGGTCGGGAAGGCGTACACGATCGGCAAGGAAGTCGGAGGGTCGACTCCCGGCGAGTAGCGACAGCGCGGCCGAGAACCGTAAGGTTGGCGCGGGGATTGCGTCTTACCGGACATCATGGCCGCACAGACACAGATACTCAGCGCGCGGAACGCCCGCAGGCTTCCGGACGAGAACGTCTTCGACCGGACTCTGCGAGGGGATCCCATCGCCTTCTCCGAGGTCTACCGCCGTTACCAGAAGCGCATCTACGGCTTCTGCCTCGCGCGGTCGCTCGACCCCGAGACGGCTGCCGACGCGACACAGGAAGTCTTCATGAAGCTGCTGCGCGCCGAGCCGGGCAGCATCGACCACCCGCGCGCCTGGCTGTTCACGGTCGCGCGCAACGTCGTGATCGACACCGTGCGCAAGCGCACACGCACGCCCGAGGACTCCGGCATCGAGGAGGAGTCGGTCGCGTGGGACAAGCTGAAGTCGGCCGACACCGCCGATGAGGTCCTCGCCCGCTCCGACGCGCGCAACGTGTTCCTCGCGCTGCGCACGATGCGCCCCCGCTACCGCACGGCACTCATCATGCGCGAGATCCACGGCGAGTCTGCCAACGACATGGCCGAGGCTCTCGAGACGAGCCCGGGAGCCGTGGACACGCTGGTGAGCAGGGCCCGCGACGCCTTCGGCGTGGCCTACGCCTCGGTGGGGGACCTGCCCGCAGTCTGCCGCACCAACATCGAACTCGTCTACCGCAACCTCGGGACGGGCATCACGCCGAGCGAGCGAGCATCGCTGGACGCTCATCTCGAGGGCTGCGAACGGTGTCGCGCCGAGGCGAAGCGGGCGGAGAGCCCCTCCCATCTGGCCGCGCTGCTGCCGTTCCTCGTTCCCGCGAACGTGCTGGCCCACGGTCTGCTCGGACGCGCGGCCCTGACGGTCCGCAAGTTCCCGGATGCCGTCGCTCAGCACGGAGCCGTGGTGCTCTCGCAGCCGCACACCTGGAACCTGGCGACCAAGGTCGCCGCGGGTTTCCTCGCCGCCGCCCTCGTCACCGCCCCGATCGTCGCGACGACCGCGAGGCACGCGGCTCCGGCGCCGGCTCGCACGGTGGCCTTCGTTCCGACGCCGCGGACCGCATCTCCCGGAGGCGCCTCCCCCATGGCCGCCTCTCGCTTCTCGGCGCTGATGAGCCGGCCGACAGCCGCTCCGACGAGCGCCATGATGGCCGTCACCCCGCGCGTCGCGTCGAGCGCCAACCCCAAGACCCCGCCGATGATGAGCGCTCCCCGGACCACCGCCGGGCCGAGCGGCTCCGCTCCCACGAAGCCCGCTCCGGCCGGCTCGACCACCACGGACATGCATCGCGGCACCACTCCCGCGTCCTCGGTCGGCGCGTCCTCCATGGGAGGGTCGTCACCGACCGGAGGGACATCCTCCATGGGCTCCGGCACCCCGTAGCCGCCCTCGTCCCCAAACCGTTTCTGTAAGGTTCCGCGAGCGGCGGCGTCTTACCTCCCGAGTCGCTCGATGACTCACACCCCCGAAGTCCGGACGCACCACTCCCCTGTCCGGCAGAAGCGAAAGCAGGTGTATGCAGTGAAGAGAAGCAAACTCGCGATCATCGTCGCCGGTGCCCTGGTCGCCGGATTGACCCTTGGCGGACTCGGCA
This sequence comes from Coriobacteriia bacterium, assembly GCA_025361505.1. Lineage (GTDB taxonomy): Bacteria > Actinomycetota > Coriobacteriia > Anaerosomatales > PALSA-660 > PALSA-660. Next base: position 8,265 of record JANYKZ010000077.1, read on the forward strand.
TCGCGGACGCAGCCGTCCGCAACGCGCACAAGACGGTCGCCTCCAAGTCGGCCAGCGTCGCGAAGGGCGTCAGCCCCGTTGCAACGCTGTCGCGCATGACCAAGCTGTCCGTCAAGCGGATCATGGCGCTGCGTCACCAGGGCAAGTCGTTCGCCAGCATCGCCGCGAGCATGGGCGTCGATCCGGCAGCCGTCGTCGACCAGATGGTCGCCGCGCGTCAGGCGCACCTCGACGCGATGGTCGCCGCCGGTCGAATGACCGCCGCGCAGGAGCAGGCCATGCTCGCCGTCATGCGCACGACCGTCGGCACCATGATGGGCCTGGTGCCCGGTTCCGGCAGCGGCATGATGTCCGGTGACACCACGCAGTCCGCCACCGGGATGCCCGGCAACGGCTACGGCGGCGGCAACGCGGGCACCGGCATGACCCCGGGTCAGGGCAACGTCCCGACGATGATGAACGCTCCGGCTCCGACCGATCCCGGTACGGCCCCCGCCGCGACGCCCGCCCCTGCCTCCACGCCCGCGCCCCGCACGGGCATGATGGGCTCCGGCTCGACGAACGGCTCGGGCATGATGGGTTCGACGAGGCCGTAACGCCTGCCGCTCCGCGGCATGTGGCACGGATCTCACGCAGGGCCGGGACCCGATCGGGTCCCGGCTCTTTCGCGTGCTACCGATCCTCGGTCGGGTCGATCACCTTGACGCCGATGTCCTCCGCCAACCCGACGACCTGCCGGGTCGTCAGCACGATGCCGTACGGGCCGTTCCGCAGGTCGAGCCCTCTGATGCTCGAACCGCGCAGGTCCGTGTCGCGCGTCCGCACCCCGGTCCAGTCGGCGTCCGTCAGGTCGCAGTTCACGAGGCTGGCGTCGGTCAGATCGGCGCCGTAGAGGTCACACTCCCTCATGGAGCAGCCGGAGAACTCCGTGTGGGTCAGGTCGACTCCCCGGAAGAGCGCGTAGTCGAGGTTGGTGTTGCTGAACGTCGACGATCCGAGGCGGGTCCCGCGACGGAAGTCGAGACCGATCATCTTGCACTCCTCGATCGCCGCGCCGAAGAACCCGGCGCCCTGGACCGCGGCACCCTCGAACTGGCACCGGCGGATGGTCGCAGCGTTGAACTTCGCGTCGGTCAGCACGCACTCGGCGAACGAGCAGTCCTCGATGACCCGGTCGGCGAAATCGAACCCAACGAGCCGCAGCCCGTCGAAGGACAGGTCGCTCAGCGCCTCGAGTCCCTCGAGCCCCGCGAGGTCGGACGGGGTCACCTGCCTCACGAGCCACCCGCCTTCTGATCGTCGAGCCGTGATCGCAAACGTGCGACGCAAGGATACCCGTGCGCCGCGCGTCGAAGGGGTATCAAGTGAGCAGAGGCCGCGAACGGAAGGGGCTACCGATGGGCTGTTGTCTTGGAGTGATCCTGCTGGCCGGGGCGCCGCGCCTCGGGCTCGGGCTGTGGTGGTTCATGGACCCGGCACGCATCCTCTCGGCGTTCAGCGGCTGGTCGACCACGGTCGGCAGCTTCACGGCCCCGATGTGGATCTGGCCGCTCGCCGGCCTGCTCCTGCTCCCCTGGACCACGATCGCCTGGGTGTTCGTGTCGCCGGGTGGCGTCACGCCCCTCGAGTGGGTCATCCTCGGGATCGCCCTGCTTCTCGACCTCGGGACCCACGGCGGGGGCGGTCGCGCGTATCAGCGGCGGTACGCCTCCTGACCGAGCGGGACGATCGCGAGCCCATGCGTTTCCCAGCGCCCGGCGCCTGTGCGACCATGCGGTACCGCGAATCGGAGGGAGAGGGCCCATGGCGCAGCTGATCGCGAACTTCTACTGGATCGGCTACGTGCTGCTCGCCCTCTACTGGATCGTCGCCGTCGTGGCGATCGTCGCCGAGCACCGCGACCCGACGGCCACGCTCCTGTGGATCACGATCCTCATCGTCCTGCCCGGAGTCGGGTTGCTCGTCTACTTCTTCGCGGGCCGGGACTGGAAGCGGATCCACGCTCGGCAGCGCTGGGTCGCGGACCTGCGCGCGCTGCGCGAACCGTTCATGGAGCCGTTCTACGACCGGTACCGGGAGTTCTCGGACGCGGCGGTCGCGGCGTACCGCGGGACCCCGACCGAGCGGCTCATCCGGGCGATCTCGACGGAGCGCGGCAACGGACCGCTCCCGGTCAACGACCTCGAGATCTTTCCGAGCGGCGCCGAGTACTTCCCGCGTCTCATCGACGACATCTCGAAGGCGCAGCGATCGATCCACATGCAGTACTACACGTGGGAGCGCGACGAGCTGACCACCGAGATCTGCGCAGCGCTGATGGAGCGGGTGCGGGCCGGCGTCGAGGTCCGGATCCTCAACGACTTCCTAGGCAGCTTCCGCTACCGCAAGGACCAGCTCGACGCGCTCAAGGCCGCCGGCGCGCACGTCGGATCGGACATGACGCAGATCGGCAGGGTCAACTACCGCGATCATCGCAAGATCACCGTGATCGACGAGGTGATCGGCCACACCGGCGGCATCAACATCGGTCAGGAGTACATCGATGGTGGCGCCAACTTCCCATCGTGGCGCGATACCGGCATGCGCGTCACCGGTCCCGCCGTCGGCGAGCTCCAGAAGCTGTTCGCCGACCGCTGGTACGAGGTGTTCCGCGAGAACCTGTTCAAGCCGCGCTACTTCCCGGCGCCGGACACCGCTGTCGTCGCGAAGCCGATCATGACCCACGTGGTCGCTCAGGGCGTGGAGGAGCGCTGGTCGTCCTCGACGCGCGCGCACGAGATCGCGATCTCGGGTGCGCGGAGCCGGGTGTCGATCCAGTCACCCTACTGGGTGCCCGATCCCACCATGCTCGACGTCTTCATCAACGCGGCCCTGTCGGGAGTCGACGTTCGCTTCATGATGACGGGCCTGCCCGACAAGAAGCTGGCTTACAACGCCGCGGAGTCCTACTGGGAGCCCGTGCTGCGCGCGGGGGGCCACGTCTACCTCTACATGGCGGGGTTCATGCACGCGAAGACCATCGTCATCGACGGAACCGTCTCCGCCGTCGGCACGATGAACCTCGACATCCGCAGCCTCAGGCTCAACCAGGAGCTCATGGTTTGGATCTACGACGAGGCCGTGGCGCGGCGCCAGGAGGAGATCTTCGAGGCCGACCTGGAGAAGTGCGTCGAGGTCACCCTGGAGGTCATCGCGTCGTGGAGCGCGTTCAAGCGCTTCAAGCACTCGGCGAGCCGGCTCGGCTCGAACCTGCTGTAGCTACTCCCCCGCCTCGGCCCGGCGCAGCCAGTGCCGCACCGGAACGCTCAACGCCATTACAGCGGAGAGCGACCCGAGCATCATGACGAGAGCGGCGACCTTGAACGCGACGTCGGGCGACGACGCGATCGCGGACGCCGGGTGTATGTCCTGCCCCACCGGGCCGAACTCGATCCACGCCAGGCCGACGGCCATGGCGAAGGCGCTCACCACCTGTCCCGCCGCGCCGATGCGACGCTTCTCCTGGAACAGCGCCACCATGAGTGCGATGGCCGCCACGACCATGTACGCGAGGCTCATGACCATGCGCCGTTCCGTGAGGTTCCACGCGTTCCAGACCAGCCGCGCGGACACCGCCCCGACCAGCGTCGCGAGCGCCCACAGCGGGAGCAGCGCGACCTGCAGGGCGCGCGCCCACTCGTAGACGCGGTCCCGGCCGGTCGCGAGGTACGCCACGGCGACGACGCCCATGCCGAAGATGCCGATGACGCACGCCACGATGAGCATCCCGTGCCAGATGACGAAGCGCACCCAGGCGCCCAGTTGCGCGTCCTGCGGCGCGAGCAGTGCGGCCACGATCGAGACGGCCACGCCGATGGCGGCGACGGTGTAGGCGGTGCGGTCGGAGACACGATCCAGCCGGTCGAGCATGGTGGTCCTTTCGGTCCTACTCCTGAGCTTCGGACGCCAGGATGACGGCCTCGGCCACGTCTCGCAGCGTCTTGCGGCGGTCCATCGCGGCCTTCTGCAGACGACCGAACGCTTCGGGCTCGGTCATCCCCCGCTTCATCAGCAGCCCCTTCGCCCGCTCGACGAGCTTGCGCGTCTCGAGACGGTCCTCGAGGGTCGCGACCTCGTCCTCCAGGGCGCGCGCCTCGGCGAAGCGGGCGACCGCGACCTGCATCGCCGGCAGGACGTCCTTCTTGGAGAACGGCTTCACGAGGTAGCCCATCGCACCCGCGGCCGAGGCCTCCTCGACGTAGGTGCTCTGAGAGAACGCGGTGACCATGACGACGGGGGCGATGCGCTCCGCGCCGATCACCGCGGCCGCCGCGATGCCGTCGAGGCCGGGCATCTTGACGTCCATGAAGATGACCTCGGGCCGAAGCGCGCGCGCCAGTTCGATGGCCTCCGCACCGTCGCGCGCCTCGCCGACGACCTCGTGGCCCTCTTCGGTGAGCATCTCCCGCATGTCCATGCGGATGAGCGCTTCGTCTTCGGCGATCAACACGCGCATCGGCGACAACTCCGTGGGTCACGGCCGGCGGCTCCGGCGCCTTCAGGCGCCCAGCCTACCATGCGGCGCGAGCATGCAAACGGCCTTGGTAAGGAAACGGTAAGGGTCTGGGAATATGCTGCGAGACCGTGCGGCCTCCGCACGGAAACGGACTCACGAAGGAACCGCATGCCCGAGCGCCCGGAACGTCCTCTCCCCGACTACTTCATCCTGATCATCGTCGTGGTGCTGGCCGCCCTAGCGCTCGTGCCGCGGTGCGTTCCCGGCGTCCTGCCGCAGTCCTTCTTCGCCAGCAGCACGGCGAGCACGCGCTCGGGAGCCAAGCTCGCGCACTAGGATTCGAGCGGCACCGAGATGGAGACGGTCGTCCCCCTGCCGCTGCGGAAGTCGAGCGTGCCGCGCAGGTCGTCCTTCACGATGGTCCGCACGATCGCCAGGCCCAGTTGCGCGGACATCGCGGGGTCGAACCCTTCGGGCAGTCCGGTCCCGTCGTCCCGGACCGACAACTGCAGTTCGTCGGGCAGGCGCCGCATCTTCACCACGACGCGTCCGGCCCCCCGCTCCCCGATCCCGTGCTCGATCGCGTTGTGGACCAGCTCGGCTGTCACGAGCGCCAGCGAGGTCGCGACCGAGGCGGGGACACTGCCGAGCGTCCCCTCGACGTCGACCGCGACGTCGGCGCTGCGCCCCGACAGCCCCTGGCGCACCATGTCGACCACCGTGCGCGCCGCCGCGCCGAAGTCCACCGTCTCGTCCGTCGAGGTCGAGAGCATCTCGTGCACCACGGCCATCGAACCGACGCGCTCGACGGCCTCGGCGAGCGAGCGCTGTGTCTCCGGCGAGTCGGATCGGCGCGACTGAATGCGCAGCAGTGACGAGATCGTCTGCAGGTTGTTCTTCACGCGATGGTGGACCTCGCGGATCGTCGCTTCCTTGACCTTGAGCTCCGCGTCGCGGCGGCGGGCGTCCGTGATGTCCTCCACGAGGACGGCGGCGCCCGTCTTCAGCGCGACCGTGCGATAGAGCAGCACGCGCCCCGCGACCGCGACCTCGCACTGCAGCGCGCCCGCGGACTCGAGCACGGGGCCGACCGCCTGCGCGCCCCCGGGCATGTCGACCGCGACCGTGCCGGTGAGTGCGCCCTCCACTCCGGCGAGCCGGAGGATGTTCACGGCGTTCGGGCTGGCGTAGGCGACGCGCCCCGTCTCGTCGACGCGCATGACCCCGTCGCCGGCCCGGCGCGTGGTCCAAAACGGCGCGCCCGTGCCGACGTCGATGAGCGGACCTGCGCCGAGTACTTCGAGCAGGTCCTCGGCGAGCGCCATGAACTGGCGCTCCATCGTGCCGGGGGCGTCAACGACCTGCTGCGTGAGATCGCGGACGACGACCGCGAACGCGGGCACACCGATCGGATGCGCCGAGGTGACGTACTGCATGCCGCGGGTGGTACGGCGCCGGTCTCCCGCCACCGCTTCACCCGTGTGCAGCGCGCGATAGGCCTCCGGTTCCTCGTGCGAGGTGAGCGTCTTGCCCGTGCGGCTCGTGGCGACGGCCGCCACGGCCGTCATCGGACGCGCATCGGCGAGCACATCGAGCGAGCCCTGGGGCGTCCGGACGGCGAGCGCCACGTCGCCGTAGCCGAGGTCGGCGACGAACTGCAGGTTGCGCGCGACGTTGTCGAGGTGCGCGCGGGGGCCTTCTTCGAGCCAGGCCGGCAGCGCTGCGGGGACTTCTTCCATGCGGCGATTCTAGCGCACGGCCGATGACGGCCCCGTGCCCACACGCCTTTGGTCGCTTCCAGCGGCCCGTTCGTCGTCGGGCGCGCGAGCGCTGGGCGATACTGCTCGATGAAGGAGTAGAGACCGCGCACCGCGCGGCCCCTGTTCGTCGCGCGACCGGAAGGACCGTCGTATGCGTGGAGGTATCGTTCGTCCGCCGCAGATGAGCACCCTGGATGCCGCGATCTGGATCACCGTCGCGGTCGCGGCCGTGGCCACCCTCGGCAACGCGATGATGGCGATCCTCATCGTCGCTCCGAGCGAACTCCCGTTGATGGCCCTGTGCACGGTCGTGCTGGTGGTCGCCGGAGGACTCGCGGCGTGGCGCCACCTCCGGGCCATCGCCGCGGCCAACGAGGCCCGCAACGAACTGGCCGTCACCAAGGGCGACGAGCTCTCCGCCCGCGATCGCCTCTCGTTCGCCCGCCACTCCGCGTCCCTGATGTCCACGCTCCCCCAGGGGGAAGGCATCTTGGCGGTCCTCACCGAGTCGCTCACCCGCTTCCACGCTCAGGCCGCCGCGGTGGTGGGCCGTGACGTCGCGCTCGCGACCGGGGAAGGCGTCGACGCCGACGAGGCGCGCGCCGCGGTACTTCGACTGGCGGAGGAGACGGTGAAGTCCGGACGCTCGGTGACCGTCGCCGACGCCGAATCGCAGGTCGCCGCGCTGACCGCTCCCCTGCGCATCCGCGACGACCGCACGGACGTCCTGGTGCTGTGGCGGCACGGGCACCGGTTCCGGCTCGACGACCTCGACGGGCTGAGCCTCGTCGCGCGCATCGTGGAGCTCTCCATGGAGAACACCGCGCTCGTCGATGACGTGCGCTCCCAGCTGGGCGGCACGCTGCACGCCATGGTCGACCTGGTCGAACAGCGCCTCCCGAACTACATCCCGCACTCCAGCCGCGTCGGCGCCTACGCCGCCGCGCTCGCCCAGGCCATCGGTCTCGCCGACGAGGAGGCCGAGCAGCTTCGCGTCGCGGCGATGTTGCACGACGTCGGCATGCTCGAGGTCCCCGAGGCGATCCTGAACGCGCCGCGCTCCCTCACGGCCGACGAACAGCTCGCGCTGCGCGATCACCCGCGGCACGGTGCCGAACTCACGCGCTTCGCCAACTTCGGACCGCTCGTGCAGGAAGCGATCCTGGCGCACCACGAGCGCGTGGACGGCACCGGCTATCCCCGCGGCCTGAGCGGGGACGCCATCCCGCTGGCCGCTCGCATCCTCGCCGTGTGTGACGCCTACGTCGCGATGATCTCGGACCGGCCGCAGCGGGCCCGGATCACGCCCGAGGCTGCGCTCGCGGAGCTTCGCGCGGGCGCCGGCACGGCCTACGACACGGGCGTCGTCGAGATGTTCGCCGAGGTCCGGGCAGAGGTGCCCTCCACGGGCGCATAGCCGCGCGGCTCCCATCGCCTATAATCGGCGCGTTCCGGCGGACGTCGTGCCGCCAGGTCATCCAATCGCCCGGGTGGCGGAACGGCAGACGCGGGGGCCTCAAAAGCCTCTATGTGAAAGCATGTGTGGGTTCGAATCCCACCCCGGGCACCAGGTTCGACCGTGGAACGGTCAGAACGCGACGACGACCCCGCCCTCACGATGAGAGCGGGGCCGTGTTCTTCGCCCGTCAGTGAGCGACCGTGAGCCGTGCGAGCGCACCGAGCGCCACGCTGCGCACGCGGTCGATCGGATCGCTGAACCCCACGAGGGCCAGTGCCTCCGTGGCGTGAGGATCACCGAGCTGACCGAGCGCATCTGCCGCGTCGCGGCGAACGTCCGGCTCGCCATCCTTGAGCGCGTCGACGAGCGGCCCGTACGCGTCGTGCAGTCCGAGTGCGCCCAAGGCGCGCGCCGCGAGCTGGCGCTGTTCGGAGTCGCCGTCGCGAAGCTGCCGCGAGAGGCGCTCGCAGGCCTCCTGCGGAGCGGATCCGTCACCGAGCCGGGCGCGAGCGAGCGCCGCGGCGGCGGCGACGCAGGCCTCGGGGTCATCGGCCGCCGCGCGCAGGGACGGGATGATGCGTTCGTCGCCGATCACTCCGAGCGCGGTGGCCGCCGCGGAACGGATGGCCGGGTCGCCGCTGTGGAGGAGTCCGAGCAGTTCACCCACGAACCGCTCTCCGTCGCCACGCAGACCGTTGTGCGTGGCGATGCTGATCGCGGATGCCGGGTCGGCCGGAAGGGAGCCGTGCGGCCATGGTTCTGCCGACGCGCGCGTGCCGACGTTCATCGCTACCCCCTCGAACGTGGACGTGCTCTGCTGTGCCTACTTGCCCGTACGACGCGAAGCGAGCGCGCGGCCGTGGGATGATTCCGCTCAGTGGTAGGCGCTCCCGTCGCCCGGGGTGATTCGGATACCATGCGATACGAGCCGGTCGGGGCGCGGTGGTCACGACGGGCGGTCGCGCGACGAGCAGGACTCCGAGAAGGGCAGCAGATGACTCACGAGGCGTTCATACAGCGGCTCCCGAAGGTCGAGCTGCACGTGCACCTCGAAGGCACGCTCGAGCCGGAGATGGCGTTCGAGCTCGGTCGGCGCAACGGCGTCGCCCTCCCCTACGCTTCGGCGAACGAGATGCGTGCGGCCTACGACTTCTCCGACCTGCAGTCCTTCCTCGACATCTACTACGCCTCCTGCTCCGTGCTGCGCACTGAGCAGGACTTCTACGACCTCACCCGCGCCTACCTCGACAGGGCGATCGCGGACAACGTTCGCCACGTCGAGCCGTTCTTCGACCCGCAGACCCACACGGCTCGTGGCGTCGCCTACCACGACGTCGTGAGCGGCATCCGTCGCGCGCTCGACGAAGCGCTTGAGCGCGACGGGATCACCTCGAAGCTGATCATGTGCGTCCTGCGGGACCTCAGCGAGGACGAGGCGATGGCGGCCCTGCGGACAGCGCTCTCTGACGAGACGACGATCGACGGGATCGGGATGGACTCGACGGAGATCGGCAATCCGCCGACGAAGTTCCACTCGCTCTACGCCTTCGCCCGCGCCGCCGGCCTTCGCGCCGTCGCGCACGCGGGAGAGGAGGGCCCCGCGTCGTACATCAGGGACTCCATCGACCTGCTGGGAGCGGAGCGCATCGACCACGGCGTCCGCTGCGGCGAGGACCCGGCCCTCGTGGGACGCCTTATCCGCGACCGGATATGCCTGACCATCTGCCCACTGAGCAACGTCGCCCTGCGCGTGGTCGAGTCGATCGAGGACCACCCGCTGCGCGAGATGCTCGAGGTCGGTCTCGCGGTGACGGTGAACTCCGACGACCCGGCGTACTTCCGCGGCTACATCGGCGACAACTACCGCGCCGTGACCGACGCTCTCGAACTGACCGAGGACCACCTCGCCGAGCTGGCCTTCAACGCGATCGTCGGCTCGTTCGCGGATGACGAGCGCAAGATCGAGCTGCTCGGCGAGCTCAACGCCGTGACCGGGTAGACCTCTCAGCCACGCCCCATCGCGTCGAGCAGGTTCAGGATCTGGCAGCTCGCTTCGAGGCAGGAGACGGCCTGATAGGCGTCCTCCAGCGATTCCCCGCGCGCGAAGGGCCCGTGTCCCCGCAGGACCGCCACCCGCCGCGCCATGAGCGCCGCCGCCAGCTTCTCCCCCGCTTCAGGCGAACCGATCGACTCAGCGGACGTCACCACGGGCACATCGGTCAGCCGCGCCTTCGACTCGGAGTCCGGCGGGACTATGACGTCCTCGAACAGCGAACGCGCGACCGTGTGGATGGCGTGCGCGTGCACGATCGCGTGGGCGTGCGTCGCGGCGTAGATGGCGCGGTGGACGACCAGTTCGACCGAGCAGCCCTCGTCGCGCGGGTCGCCGCAGGCCGAAAGCGTCGTCTCGATGATGTCGGCCTCAGTGAGACGCCCGATCATCGAGCCGGTCCGCGTGATGAGCATGCGCTCGTCGTCGAGACGGACCGACAGGTTCCCCCCGTGGCTCGAGACCGCTCCCGACGCGTAGAGGTCCCTGCCGACCCATGCGAACTGCTCGAACATGCCGTGGACACCTTTCGACGGGGGTCGGGCTAGGGCCTGATGGTGTCGATCATCTCGTCGTATCGTACGCGGACCGGCACCGAGACCTCGACACCGCCGACGTAGTAGGGCTTGTCCGGACTGGCGTCGAAACGGGCGGCGTCGAACTCGAAGCGGCCCGGAACGCCACGGTCGGCCTGTAGCACGACCAAGACGTCCTGCGTGAGCCGAACGCCCGGATCCAGCGGGACCCTGATGTCCCGGGACTCGCCGGCGGGCACCTGCACGTAGCCGACCGGCGGGCCTGTCGCGACACCGCTCGAGCCCGCGCCGGCCATGGGGTCGGCGCTCACCAGGTACACGGCCACCCACGATCGGTCGGGCGCGACGACGCGGTCGACGAGCAGCGTCCCCCGCGCTCCGAACTGCCCGGTCGCTTCGACGGACGCACCTCCGGACGCGACGACCACACCGATCATGGGAGCGGTGCGCGACGCCCCGGCGACCGCGAGGGCGATCAAGCCCACGGCGAGACCGATCGCCAGAACGGTTCCGATGACGGTCAGCAACCGCCTCACGGGCCGGACATCCCGCCGCCACCACCGGTGCCGGCCATGTTGTCGGCGCCCATGCCGTAGGCCCGCGTGAAGACCGCCTTCGAGACCTCGGCCCCGCCGACGACGTACGGCTTGTCGGGTCCCGCGGCCGGATCGGAGGGGTCGAACTCGAAGACCGATGGCGCGCCGAGATCCGCCTGCAGCGCGATGAGTACCTTCTGCGTGAGCTCCCCACCCGCGTCGACGGGCACGACGACCCCGAGCGTCTCGCCCTTCCCCACCCGGACGGCCCCGACGCGCCGGGTCGGGGCGCCGTCATCGCCGACGAGGTACACGGCGACCCAGGAATCGGCCGGTGCGACCACGCGGTCCACGACGAGTTCGTTGATGACCGTGAGCCGGTCGGCCACCTCGATCGACGCTGAACCGGCGGGTGCGACGATCCCGGAGGTCCCGCCCGTCTGCGCAGGCGCTTCGAGCCCGGCGACGGTGGTGTCCTTGACGAGGGCGACCTGCGCGAACGCGCCGCCGACGGTGTAGGGCTTGTCCGGGCTGGCATCGAACCTCGTCGCATCGAACTCGAACCGCCCGCGGATCCCGCGGTCCGCGTTGAGCACGAGCACGAACTTCTGGCTCAACGCCACGTGTCCCTGCAGCGGCACGGTCACGTTGAGGGACTCACCGGCGCGCACCGGGGCCGCGCCCACGAAGGCGCCGGGTGTCCCACCGGGTCCCGCGAGGTACGCGACGACCCAGGAGTCGTCCGGCGCCACGACGCGACGCACGACCAGCGCGCCCGCGGGCCCGATCTGGTCCGTCGCCTCGATCGAAGCGGTGCCCGCCGAGGTCACCACGCCCACCATCGGTTGCTCCGTGCGCGTCGACGCGTACGAGACCCACGCGACCGCGGCCACCACGACGATCGCCGCCAGGATGCCGGCTATGCGAAGCACGCGTGAGAGCACGACGGCCTTCCCCAAGGACACTGCGACGCTGTCGGCCTGATTGTAGCGGTCGCGCCGGGCCTACTGGACGGTGATCGTCGCGGCGTTCATCCCCATGGCGCACGTGAACTTGTAGACGCCCGGCTTCAGCGAGCCCAGGTCGATCGTGGCCATCCCGGTCGCGGTCAGGTCCGCGCTTTTGCCGAGCGACTTGAAGGTCGGCTTCGCCAGACAGCCCTTGGCCTTGCCGGTGAACACGACCTGCGTCGGGATACCGGCCTGTGCGGTGATCACGTTCGGCGCGTAGGTGCCGTTCACGAGCGCCACCTCGATCACCTGGACCCCACTCTTCACGGTGGCCGTGCCCTCGAACTTGGCAGGCATACCCTTGCCGGAGCACACGGCGCAGACCTGGACTTCGGACACCGACGTCGCGGTGCCGACGGCGCTCGGCGGGGCCGGCGCGACGGCGGCCGGCGGCGATGCGGGTGTCGGCTTGCTCGCGCTCGGCGTGCCTGCGCAGGCCGAGAGCAACACGGCGGTCGCGACAAGGGCGACGGAGAGAACGGTCGAGCGACGGGCGCGCGCGGTCAGGAATCCGGGAAGCAGCACGGGGGTCCCCCTCAGGTCCGTGTGGAACATATCTCCAGCAGTTTACCCCACTCGTTCGCGGCCTAACGAACTACCGGTCCCGGCGCCCGACCAACGGCGCGCTCACGCGCTAGAGCACGCGGTGACGCATGTCGGCCGGAGCGTTCGCGTGCCGGGTGTAGAGTTGTCGCCGACAGGCTCGCCACGTCCTGACCCGGAAGGGCCCCGATGTCCGACGCACCGCGCGCTCCGCAGGCTTCGACCCTGCGCCTCTCCCGATACCACTGCTTCCTGGGCGAACTGATCCGCTCCGATGATGCACCTCGGATCAGATCGCGGGAGATGGCCGAGGAACTCGGCGTCAGCGAGGAGACCGTCCGGAGGGACCTCTCCTACGTGGATGTGGAGGGGCGCCCCGGCGCCGGATACGACCCCTCGGAGCTCTACCTCGCGCTCGAGTCGTACCTCGGGCTGAGCGCCTCGTTCCCCTTCGTGGCGATCGGCGACCGCGACATGCTCGGGTCGCTCGCCACGATCTTCCCCGCCGAGGAGTTCGGGCTCGAGGCGGAGGCGTACTTCTCGGTGAGGCCCGAAGACGACGGCGCGGCCGTCGGCGGGGTGCCCGTCTACGCGCTGGCCGACCTTCCGTCAGTGGCCGAACGCCTGTCCGCCAAGGTCGCGGTAGTCGCATGCGTCCCGTCCAGCGTGCAGGACGCTCTCGCCCGACTCGACGAGGCCGGCATCCGGTCGGTGCTCATGCTGACCCCGACGCTGCGGCCGGTGCATCCCGAGGGCATGGACGTCACCTATTTCCGCATCCCGTGCGCACTCAAGGCCCTGGCCGGCGCGGTGCCGCATGCCGCACCGTGCTGCACGACCTCCGGGTGCTCGGCCGAACGCGAGCGCGCCGGAGTCTAGGCCGCGACCCGCTCGCCCCGTCTCGACGCGAAGGGATGTGCGACCCTACGCTGCCTTTGCGGCGGCGCGTGCCGCCGCCAGCGACGGCCTGAACCGACGCAGCAGCAGCGAGCTCGTGACGACGCTCACGCTGGAGAACGCCATGGCGGCGCCGGCGATCCACGGGAACTGCGACAGCAGGCCGACCGCGGCGACCGGGATGCCGAGGGTGTTGTAGCCGAGCGCCCAGAAGAAGTTCTGGTGGATCTTGCGCATGGTGGCGCGGGACAGCTCGATCGCCGTCACGACGTCGCGCAGGTCGTTCTTGATGAGCACGATGCCGCCGGTCTCCATGGCGACGTCGGTGCCCGCGCCCATGGCGATGCCCACGTCGGCCTTCGCGAGCGCCGGAGTGTCGTTGATGCCGTCGCCGACCATGGCGACGACCAGGCCCTTGTCCTGCAGCTTGGCGACCTCTTCGGCCTTGTTCTCCGGAAGCACTTCGGCCAGCACGTTCTCGGGCCTGATGCCGGCCTGGGAGGCGATGGCCTCGGCGGTCCGCCGGTTGTCGCCGGTGATCATGTAGACCGCGACGCCCATCTTCGACAGGCGCTCCACGGCCTCCTTGGAGTTGTCCTTGAGCGTATCGGCCACGGCGATGATCCCGGCCAGCTTCGCGCCGTTGACGCCGACGAGCATGACAGTCTTGCCCTGCCCCTCGAGCTCAGCGATCCGGTCCTCGAAGCGGGAGATGTCGATGCCCTCGCGGACCATCAGCCGCCGGTTGCCGAACGCGACCTTCGTGCCGCCGACCGTGCCCTCGACGCCGTGCCCGGGAACGGCCGCGAAGCCTTCGACGTCCGGGACGTCGATACCGTCGGCCTTGGCGCGCGCCATGATCGCCTCGGCCAAGGGGTGCTCGGAGTTGCGCTCCAGCGCCGCCGCGAAGGTGAACACGCGGGTCGTGTCGTGGCCCTCGGCCAACTCGACGTCGGTGACGACGGGCTTGCCGTAGGTCAGCGTCCCGGTCTTGTCGAACACGATCGCCTTGATCTTGTAGGCGGTCTCCAGAGCGTCGCCGCTCTTGATCAGGATGCCGTTCTCGGCGCCCTTGCCTGTGCCGACCATGATGGCCGTCGGCGTGGCGAGTCCGAGCGCGCACGGGCACGCGATTACGACCACCGCGATCCCGGCGAGCAGCGCCGCCACCCACCAACCGCTTGTCGCGGCCGCTGTCAGGATCGGGGCCAGCAACGGGAATGCGCCGGCGGGATCCGGATGAGCGCCGAACATCAATGGGCCGGCGAACAACCAGAACAGGAAGGTCAGGAGCGCCGCGCTCACGACGGCGGGGACGAACACCGACGAGATGCGGTCCGCGAAGCGCTGCACGGGTGCCTTGGAACCCTGCGCCTCCTCGACGAGCCTCACGATCTGCGCCAGCGCGGTGTCGCGGCCGACCTTCGTGGCGCGGAAGCGCAGCGAGCCGAGCTTGTTCATGGTCGCGCCGATCACGGTGTCGCCGACGTTCTTCTCGACGGGGATGGACTCACCGGTGAGCATCGACTCGTCGACGCTGCTGTGACCCTCGATGACCAGACCGTCGATGGGGACCTTCTCACCCGGACGGACGACGACGAGGTCACCGGCCACGACCCGCTCGGACGGGATGTCGATCTCCACGCCGTCGCGCACGACGCGCGCGGTCTTGGCCGCCAGCCCCATGAGCTTCTTGATCGCGTCGCCCGTGCGTCCCTTCGCGCGGGCCTCGAGCAGCTTGCCCAGGATCACGAAGGTGAGCAGCAGCGCGGAGGTCTCGAAGAAGACCGGCTCGCCCTGCAACTGCGGGATGAACGTGGCCGCGACGCTGTAGAAGTACGCGGCCGACGTGCCGATGGCGATCAGGGTGTCCATGTTGCCGCTCCGGCGCTTGAGCGCGTGCCAGAAGCCGCGATAGAACTGGGCGCCGGCGATGATCTGGACCGGCGTGACGAGGGCGAAGGCCATGTAGCGGCCGACCATCATCGGGTCCCAGGCGCCCCCGACGGTGGTGGCGAGCCAGCCCGCGACCGCGGCCGGGACCGCCGTCATGAACGGCGGGACCATCGAGATCAGGAAGGCCGGGACGGCCAGCACCAGGGAGAACACGAACAGGCGGCGCTCGTGGAGCCAGTGGGCACGCTGCGCCTCACGCTGCGCGTCGTTGGGGTCCTCGCCCGCGACGGTTGCCTCGACGCGGAGCATCGCGTCGTACCCGGCGCCCCGCACTGCGCCGATGAGCGCGTCGATGCCGAGGACGGTGGGATCGAAGGTGATGGTCGCGGTCTCGTTCGCGAGGTTGACGCTCGCCGAGGCGACGCCCTCCAGGTGATCGAGGGTCTTCTCGATGACGGCGGAACACGATGCGCAGGTCATCCCGAGGATGCCGAGCGTGACGGTCGCCATGGTGGTGGCCGAGGGTGACGATGCGGTCGCGGCCACGCCGGACTCGAGCGGAAGGGCCCCGTAGCCGGCGCGCTTGACGGCGTCGATGATGCCGGCCTCGTCGAGCGCGGCCGGATCGTAGGAGACGGACAGGCGCTCCATGGCGAGGTTGACGTTGGCGGTGCCGACGCCCGGCAGCTTGCCGACGACCTTCTCGACGACGGCCGAGCACGAGGCGCAGGTCATGCCGGTGATACCGAAGGTGGCATCGCGCAGCGCGGGAGCGGACTCGGTGGCCCGTGCGGGCACGAGCGGGGCCGGCTCGTCCGGCGGCATGATGGGGCATGCGGCGGCGGACTCTACGGGAGCGAGCGCCACGACGTCCGGTGCGGGCACGGGCAGCGCGCCCGGCTCGAGCACGAACGGCTCGCCCGGCCGGAAGCCGGCCGCGACGACGGCGGCGGCGAGGGCGTCCAGCGAGATGTCGCCGGGGGCGAGTGTGATATCGACGAACCCCGCAGCGGCGTCGGCGGTCACCGACTCGACCCCCGGTACGTCACCGATCGTGCCGGACACGAGCTTCTCGCACGCGTGGCAGTGCATCCCCGTGACACTGAGGCGCACCGTCCGGTCCAGATCGTTCGTCATGGTTTGGTCCCGCCTGGCGTCGTAGCGAACCCATGGGCGTCCGCGCTCGTTTGCACGCTTGCAGCGTAGCGCATGGCGCGAGCGCGGGTTCCGGCGTACCTCGCGCCGTTCAGGGCGCGAGGGGCACGGAGAACCCCACGATCGCTCCTCCGTCGTGGTTGCGCGCAAACACGGTGCCACCGTGATCCTCGACGATCCGGCGTGAGACGGCGAGCCCTATGCCGCTGCCGCCCGTGTCGCGTGCCCGCGCCGTGTCCGCGCGGTAGAAGCGTTCGAACACGAACGGAAGGTCGGCCTCAGGGATCCCCTCGCCGCTGTCCACGACCTCCACGATCGCGCGCTCGTCCGATCGTTGGCATCTCACCAGGATCGTGCCCGCATCGGTGTGGCGAAGCGCGTTGTCGACGAGGTTGCGCAGCACCTGAGCGAGGCGGCCTTCATCTCCGATCACGGCGAGCGCCTCGGAGCACTCCGCCGCGACCTCCACGTCGGCGCCCGCGCGTGCCCGGGCACGCGTGACTTCCGCGTCGATGATCGGGGCCACCAGGAGGCGCTCCATCCGGTAGGTCAACCGTCCCGCATCGGCCGCCGACAGTTCCTGAAGATCGTCGACGAGACGCGAGAGGTGCTGCGTGTCCTCCACGAGCGAGGTCAGGCGTTTCGGGTCAGGGGCTAGAACGCCCTCGGCGATCCCTTCCGCCTGCGCTCGGAGCGACGCGACCGGGTTGCGCAGTTCGTGGGCTACGTCGGCCACGAGCCTGCGCCTCAGCCCCTCGGACCGGGCAAGCGACACGGCCATCGCGTTGAACGCCTCCCCGAGCCGGCTGACCTCGAGGGGACCGCCGGTATCGACACGGTACGTCAGGTCGCCGGCAGCGACCTGCTTCGCAGCCGACGTGAGACGCTTGAGGGGACGTGTGAGGTAGTAGGCGCCTGCGGCCGCGACCACCCCCGCGAGTCCGATCGCCAGCAGCGCGCCGAGAAGGATGCCCCTGTCGACCGCCGCGAGGAACGCCTGTTCCGGCACACCCATCATGCCGCCGGCGCCCATCATGCCGCGCCCCATGCCGACGGGCAGAGTCTGCAGGTAGGCGCCGAACGCGGACGAGATCTCCGCGCGCGTGAATATCCCGGCGATGCCGACGGACAGCAACGCCACGACGACCATCGCGAGGAACGCGTACACCAGAAGAGAACGCTTCACGGGCGCGCCTCGACTTTGTAGCCCACGCCGAAGACCGTCTGCACGTAGCGCGGGTCCTTCGAATCGTCCCCGAGCTTCCGCCGAAGGTTCTTCACGTGCGCGTCCATCGTGCGCTCGTAGCCCTCGTACGCGACCCCCTGGGCGGCCTCCATGAGCTGCATCCGGCTGTAGACGCGACCCGGGTGTGCGACGAGGGTCGCCAGGATGTCGAACTCCGTGCGAGTCAGAGGGATCGGCACGCCGGCGGCGCGCACGACTCGGCCGCCCCGGTCGATCTCGAGGTCGCCCAGGCTCAGGACCTTCGCGGGCTCCGCCGCTTCGGCGCGCTCCGCTCGCCGAAGGACCGCCTTAACGCGCGCCACGACCTCGCGCGGGCTGAACGGTTTGCTGATGTAGTCGTCCGCTCCGACCTCGAGTCCGATCAGACGGTCGATCTCCTCGGTCCGGGCGGTGACCAGGATGACGGGGAGATCGTAGTCGCGCTGGAATCGGCGCGTCAGTTCGATGCCGTCGATGCCCGGCAACATGATGTCGAGCAGTGCGAGGTCGGGGCGCGCGGACTCGGCGACGGCTACCGCTTCGGGGCCGTCGGCGGCCGTGACGACGTCGAACCCCTCCTTGCGCAGGTAGGCGGTCAGTACTTCAACGATCTTCGGGTTGTCGTCGACCACGAGGATGCTCTTGGCCACCGCGCGCTCCTCTCAGGGTTCGTCGCCTCCATTGTGCCCCATGCCACGGCGGCCTCGTCCCAGCCGGCCCGGCGTGCCCGCACCGGCAGTATCGCGAGCCCGTGTGAAGCGCGTGTGAATGTGCGAGGGCAGTCGACGCTCGATCGGGTCACGAGTCGCTCCGGCGCGCAGGACTTGGGCACCTTCACGCAACGTTCACGACCGGTTCGCCTCACCTTCACCCGAGCACGGGATAGTGGGTTCGAGACAAGAACCCGACGGCCTTCAGGGCCGAGAACAGGAGAGCGACATGAACACCAGGACCAAGATCGTCGCCGGCGCCATCGCAGGTGTCGTAGCGGGAGCCACCCTCATGGGTGCCGCGTTCGCCGCCCCGCAGGGACTCGGCGCCGCGGCGCCCGCCGTCTATCGGATGATGGGATCAGCGGTCACGTCCGCTGCCGCCGGGATCCCGACGGTGGCCGATATGCAGGCGTTCATGAGCCGCTACCGCACCTCGTCGGGCGCGATCGACATGAACCGCATGCATGCCGACGTCACGGGCGGCAAGGTCACGCCGCCCTGCGTGAGCGGGTCGAGGCGGTCAGCCGGAGCATCCTCTTCCGGCCAGGCCGCGCCGGGTGCCGGCTACGGGATGATGGGCGGTTCCTACTAGTCGACCCTGACACGGCACCCGGCACGGCCTCGAACGCGAGACCGTGCCGGGTGCCGTCGGCGTTCGCTCGATGGCTCCGCTATCGACGCGGCATGTTCGCGGCAGGCCGCACGCGTGCGTGGACGCCGGTTCACGACGTGACGCGCAACGTCCTTGCGTTGACGGCGACGATGACGGTCGACGCGGACATGAGGACTCCGCCGACCGCGGGGCTGAGCAGCACGCCGAACCCCGCGAGCACTCCCGCGGCAAGCGGGATGGCGACCACGTTGTAGCCGGTGGCCCACACGAGGTTCTGCACCATCTTCCCGTAGGTGGCGCGAGCCAGGTCGATGATGGCCGCGACGTCCTCGGGATTGCTCCGGACGAGAACGATGTCGGCGGTGGCGACGGCGACGTCGGTCCCCGCGCCGATGGCTATCCCGACGTCTGCCGAGGCCAGGGCCGGCGCGTCGTTCACTCCGTCCCCGACCATCGCAACTACCTTGCCCTCAGCCTGGACGAGCCGGATGGTCGCGGCCTTGTCGGCGGGCATGACCTCGGCGAAGAACCGTCCTATCCCGAGCTCCTTCGCGATGCGCTCAGCGACCACTCGGGTATCACCGGTGAGCATGATGGGCTCGATGCCCATCTCCCTGAGCCGCGTGACGGCGCGGATCGACTCGGGCCGGACCACGTCGGCCAACGCGATCGCGGCGACGACGACGCCGTCGAGCAGCACGTGGACGACCGTCCTCCCCCCGGCGGCCAGTGCGTCCGCGCCCTCAGGCGCGGCGATGCCGTTCTCCGCCAAGTATCCGGGGCTGACGACCGCCACCTCTCGGCCATCGATCACTCCCCGAGCCCCCCTGCCGGGGATGGCGCGGAAGTCGGTCACCGGGGACTTCGACGGCGCCGCGTCCGCGATCGCTCGGGCGATCGGGTGTTCGGACAGCTCCTCGACCGAGCCGGCCAGAGAGAGTGCATCCTCGCGAGTCAGTTCGCCGTACAGCGCCACGTCGGAGATGCCGAAGCGCCCGAGCGTGAGCGTGCCGGTCTTGTCGAAGATCACGGCGCTCAGCAGGCGCGCGTTCTCGAACGCCATCCGGTCGCGTACGAGGAGCCCGGTCTTGGCGCCGAGCGCCGTGGAGAAGGCCACGACGAGCGGGATCGCAAGGCCCAGCGCGTGCGGGCAGGCGATCACCATGACCGTGACCGCTCGTTCCATCGCGAACGACAGCGGCTTGCCCAACGCCAGCCAGACCGCGAACGTCGCGGCCCCGCCGCCCAGAGCGACGATCGTCAGCCACGTGGCGGCCCGGTCAGCGAGGTCCTGCGTCTTGGACTTCGACTCCTGCGCCTCCCGTACCAGGTCGGCGACCTGGGCCGCGAACGATTCGGCGCCCATGCGCCTGACAACGACGGTCAACGCGCCCTCGCCGTTGACCGCCCCTCCGATCACGGCGTCCCCCGGTGCCTTGCCGACGGGGACCGACTCACCGGTGAGCATCGACTCGTCGACGGACGACGCGCCGTCGACCACGTCACCGTCGGCGGGGACCTTCTCACCCGGCTTGACTACGACGACGTCGCCGGGCTGCAGAGCGCCGAGCGCGACGTCCTCGGTGCTCCCATCGGGAAGGCGGCAATGCGCCTCGGAGGGCATCAGCTCCGCGAGCGACTCGAGCGCCTTGGACGCCTCGCCGACCGACCGCATCTCGACCCAGTGGCCGAGCAGCATGATGTCGACCAGGGTCGCCAGCTCCCAGAAGAACGGCATGCCGCGCAGGCCGAGGACCGTGGCGCCGCTGTAGAAGTAGGCGACGCTGATCGCAACGGCGACCAGCACCATCATCCCGGGTTTGCGTGCGCGCAGCTCGCGGGCGAAGCCCCTGAGGAACGGCATGCCGCCGAACACGTACAGCACGGTGGAGAGCGCGAGCAGGATCAAGTCCGCCCCGGGGACCGAGAGCAAGCGCGCTTCGGGAAGGAAGGGCAACCCCTGGGACAGCAGGACGACGGGAACGGTCAGCGCGATGCTGATCCAGAACCGCCGGCGGAAGTCGGCGATCGAGTGGCCGGTGTGGCGACCAGCCGGGTGGGGACCGGTCCCGGTCGAGTGTGCGGAGTGCTCGTCCATGATCCCGGCTCTCGTCGCTGGCGGGCCGCGGCGGCGTCAGACTCCGAGCGTCGTGCAGATCTCCTCGTACCGTTCCTTTGTGATCTCGCCCTTCGCGTAGCGCAGTTGGCGATCGAGCACGCGTCCTCACCCGGAGGCGAAGCGGCGTGACGCTGTCCCGACCCGTTCCGCATACCTCGTTCATCCCCCGGCGAGCGACCTCCCATGCCGACCGGGACCCGCGCCTACCGCGACTCCGTCGCGTCGACCACGACCAAGCTGCCGGACATCATGCCCATGCCGCATGTCATCGTGTAGGTGCCGGCCTTCATCGGCGGCACGAGCACGGCGGTGACTCCGTTGGCCGTGAGGTTCGCGAGCACCCCGGCACCAGGGATGCTGAGCTGAGAAGAGCACGCCACGTCCTCGCGGCGGTCGACGGAGAGGCGCACCTGAGTGCCCGCCGGGATGGTCACCCTGTCCGGGACGTAGGTCGTATTCTCGATCACGAGCGGTACCTCGACGACGCCGTCGGGGCCCGTCTTGAACCCCGCAAGGTTCGGTACGACCGCTCCGCCGACGACCGCTGTCCGAACGCTGTCGAACGTCACCGGCGAGCCCACGAGCATCAAGCCGCGGTCGAGGATGATCAGACCGAAGACCACGACGGCGACGGCCGCCACGATCTGCAACCTCGCCTGGAACCGGCGCGACAGCAGCGACGAAGCGAACCCGAAGACCAGCATCAGCGGCATCGTCCCGAGCCCGAAACCCACCATCGCCCACGCTCCGAGCAGCGGCGAGCCGCTCTGCACCGCGCGCAGCTGCGCTGCGATCAAAGGAGCGCACGGCATCAGCCCCGTGAGCAACCCGAAGATGATCGGCGTTGCGAGCGACACGTGTCCCTCCGCGGCATCGGCCGTCGCCTTCCTCCGCTCGCTGGACAGCGCCCTGACCAGGAACCTCGGAGGGCGAGGCGTCAGATACCGGAGGGCCCTGACCCTCCCGGTCATCGAGACGCCCAGCAAGACCATGTACACGCCCGCCGCGACCATGAGCCAGTTGCGGAACGGTGTGATGTCCACAGCGCGCCCCGCCAGCGCGACGAGCCCGCCGAGGATCAGCGCCACCGCAGCGTAGCTGAGCACCTTGGAACCTTGGTACGCAAGGTGTGGCAGGAGCCGCCGGTACCACGGACCGTCCTCGGTGCCCTTCACCGCATAGGTCAGAACGAGCCCGCCGCACATGAAGATGCAGTGGACTCCTGTCGCCAGGCCGAGCAGGAACATCGTCAGGAACAGATCCACGCCGCAGACCCTCCCGCATCGTCGCCGCACGCGTCGCGTGAACGCGCCGCCATCATCATGCCTCATCCGCCTGCGGGGGGACGTACGATACGAGGGGCGACCCTGACGAGGCTGTTGGCACCGCACTTGCGACAGCAGGGGTCCTGGCGATCGGGAGACGTGATGAACAAGAGGGTACTGATCTGGCTCGCAGTGATCGCCATCTTCGGCGCGCTGCTGCTCGCCGTGACGACGCCCGCCGCGGCGGTGCTGAAGAAGGTCGACGGCTCGGAGCTCACCCAACTGCAGGACTCCGGCGCCATGGTCGTCGACGTTCGCTCCGCGAGCGAGTACGCGTCGGGCCACATACCGGGAGCGTCCAACGTGCCGCTGGAGCAGTTGCAGCAGGCCGCGGCCACGTGGAGCAAGGACCGGGCGGTCGTGGTCTACTGCGCGACCGGCGCCCGCTCCGCGAACGCGGCGGCCTACCTCGCGGGCCAGGGGTTCAGGAAGGTGTACGACCTCACGAACGGGATGGTCGCGTGGACCGGGTCCGTCCAGGGAGGCGCGGGCGGGGTGCCGTCGGGACCCGGTACGGTGAAGACGAGCGGCAAGCCGGTCTTCATCGACTTCTCCTCCAGCACTTGACCCACCTGCATAGAGATGAAGCCTCTGGTCGAGAGGCTCGCGCAGGAGTACAAGGGCAAGATCGAGTTCCGCCGCTATGTCGACAGCGGGGATCCCGTGGGCGATCAGTTGGCGCAGACGTTCAACGTCCAGTACGTTCCGACGTTCGCGTTCGTGGATTCCGACGGCAGCCTGTCGGGGCAACTGCTCGTGGGCGGCGTCACCGAGGACGTGCTGCGGGCGCGACTCGACGTTCTCAAGTAGGATCCCAGCGGGAAGGTCGTCCCGATCGATGGTGCGGCCGCGCGCTCGTGCGGCCTGAGAGGAACGGCGCGTGCAGGCAGGTCTTCTGGGTCTCCTCGTAGCGTTCGGCGCCGGCCTGGTGTCGTTCCTGTCGCCGTGCGTGCTTCCGCTGATCCCGGGCTACGTGTCCTTCATCACGGGGTTCAGCCCCGCGGACCTGTCCGAGGGCAAGCCCCCTCTGAGCGCGGTCCTCATCCCCAGCCTTCTGTTCGTCGCAGGATTCGGTTTCGTCTTCGTCGCCCTCGGTGCCTCCGCGTCCGTGCTCGGCGCTCTTCTCGCTCCCTACAAGGCGACCCTGGCGCGCGTTGCCGGGGTGCTCGTGATCCTGATGGGGATCTTCCTCCTCGGCGTCATCAAGATCCCGGGCCTGTATGCGGAGAAGCGCTTCGACCTATCGAAGACGCGCTCGTTCGGTCGCGGCGCTGCCTTCGTGATGGGCATGGCGTTCGCGTTCGGGTGGACCCCCTGCGTCGGACCGATCCTGGGCGGCGTCCTCGCTCTTGCGGGCACGTCGGCCGAAGTGGGGCGCGGCGCCGCCCTCCTGCTCGCCTACTCGCTGGGCCTGGGGGTGCCGTTCGTGGTGACCGGCGTCTTCCTCGGGCGCCTGCACGGCACGCTGCGGTTCCTCAACCGGCATTCGCTGGGCCTGAACCGCGTCGCGGGGGCGCTGCTCATCGTCATGGGCCTGCTCATGATGACGGGGAGACTTGCGGCGGTGGGCGTGCTGATCCTGCGCCTGCTGCCGGCCTCCGTCGGATAGCAGCACCGGCCGTGAGGACGGGGCGCCCGAAGGCGCCCCATCCTCTGACCGAAACCAGTGCGTGCGAACGGATCTACGCTCCGACCTTGCGGTCGGTCGGCTGCGGGGTCCACTGGTCCATCGCGGCGTTGTCGATGACGATCTTGCCGCCCACGACCTTGGCCGGGAGCTCGTCGAGCGGGTACAGCCTGCAGGCGCCGCTGATCCCCACTCCGGTCTCCGCGTCACGCGTGGTCCCGCAGGCGCTGCATCTGAGGATGCCGTCGGCCTCGAGCGTCTGCTGCTTGCCCTTGCACGGGATGCAGAAGCTCACGCCCACGAACAGCTTGCCGGAGGGCTTCACGTACGCGACCATCGGGACCGGATCGGACCCGGCCTTCTTGTACTCGAAGTACACGATCTTGTTCGCGACGACGTCGGCGAGGGACACCGAGGTCTGCTTGGGCCCCTGCGCCGGCGTCGCATTGAACATCGCGACCGTCGACCCATAGGGCGCCGCCGGCGCGACCGAAGGCTCGGTGTAGGCGGCCGGCAACAGGCGGCCGATGTACTTGGCCTCTTCGGGAGGCACCGCGCCCTGCGTCGCTCCGGACGCGGCAGTCGCCCCGGGCGAAGCCGTGGCGGTAGCCCCGGTGATGCCCTTGGGCCCACCGTTGCCCACCACCACGACCACGATCGCGACTGCGACGATCGCGACCGCGACCGCAGCCCACGTGCCGACCCCGACGCTCTTCTCCTTGGCAGGCGGAGCCGCCTTGTGGGGAACCGGACTCTTCGTCTTCTTCTTGGCCATCTCAGGTCTCCATCTCTCTTACCAGGTCGGGGTCGACGGGGGTCCTGCGCGCGTCGCCCGGCGATCCTTCGGACTGCGTCGGCCCTACTTCGCGGTGAACGCGACGGTCTGGAGGACCGGCGGGTCGAAGGGCGTGGTGTCGTTCTGGACGAGCTCGGCCTTCAGCGTGTGAGGCCCGGGAGTGACGCCGCTCAGAGCGTAGTCAGGAGTAGCGCTCATCTTGATGGGCTGAGAGTCCAGCGTGAAGTGCACGTGACCCTCACCGGGAACCAGCTTCGTGCTCGGCATCGCGAACTTCAGACCGGTCGTCTCGAGCTTGATCACGATCTCACCGGCCTTGACCACTGCGCCGTCGAGAGGGGCGAGGACCTTGATGGTCGGACCGGCGACGACGGTTGAGCCGCCCTGTACGGGGGACGTCTGCGCGCCGGAAGTGCGCGGCGTGGCCGCGCAGCCTGCGAGTAGAACGGTGATCGTCAGGGCGATCAGGGCGATCAGCGCGCTGTAGGTGCGGCGATTCATCGAGACCTCCGGGTGCTGGGCAGTCGGGGCACGGAGCTAGGCGACCTCGGCGCCATAGCCGGCGTCCTTGATCGCCGTGACGATCTGCTCGATCGACACGAGAGCGGGGTCGAACTCGACCAGGGTGGTCCCCTTGCCGTAGTCCGCCTTGACCGAGCCGATGCCGGGCAGGTCGTCGACGGTCATCTCGATGAGCATCGAGCACGAGCCGCAGTGCATGCCGCTGGTCTTGAGAACCGTCGATTCCATTGCAGCTGGTCTCCTTCGGGTGTGGTGGGGAGCCCGGGCCCGACGCTGACTCGCGCCGGGCACGGGCGAGGGAGGGGTCTACTTGACGCGTACCGCGGTCGCGACCTCTGCGCCGTTCACGAAGAACGGCTGGTCCGGACTGTTGTACTTGTCCATCATGTCGAACTCGAGAGTGCCGATGACGCCACGATCGGCGTGGACCGCGACGAGCAGCTTGTCGGTGAGCGCGATGGCGGGGTCGAGCTTGACGATCACGTTGGTGTTCGTCCCTGCGGCGATCTGCGCGAAGCCGACGCGCGCGCCGGGCTTGCCGTTGTCGTCGAGATGCACGACGATCCACGCTCCGGTCGGGGCCACGGCCTTGGCGACCGTGATGGAGCCCCTGGCGCCGGGCTGGTCCGCCACGGTGATCGAAGCCTCGCCATCACTGGCATTGACTCCGAACGGCGGCGTCGCGACCTTGACCTCCATCGCCAACTCCATCCCGCCGACGAAATAGGGCTTGTCGGGGCTGGAGTCGAACTTGGTCTTGTCGAACTCGAACGCACCGATGATGCCGCGGTCGGCGTGAACCGCGACGATCAGCTTGTCCGTGAGCGCGACGTCGTCGATCTTGACGACCACGTTGCTGCTGTCCCCTGCCGGGATCGCCTGGAGGCCGATCCGCTTGCCGGGCATCCCGTTGTCATCGAGGTGCACGGCGATCCACGAGGGACCGGGCACGTGCACACCCGCGACCGTGATGGTGCCCTTGGCGCCGGGCTGGTCCATCACCTCGATGCTCGCGCTCTTGGCGGTGGCGACGACGCCGACCATCTTGCCGGCGCTCGACGCATTGGCGAACGCGTAGACGGTCATGCTCAACGTGAACAGCACACCCAGCACGACGCCGAGGGTATTGAGGAAACGCTTCATGGTTCCGATCTCCTTTCGGCGAAGAGCTAGGCGGCCTTCGAGAAGCTGGGCTTGAACCGGCGCAGCAGCAGCGAGCTGCTCACGACGCTAACGCTGGAGAGCGCCATGGCGGCGCCGGCCAGTTCCGGCCGGAGGAGCCCCAGCGCGGCGATCGGGATGCCGAGCGTGTTGTAGCCGAGCGCCCAGAAGAAGTTCTGGTAGATCTTGCGCATGGTGGCGCGGGACAGCTCGATCGCGGTCACCACGTCGCGCAGGTCGTTCTTGATGAGGACGATGCCGCCGGTCTCCATGGCGACGTCCGTGCCGCCGCCCATGGCGATGCCGACGTCGGCCTTCGCAAGCGCCGGCGTGTCGTTGATGCCGTCTCCGACCATGGCGACGACGAGTCCCTTTGCCTGGAGCTTGCCGACCTCTTCGGCCTTGTTCTCCGGGAGCACCTCGGCGAGGACGTTCTCGGGCCTGATGCCGGCCTGCGAGGCGATGGCCTCGGCGGTGCGGCGGTTGTCGCCCGTGATCATGTACACGGCCACGCCCATCTTGGTGAGCCGCTCCACCGCTTCCTTGGAGTTGTCCTTCAGCGTGTCCGCCACGGCGATGAGGCCGGCGGCCTGTCCGTCGATCGCAGTGAGCATGACCGTCTTGCCCTCGGACTCGAGGCGCTCGATGCGGACCGCGAACTCGGCGATGTCGACGCCTTCACGCTCCATGAGCCTGCGGTTGCCCAGCGCGACGCGCCGGCCTTCGACGATGCCCTCGACTCCGTGACCGGGAACGGCCTCGAAGCCGGTGACGTCGCCGAGCACGAGTCCGTTCTCGTTGGCGTAGTTGACGATCGCCTCGGCCAGCGGATGTTCGCTGCTTCTCTCCAGCGCGGCCGCGAGCCGGTAGAACTCCATGCGGTCGAACGACCCGAACGGACCGAACTCCGTCACCACGGGCTTGCCGTAGGTCAGCGTGCCGGTCTTGTCGAACACGATCGCCTTGATCTTGTAGGCGGTCTCAAGGGCGTCACCGCTCTTGATGAGGATGCCGTTCTCGGCGCCCTTGCCGGTACCGACCATGATGGCCGTCGGCGTGGCGAGCCCGAGCGCGCAGGGGCAGGCGATGACGATGACCGCGGTCCCGGCGAGCAGCGCCTTCACGAACGGCGTGGCGAACGCGTAGAACGAGGCGTCAACGAAGCCCGGCACGACGAACAGCCAGATGAAGAAGGTCGCCAGAGCGATGGTGATGACGGCCGGTACGAACACGGCCGAGATCCGGTCGGCGAAGCGCTGCACGGGCGCCTTGGAGCCCTGAGCGTCCTCCACGAGACGGACGATCTGCGCCAGTGCGGTGTCCTTGCCGACCTTGGTGGCGCGGAACCTGAGCGAGCCGAGCTTGTTCATCGTCGCGCCGATGACCGAGTCACCGACGTTCTTCTCGACCGGCATGGACTCGCCGGTGAGCATCGACTCGTCGATGCTGCTGCGTCCTTCGACGACGAGGCCGTCGACCGGGACCTTCTCACCGGGGCGGACCACGACGACGTCGCCGGCCACGACCTGCTCGACCGGGATGTCGAGCTCGACGCCGCCGCGCACGACGCGCGCCGTCTTGGCGGCAAGGCCCATGAGCTTCTTGATGGCGTCCGAGGTCTTGCCCTTCGCGCGCGCCTCGAGCAGCTTGCCCAGGATGACGAAGGTGATGAGCAGCCCGGCGGTCTCGAAGAAGACCGGCTCGGCCTGCAGCGACGGGATGAACGTCGCGGCCACGCTGTAGAAGTACGCCGCCGACGTGCCGATGGCGATGAGCGTGTCCATGTTGCCGCTGCGGCGCTTGAGCGCGTGCCAGAAGCCGCGGTAGAACTGCGCGCCCGCGATGAACTGGACCGGCGTGATCAGGGCGAAGGCCATGTACTTGAGGACCATCATCGGGTCCCAGGCGCCGCCGAACGTGCTGGCGAGCCAGGTGGCCACGGCGGCCGGCACCACGGTCATGAACGGCGGCACCATGGAGATGAGGAACGCCGGCAACGCCAGCAGCAGCGAGAACATGAAGAGCCACTGCTGGTGCTTGGTGTGCTTCGCCTGCGCGACGCGCTGGGCGTCCTCCGCGGGGGCGTCGGCGGACGTGCCGGTCTCCACGCGGAGCATCGCCTCGTAGCCGGCGCCCTTCACCGCGCCGATGAGGGTGTCCAGGCCGACGACGGCCGGGTCGAACGTCACCGTGGCGGTCTCCAGCGCGAGGTTCACGGAGGCCGACTGCACTCCGGTCACCTTGTTGAGCGTCTTCTCGATCACGGCGGAACAGGAGGAGCAGGTCATCCCGACAAGACCGAGCGTGACCGTGCCCATCGGCGAGCCCTTACCGGATGACGCGGTGGCCGTGGTCACGGCCGGTGCCGCAGCGGGCACGGGGGCGTCGAGCGGTATGGCGCCGTAGCCGGCCTTCTTGACCGCCTCGGCGATG
Organism: Coriobacteriia bacterium; assembly: GCA_025361505.1. Lineage (GTDB taxonomy): Bacteria > Actinomycetota > Coriobacteriia > Anaerosomatales > PALSA-660 > PALSA-660. The sequence goes on from JANYKZ010000077.1 coordinate 37,136, forward strand.
CGGACCTCGTCGGTGACCGACGGATCCAGCTTGACCGACATCCTCTCGGTCGCGAGATTGACCGTGACGGCCTGGACGCCGGCGACCTTGCCGACGACCTTCTCGATCACGGCGGAGCACGACGCGCAGGTCATCCCCGTGACGGCGAACGATGCGTCGCGGACCGCCGAAGCGGCGCCGGACGGTGCGGCAGGCGCGGCGGGAACCATCACGGCGACGGGCTCGGCCACGACCGGGCAGGCTGCGGGCGCTATCGCGGGGCCCGAGGCGACCCCGACCAGGGGACTCGCGGCGATCGCGACTCCCTCAGGGACGAAGCCGCAGGCCACGATGACGCGGGCGATGTCCACGTCGGTGAGGACGGCGGGATCCGCGAGGACGGACACCATTCCGGTCCGTGCATCCGCGGACACGGCGCCGACGCCGGGCTGGCGTCCGAGCGCCTCGACGAGCAGGTTCTCGCACGAGCGGCAATCCATGCCGTCGACCCTGAGCCGGCGGAGCACCGGCCCTCGTGATGTCGCGATCTCGGGCTCCGTGCGGGAGCCTGTGAATTCGGTCGTTTCCATGGCTCCTCTACTCTGCCGTGATGCTGCCATGCACCATGTGCATGCCGCAGCTGAAGGGGTAGACGCCGGGCTCGAGCGCGGGGATGGTGACGACCGCGCCGCCGTGGGTGAGGTCAGCCTCGATGCCGAGGCCCTCGAACACGACGGTCGCCAGACAACCGCTGCCCTCCGAGAACGTGATCTCGAGCGGGATGCCCGCGGCGACCACGATGTCGGACGGGTCGTAGTCGTCCGTGACCTCGATACGGACGCGCTGTGACAGCGAAGTCTCGACCGGGACGCGGACCGGGACGCGCGGGGGCTCCGGAGCCTCCAGCGCCACGGTCTCGGCCAGCGTGAGCGGGATCCGCTCGGTGAGCCGCTCGAACGGGGTGGCCACCACGGACTCCGGCGCGAACCCGGCGGTGACGACCGCCTTCACGATGTCTTCGTACAGGTCGGTGTCGGCCGAAGCGAGCGCGATGAGCGTCCCCTCGTTGTTGACCGCGACGATCTCGACGCCGTCGATGTCGCGCACGAGCATGGTCGCCAGCGTCTCGCCGGACCGACAGGCTCCTTGGCCGAGCGCCACGCGGTAGACATCTTTGATGACTCCGTTTGCCATGGTGTCTGCCTCTACTTCACGACTATGGAGCCGGACTGCATGTTCATCCCGCAGGCGAAGCCGTAGGTGCCCGCCTTGAGCGCGCCGAGCTTGATGGTCTTCGGGCCGCCGGTGAGATCCTCGGAGAACCCGAGGTCCTGCGACTGGACCTGTGAGAGGCATCCGGACGACTGCGTGAAGGTGATCTCAGCGGGGACCCCTGCCTTCAGCTGGATCGTCGCGGGGTTGTAGTAACCCTTGGTGGTGTCGACCGTGATCTTCTGCACGCCGGCGGCGATCGCGGCAGCCACCGTCTTCTGGGAACCCGCAGGCGCGCCGGCACCGCCGCCGCAGCAGCCGCCGCCTCCGGCGACGGGAGTCGCGGCTCCACCGCCGCAACAGCCGCCGCGACCGGCGGCGGGAGCGGCCGTTCCGGTGCCCCCGGCCAGCGGGGTACCCGTTGCTGACGCCGCGGACGCCGCGGACGCCGATGTCGTGGTGCTCGCCACCGCGAACCGGTACGAGGCGAAGAAGGCAAGTGCGGCGAACCCGACGATCACGGTCCAGCGAAGCGCCCTGTTCGAGTCGCCCGCGGTCTTCGTTGAGATGCTCATGTCCGATCGTTCCTTTCGATGGTGGCCGGTCGGTCGTCCGCCGGCGCGTCGACTAGTGGAAGAAGCCTCCGGATGCGAGGCCGATGACGATGGCGAGGCCGATCAGCGACGCGGCGATGCCGAGCTCCAGGGGCCGGAAGCCCCAGAGAGCGGGAGCGTGCGAGTCCGCGACGGACGGGCGTCCGGACGGCGAGCCGTCGCGCGTCGCGCCCTTCTTGCCGGACTTCGAGCGCCTCGCTTCTGCAGCCGCCTGTGCCGCTGCCGCCTCACGGCGGAGCCGGCTCGAGCGCACGCTGTGAGCGGAGAAGCCTCCTCCGACGAGCGCGACGGACCCGAGCGCGAGCAGCCATGGCGAACCGCCTCCGCTGCCGCCTCCGGACGCGCCGCCGGCGACGAGGCTGCCGGAGATCATGCCCATGCCGCACGTCAGCGTGTACGTTCCGGCCTTCGTGGCGGGGATGTCCACGACGGTCACCGCGTTGTCAGCCAGGTTCTTGAGGATCCCGAGCTGCGGGAGCGCCAGCTGCGCGGAGCACGCGTTCGCTTCCTTGCGGTCGACGATCAGCCGTACGGGCTTGTCCGCCGGGATCGAGACGGTCGCAGGGATATACGTGGCGTTCTGGATGGTCATGGGGATCTCGACCACACCGTCCGCGCCCGTCTTGTACTGCGTGCCCGACGGAGTCTGCGCAACGGAGGTGCCGACGACCGCGGCGCGGACGGTGTCGAACGTCACGGGCGAGCCGACGACCATCAGGCCGCGGTTGAGGATGACGATGCCGAAGATCATGACCGCGACCGCGGCGACGACCTGCAGCCTCGCCTGGAACTGGCGCGAAAGCAGCGAGGACGCGAAGCCGAAGACCAGCATCAGCGGCATCGTACCCAGGCCGAAGCCGACCATCGCCCAGGCGCCCAGCAGAGGTGAGCCGGTCGCCATGGCGGATGCCTGAGCGGCGATCAACGGAGCGCACGGCATCAGGCCCGTGAGCAGGCCGAAGCTGATCGGGGTCGCCAGTGACGTGTGCCCTTCGGCGGCGTCGGCGCTCGCCTTCCTGCGCTCGCTCGACAGCGCCTTGACGAGGAACTTCGGCGGGCGCGGCGTGAGGTAGCGCAGGACTTTGACCTTGCCGGTCATCCCGATGCCGAGCAGCACCATGTAGACGCCGGCGACCACCATCAGCCAGTTGCGGAACGGCGTGATGTCGACGGCGCGACCGAGCAGCGCGACGACGCCTCCGAGAGCGAGGGCAACGACCGCGTAGCTCAGTATCTTGGAGCCCTGATACGCGAGATGCGGGACGAGCCGCCGGTACCAGGGTCCGTCCTCGGTACCCTTGACGGCGTAGGTCAGCACGAGCCCGCCGCACATGAAGATGCAGTGGATGCTCGTCACCAGACCGACGGCGAACAGGGACAGGAACAGATTCACTTAGGGGAGCCTCTCATCCGTTGCGATCCACCCGCACGCAGGAGCGCGATGGGCGGAGCGGACTCCGGGGTGTCACGTGACACTCCGGGTGCGCGAAGACGGCCGCGGCGAAGCGGCGTCACGCGCTCAGATGAGAGGGATCAGAGGCGGAGTACCGCGGTGAGGTGGGGCGCCCCACGAGCATCGGCGGCGAGGGCACCCGGGTGCGCCCGGCCGACAAGACTCGTCGCCGGGATGGGCGTCACCTGGACCGCGGCCATGAACGTGGCGTGGCCACTCTCCGTGGGCGTCGCATCACGCGGCTGCGCCTGCGCGGTGTGGTCACACGAGGAGTGCTGCATCGTCTGTCCACTGTCCATCGGACAGGAGACGGACGCCGTCGGCGCGCAGATCATGACGTCCCCGCACGCGGAACCGACGCACACGCTCGCGAACGCCGTTCCCGCCGTCATGGCGAGAACGAGCAGTGCGATCGTGACGATGGCGACGAACCGCTTCATACCCCTCCTCGGGTGGCTACGCGCCGAGCATACCGCAAGGTTCGTGCCAGTCCCTGCTAGAAACCGCACCTATCTGACGAATCCGGTCCGCACATCTCCTCGGAGGGGCGGTTGTACTCCAGCGCGCGCGCAAGCCGGTAGAAATCGGACCGTTTGTCGATGAAGCGGACCTTCGGCCGCAGGGTCTCCGGATCGATCAGCTCGTCGAACGGGACGTACACGAGCTGGAGCTGGTCGCACACCGACACCATGTGACCGCTCAGACTCTCACGCACCAGCGCGCGGAACGCGCCGACGCCGAGCTGGCTCCCCAGAAGGATGTCGAAGGCGACCGGGTCGGCGCAGCGCGCCTCGTAGCCGATCTGCTTGCTCCTGACGCGGATCGGACTCCCCGTGCGCCGTTCCCACACCTGTTCCATCGTCTTGGCGAGGAACGCCCCGACGTGCGCGGAGCCCAGCAGCGAGTAGCCGCGCTCGTCGACCGCGCCGCCGTCGACGTCGCCCGGGAGCCGCGAAGCCAGCCCCTCGGCCACACAGACGATCCCGTACGGCTTCCCGCGCGCCGCGCGCCCGGCCATGAGCTCGACGAGCTCCCCTGCCAGGGCCTCGATGTCGAGCGTCTCGCCGGCGTCCTCCACCGAGATCATGCGCGTGGCCTCGCCGGCGATCCCGGCGGCGTAGGTGAGCCAGCCGGCCTGACGTCCCATGAGCTCGAGGACGTACCAGGTCGAGGTCGACTGGGCGTCGGCGCCGAGGTTGCGTATCTCCTTCGCGGCGAAGTCCACGGCCGACGCGAAGCCGAAGGTCCAGTCGATGCCGAAGTAGTCGTTGTCGATGGTCTTCGGCAGGTGCACGACGGCGATGGAGCGCCTGCCCGGAACGAGTCTCCCGAACCGGTGGAGGTGGTTCGCGGTGCGCAGCGTCTCATCGCCGCCGATGGACACCAGTGCGTCCACCCCCAGCGACTCGAGCGCCGCGTGCACGGTCGCGATCGCCCCGTTGCGCGCGGGATCGAGAAGGTCGGCGTCTCCCAAGATGTCCTGGCTCGGGTTGGCGTGCGAGGTTCGCAGCAGGATGCTCTTGCGGTTGCGGATGCCCGACACGTCGGAGACGTGCAGCTCGAGGTAGTCGGTCCCCGCAACGAGCGGGCGCTCGGGCGTGTAGGCCTGCAGGCGCTCGTAGCCGTCAAGGATCCCGACGACGTCGATCCCCGCATCGAGGAACTGCAGCGCGCATGCGGAGATGACGGCGTTGGTCGCGGGCGCGGGGCCCCCGGAGAAGACGATGGCGACACGACGGATCGCAGCGGACGGGCTCATGAGCGGTCGCTCCTTTGCGCGGGGCCGGCTTTCGCGGGCGCGCGTCGCGCGCTCCCCCGTGCACTGATGATACCCGCGAGGGGCGGCCTACCCGCCTGCGATCTCGCCGATGCGACGAAGCCGCTGGTAGCGCGAATCGGGCAGCGTCGCGCGGTCGACGGCCGAGAGCGACTCGAGTGCCGTGCCGAGCGCCGTCCGCACGCCCTCGAAGACCATCGCCGGATCGTGATGCGCCCCGCCGCGCGGCTCCGCCACCACGGCGTCGGCGAGACCGAGGCGCACGAGGTCGTCCGCGGTCAACTGCAGGCAGGCGGACGTCTCCGAGGCGCGACGCGCATCCTTGTGGAGGATCGTCGCGCACATCTCGGGGCTGATCACCGAGTAGTAGGCGTTCTCGAGCATGATGAGACGGTCGCCGAAGCCGATCGCGAGCGCTCCGCCGCTGCCGCCCTCCCCGATACCGACGACCACGACCGGGACCCGCACCGCGGAGAGCGCCGCGAGGCATTCGGCGATGGCCAGCGCCTGACCGCGGTCCTCGTCGTCGAGACCGGGATACGCGCCCGCGGTGTCGAGGAACGAGACGATCGGCAATCCGAACCGGTCGGCGAGGTGCATGAGGCGCTCCGCCTTGCGGAACCCCTCGGGGTGCGGCGAGCCGAAGTTGCGCCGGATGTTCTCGTTGGTGTTCTTGCCCTTGCGGTGCCCGAGCACGGCGACCCGACGCCCCTGGAGCGTGGCGAGTCCCGCGAACATCGACTCGTCGTCACCGAAGAGCCGGTCGCCATGCAGTTCGACGACGTCGGTGAACAGCTCCTGCAGGTAGTCGTCGGTCTTCGGACGCTCGGGATGCCGCGCGATCTGCACGCGCTCCCACGGGGTCAGCTCTGCGTAGAGCGTCTCGTGCAGGCGGGCGACCTCGGCCTCGAGCTCCGCGATCTCGGCGGCCAGTTCCGGCTGCTCCGAGACGTCGAGGTGCTTGAGCGAGGCGAGCTTGCCTTCGAGCTCGTCCAGCGGCCGCTCGAACTCCATCACGAATCTCCTCGCCACGTCACTCATCCCCCGCAGCCAGGTACGACAGCAGGAGCGCCACACGGTCCTTGAGTTCGCGGCGATCGACGACCATGTCGATCATCCCATGCTCGAGCAGGAACTCCGAGGTCTGGAAGCCCTTCGGCAGGCTCTTGCGGATCGTCTGCTCCACCAGCCGCGGACCGGCGAAGCCGATCAACGCGCCCGGCTCGGCTATCAGGACGTCACCCAAGGTGGCGAACGAGGCGGTGACACCGCCCATCGTGGGATTCGTCAGCACGACGACGTAGGGGACGCCGGCGGAGGCCAGGCGGGCGGCGGCCGCGGCGGTCTTCGCCATCTGCATGAGCGACAGCATGCCCTCCTGCATCCGCGCGCCGCCCGAGGCGGTGACCAGCACGAGCGGCGTGCGCTCCGCCAGCGCCAGTTCGAACGCGCGCGTGACCTTCTCACCGACGACCGAACCCATGGACGCACCGATGAAGCGGAAGTCCATGACGCCCACGATGGCGCGCCGGCCGCCGATGGCCGCGCGTCCGCAGACGATCGCCTCGTTCAGGCCCGTCCGCTCCTCAGCGGCCGTGACCTGCTCCGAGTAGACCTTGCCGGAGGTGAACTCCAGCGGGTCGGCCGAGCGAAGGTGTGCGTCGACCTCCTCGAACGTTCCTTCATCGACCAGCAGCGCAAGACGCTCGGGAGCCGCGAGGTCGTGGTGCCGTCCGCAGCTCGGACAGACCATCAACTCGCGTTCGAGGTCGCCCATGTAGAGGGTCCGCTTGCACCCCTCGCAGCGCACCCAGACGCCGTCGGGCACGTCGGATGGGGTGCTGGCCTCGGTCGGAGTCGTGTACTTGCGCTGTTCGCGCGCCTTGAACCAGTCGGAGATGGGCATGCTGTCCGTCTCGTAGTCGTCGGGTCGTGGGGCGCCCGCGGGAGGCGGGCGGACCGCATGATGATACCACCGTGAACCACGCATCAAGCGGACGTGTACGGAGCGCAGAACGGCCCGCCGGCGAGGTCGCCGGCGGGCCGTGGAACACGAGCGGAGACGCGTGCCCGCGCCTAGATGGAGAAGTCCTTCTCGCCCTTGAAGACCGCGACGGCTTCGGCCAGGCCGGCGTCGCCGAGCGTGATGGCGCTGATCGCCTTCGTGAGGCGGATGGCCTCCTGCAACGGACGCTGGTGGATGTTGCGCCCGGTCGCGTTGCCGACGGCCCCGCCGTCGTGGATCTGCTCCCACAGCTGGTTCAGGAAGACCTCGGCGTCGACGGTCGAGCCGCCCGCGCACACGAGCCCGGTGCGCCCCGCGGCCTTGGTGGCCTGCTGCAGCAGGATCGCGGACGAACCCGCCTCCGTGCCCTTGGGCGGATTGACCTTCACGAAGTCCGCGCCGACGCAGCACGCGACCCCGGCGGCTCCGGCGATCAGGCCGGGGGCCTTCTCGTCATCGACGGCCTTGCCGCGCGGGTAGATCCACAGCACGACCAGCAGGCCCACGGAGTGCGCGCCGGCGATGAGCTGCGACGCCTCGGCCATCATCTGGGCCTCGTACTCGCTGCCGAGGTAGATGGTGTAGCCGATGCCCACGATGTTGACGCCGTTGTCGCGCAGGTCGAGCACCGTCTCGAGATCGTAGAGCTGCGGCGAGTACGGATCCTCCTGAGCGGTCTTCACCAGGTCGGTCTTGCTGTTCATCTTCACGAGGTAGTTGATCTCGGGGTAGTCGGCGGCGTACTGCGCGATGAGGCCGCGCTGGCCGGCGAGGATGCCGATCGTGCCCTTCGATCCGATCTCGAACAGGTGCAGGGGGCTTGCGTCGTCGTCAGCGATGCCCTCGCCGTAGAAGTCCTTGTTCAGGTGCTCGATCTTCTGGTCGCAGGCGAAGAGCATGAGACGACCGGTCCCCCGCGTCGCCTTCAGGTAGTTCTCGACGTAGATCTCGTAGGCGTCGGCCGGAACGTCGGCCGGGACGCGCACCTGCTCGGCAGTGATCCTGGGCATGCGATTCCCTCCTCTAGACTTGTCGCGGGCGGCGTGGCCGCCGCCCGACACGAAGCACCCACACAGGGTAGGCGAATGCGGCAGTCTTTTCCACCGCGTCCGGGCTTACAGAGCCCGTTCCATCCTGACGTGCTTCAGGTACGTCCTACCCATCCGGAACGGGCCTTGCACAACGCGGAACCCGAGCCGCTCGTAGATGCCGACAGCGTTCTCTCGAGCGTTCAGGAACGCGAACGGCAGGCCCAGAACGCATGCGCGTTCGAGTGCCGAGGTGACGAGGGCGGCGGCGATCCCCCGGCGGCGGTAGGCGCTTGTGACACTCACCTGCCGCACGTGGGCGCCTCCCCCCTCGGCGATCAGCCGCACGTAGCCGACGAGCCGCTCGCCGTCGAGGGCCACCAGGTGCGTGGAGGCAGGGTCGGTCTCGTTCCACGTGTCGTTGCGCGGCACGCCGAACGGCCGGTGCAGCGTGTCGTAGCACAGGTCCGCGACACCGCGCAGCACGGGATCTCGGCCGTCGACGACCGCCACGACGATGCCGTCATCGCGGCGCAGGACCTCCCGCCGGTCCATCATCCCGCGCCTAGCCGCGGTAGCGGTTGGTGACGGGCATACGGCGGTCCTTGCCGAAGGCTTTGGGGGTGACGCGGATGCCCATCGGCCCCTGCCGGCGCTTGTACTCGGCGGCGTCCACCATGCGCGCCACGCGCATGGCCAGCTCGCGGTCGACGCCCGACGCCACGATCTCGTCGACCGAACGGTCATCCTCGACGTAAGCCTGAAGGACCCGGTCGAGCAGCCCGTAGTCGGGAAGCGAGTCCGTGTCGGCCTGGTCGGGCCGAAGCTCGGCCGAAGGGGGCTTCTCGATGCTGGACACCGGGATGACCTCGCGGACCCGGTTGCGCCAGCGCGCCAGGTCGTAGACGTGCGTCTTGTAGAGGTCCTTGATCGGGGCGAAGCCGCCTACCATGTCGCCGTAGAGCGTCGAGTAACCGACGGACAGCTCCGACTTGTTGCCCGTTGCGAGCACGATCCACCCGAACTTGTTGGACAGCGCCATCAGCAGCGTCCCGCGCACGCGGGCCTGCAGGTTCTCCTCGGTGACGTCGGGCTCCAGCGTCTCGAACGACAACGCCAGCGTGCCGAGCAGGGCGGAGAAGCCGGCCTCGATCGGCAGCGTCCGGTAGTCGATGTCGAGGTTGCGCGCGAGCGCCTCCGCGTCGTCGAGGCTGCCCGGAGACGAGTAGCGCGACGGCATGGCCACTCCGTGTACGTGCATCGCGCCGAGAGCGTCGACCGCGAGCGCGGCCGTGAGCGCCGAGTCGATGCCGCCGGAGAGGCCGAGCACCGCGTCGGTGAACCCGTTCTTGCGGAAGTAGTCGCGCACTCCGAGGACCAGCGCGCCCCAGACTTCCTCGTGCCCACCGCTGAGCGGGTCCTCGTGGGCGGCGGTCGGAGCGGCGGGTACTTCGGTGATCAGCAGGTCGCGGTCGAAGGCGGCGGCCCGCGCCATGACGTTCCCGGAGGGGTCGATCACGACCGAGCGACCGTCGAACACGAGCTCGTCCTGCCCCCCGACGAGGTTGCAGTAGACGAGGTGGACGCCGTTGTCCGCCGCGCGTTCGCGCAGCATCTCCTCGCGCTCGCTCCCCTTCCCCGCGTGGAACGGCGACGCCGAGATGTTGAGCACCACGGTGGCGCCCGCGGCGGCGGCTTCCGCGACCAGCTCGGGAACCCAGATGTCCTCGCAGATCGTCACCGCGCACGTCTCGCCCACGACGTCGACGAGCAGCGGCCCGCCGCCGGGCTCGAAATAGCGCTCCTCATCGAACACGCCATAGTTGGGAAGGCGCCGCTTTCGGTAGACCGCGGTGACCTTCCCGTCGGCGCAGACGGCCGCCGAGTTGTGCAGCGCGCCGTCGTGACGCTCGACGAAGCCGACGACGGCGGTGATGCCGACGCACGTCGACGCGACGCGGTCGAGCATGGCGGTCACATCGTCGATGAAGTGGTCCTTGGCGACGAGGTCCTCGGGCGGGTAGCCCGCCAGAGCCATCTCCGGCGTCAGCACGAGATCGGCGCCCTGAGCGTGTGCGGCGCGGACCGCGTCGGTGATGAGGCCGGCGTTGCGTGCGATGTCGCCGACCGTGCAATCGAGCTGCGCGAGCGCGATGCGAGGCATGGTGATCCATCTCCTCGAGGCGGGACGGGGAACGCTATCAAGCGTACCATTCCCCCAAGGGGGTACTTCATCTAGGGCAGGCGCGCATTCGGCGAAGGGCGGCTTCGATGGCCTCGGTCTTCTACACATCCGACGCGAGCTCGCTGAGGCGCACGTGGGTGCCTCTGGTGGCGTGGGGCACGCTCATCGCCGCCTTCGGGATCATCGTGGCCGCGTACCCGGGGCTGACAACCAGTGCGCTGGTGTTCATGGTCGGATTGGGATCGGTGCTCGCCGGTCTGGTGTGGGTGTCGTGGATCATCTCCCTGCGGCGGCTCACCGGGGCGTGGTGGCTCGTCTCCCTCGTCCCCGGCCTGCTGCTGCTCGCGTTCGGCGTCTACGCGCTGCTCAACCCCACCACCCTCGCACGGTTCTTCGTCACCGTCGTCGGCGCGCTGGTGGCGCTCGGCGGACTCGCGGACATGGCGGCGGCCTGGCGCTGGCGCTCGTTCTTCGGAGCCTGGTGGCTTCGGCTGCTGCGCGGCCTGCTCGTCGCCACGATCGGCGTGCTCGTCCTGCTGATGCCGGAGACCGGAGTCGCCACGGCCGGGCTGCTGCTCGGGTTCGGACTCCTGGTGGTAGGCGCCGTCACGATCGCGCTCGGGTTCGCGGCGTGGCGTCTGCCGAAGGGCGGCGCCACGGTCATCGTGAACGCGCCCCCGACGGACCGCGGGCCGCTCCCGCTCGCCTGACGCCGCCCGTCGCGACACCTTCATCGTTCGTCGGAATCGGCCTCCGGGCCGCGTTCCCGCCTCCCCGTGGCGCGGGTATCAACCTCGCCGGAGTCTCTGGAACCGCCGGAGACGATGGGTCGCTGAAGGAGGTGGAGAGTCATGGCGATGCAGAGATGGGACCCGTTCGCCGGGTTGGGCACGCTCGAGCGCGACATCGACCGGCTGTGGTCGCGGACGCTCACGCCGTCCGCGAAGGACCGGCGCGTCCAGGCCGGCATCTTCGCTCCCACGACGGACGTCCTCACGCGCGGCGACGACATGGTCGTGCGCGTCGAGTTGCCCGGCGTGATGGAGAAGGACATCGACATCTCGATCACGGACGACATCCTGTCGATCACGGGCACGCGTGAGGAGCAGACGGAGACGACCGAGCAGGGTGGGTACCTGGTGCGCGAGTCGTTCCGCGGCAGCTTCGAGCGCAGCATGTCGCTTCCGGCGGGCGTCGACGCCGACGCGATCGTCGCGAAGTACGAGGACGGCGTCCTCGAGGTCGTCGTTCCGAAGGCCGCCGCGATGCACGAGCGCCGCACGCGCCACATCGAGCTGCAGTCCGGCGAGCGGAAGGCGATGGAGGGTCGGTAGGCCGTCCGTTGGGACCGCTCGCAGAAGGGCCCGGCCGTTCGCTCGCCGGGCCCTTTCCGCACCCACGCATGTCGTATGGTGGTGCAGGGACGGCTTCGGGGGGATCTCGGCGCGCGACGCGCCTTCACGGATTCTTGATGCACTCCCAAGCGTTCTCTATGCGTTCTTAACGCGCGACCGAGTAGCGTGACGGATCGTGATCCAAGAGCGCGATGCAGCGATGCGCGCGGACGACGTGGGGGAAGGGACGAACATGTTCGATGTGGGTGCGCTGACGACGATCGCGTTCTGGATCGTCGGGGTGATCGCGGTCCTCGTGATCGCGTTCAAGGCGATAGGCGTTCGCGTCATCAGCTCGAACCAGACCGGGATCGTCGAGAAGTGGTGGTCGCCGAGGGGGTCTCTCAAGGACTCGATCATCGCCATGAACGGCGAGGCGGGCTATCAGCCGGAGGTGCTGCGAGGCGGCATCCACTTCCGGTCGCCCTTCATGTACCGCGTACGGATCATGCCCCTCGTGACCATCCCGCAGGGCAAGATCGGCTACGTCTTCGCCCGCGACGGCATCCCGATGAAGCCGGAGCAGACGCTGGCCAGCGTGGTCGAGTGCTCCACGTTCCAGGACGTCGCCGCGTTTATGGCCAACGGCGGCCAGCGGGGGCCGCAGCGCGCGATCATGCGCGAGGGGACCTACGCGCTGAACATGGCGCAGTTCATGGTCATCACCGAGAGCCACGTCTACTACCTCCCGATGGGCAACGCCGAGGAGGAGGCCACCGTCATGTCCATGGCCTCCCATCTCACCAGCGTCGGCGGCTTCACACCGGTGCTCATCAAGGGGTCCGAGGACAAGGTCGGTGTCGTGACAGTCCAGGACGGCCCCTCCCTGCCGATGGGCGACATCATCGCACCGCCCGTGGGCGACGAGGCCGGCGGCCCGAACTACCACAACAACTTCCAGAACCCCGAGGCGTTCCTGAGCGCCGGCGGATACCGGGGCCGCCAGTACCAGGTGCTGACAGAGGGCACCTACTTCATCAACCGGCTGTTCGCCACGGTCGAGCTCATCGAGAAGACGATCGTCCCGGTCGGCTACGCCGGCGTCGTCGTGAGCTACTACGGCCCCAAGGGCGCCGACATCTCCGGCGAGGAGTACCGCCACGGGGAGCTCGTAACCACGGGCAACCGGGGCGTGTGGAGCGAGCCGCTCATGCCGGGCAAGTACGCGTTCAACCTCTTCGCCGGCAAGGTGATCCTCGTCCCGACGACCAACATCATCCTGAAGTGGATCAAGGGAGAGGTCGGGGCGCACAACTTCGACGCCAACCTCGCCGAGATCGGCCTCATCACCAAGGACGCGTTCGAGCCGTCGCTGCCGCTGTCGGTGGTCATCCACATCGACTACAAGAAGGCGCCGCTCGTGATCCAGCGCTTCGGCGACATCACGATGCTCGTCAACCAGACGCTCGACCCGATGGTGTCGAGCTACTTCAAGAACGTCGGCCAGACCAAGACCCTCATCGAGCTCATCCAGCAGCGCAACGAGATCCAGGCGCGCAGCAGCGAGGACATGAAGGAGCGTTTCGGCCGCTACAACCTCGAGCTGGAAGAGGTACTGATCGGCACCCCGCGCTCCCCCGAGGGCGACACCCGCATCGAGACGATCCTGACCCAGCTGCGCGACCGGCAGATCGCCTTCGAGAAGCTCGAGACGTTCGACAAGCAGAAGATCGCGGCGGACAAGGAGCGCGAGCTCAAGGAGGCCATGGCGGTCGCCGAGCAGCAGACGATGCTCACGCAGTCCGAGATCAACATCAAGGTCCAGGAGAACCAGGGTCGCGCCGAGCTGCAGCGGGCCGCGCAGGACGCCGAGCGGGTCAAGACGCTGGCGCGAGGCGACGCCGAGAAGGTGCGCACGCTGGCGGCCGGTGAGGCCGACAAGGTCAAGCTGATGGCCGGCGCCGAGCAGGCCCGCATGAAGATGCTGGCCGACGCGGACGCGACGCGCATCCGCGTCACCGCCGAGGCGGATGCCGACCGCGAGGCCCGCGTCGGCATCGGCAGGGCCATCGCCATCGAGGAGCAGGTCAACGCCTACGGCGGCCCCCAGCTCCAGCTCGCGCAGGACGTCATGACCAAGATGGCGCAGGCGATCGAGACCTCCAAGGTGCCGATCGTCCCGCAGACCGTGGTCAACATGGGTGGCGGCGGCGAGGGCGGCGACTCGGGCGCGAACAACAACGCGTTCGGCCTCCTGCTGGCGCTGCTCACCTCCGAGAAGCTCGGCGCGCCGGTGGTACGCCCGGTCGACACCGGGCGCTCTGCCAGCGCCGACGCGCTGCGCGCCTCCGTCATGGAGGGCGCGACCAAGACGCCGGAGAACACCGGCACCGGGGCGAAGGCTGCCGAGGAGAAGGCTGCCCGTCCCGCCGCGCGCCCGATGGAGACCCGATCGCTGCCGGACACGCACCCGACGAGCGAGAACGCCACCGAGCCGCCCAAGAAGCCGTAGGGCGGTCCGCGGCGCGAGAAGTGGGGGG
>JANYKZ010000088.1 GCA_025361505.1 Coriobacteriia bacterium
GTGACGCAGACCGGGCAGCCCGGGCCGGAGAGCAGCGTGATGTTCTCGGGCATGACGGCTCGCAGCCCGAAGCGGGCGATGGCGACGGTGTGGGTGCCGCAGACCTCCATGATCTTCATGGGGCGGTCGGCGGCCTTGTCGATCAGCTCGACGAGGTGCTTGGCCAGCTCCGGGTCGCGCCAGGCGGACTGTACGTCCGCCATGCTAGGCGCTCGCTGCTTCGAGCGTTCCGTCGGAGTCGTCCCACTCGATCTGCTTGATGAGCTCCCACGACTCGTTGGCGAACTCCTCGTCGACGACCTGGATCGAGAAGCCGGCGTGGATGAGCACCCACGAGCCGACCTCGGCCTCAGGCGTCAGCGAAAGGGAGACCGTGCGGGTCACGCCGTGGATGTCGACCTCCGCCATGCCGCCCTCGTTCATCAGGACGACCTTTGCGGGGATTGCGAGGCACATGGGGTGCTCCTTGCCTGTTCATCGCGCGTTCTCGGCTCGGGATACCGGCCTGTTATACCGCATCGCGGCGGGCCCACGCCACGACCGTCTGCCCGTACGAGACAGCCCCGTCGTTCATCGGCAGATCGCGGTGCGTGAGCGCGGTCAGACCCGCTGCCTCGACGCCCGCGACGACGCCGGCAAGCACGTTCCTGTTCATGAAGACACCACCACAGCACGCCACGTGCCGAGCTCCGGTGCGCGCGCACGCGGCCTTGGCGACGGCCACGCTGACGTCGACGACGGCGCGGTGGAAGCGCGCGGAGATCGCGGGCGCAGCCATCCCCGCGGCGAGGTCGTCGAGGATGGCGCGGACGACGGGCCCGGGGTCGATCACGACCGGGTCGGACCCCAGGAGGTCGAAGCGGTAGGCACCGCGCTCGGAGGGGTCGGCGAGCGCCTCCAGCTCGATGGCGGCCTGCCCCTCGTACATCGCGTCGAACCGCACGCCCGTGAGTGCCGCCACCGCGTCGAACAACCTGCCCATGGACGACGTCAGAGGGCTGTTCAAGCCCCGGTCCACCATCGCCGAAAGCGTGATGTGCTCCTCGTTCGTGAGCGAGTGTCGCAGGAGAGAAGCGCCGGGGTGATCGAACAGCCCTCTGTCGAGGCCTGAGAGCAACCCGAATGCCATGCGGGCCGGACGCCTGATCGCCGCCGCGCCCCCGGGCATGGGGACGGGACGCAGGTGCGCGACCCTCTCGAAGCCCGCCCAGTCCGCCAGCAGGACCTCGCCGCCCCAGATGGTGCCGTCGCTCCCGTAGCCGGTGCCGTCGTACGCGAGCCCGATCACCGGCTCCGAGATTCCGTGCTCGGCGGTCACGCTCGCCACGTGCGCGTGGTGGTGCTGCACGCCGATCGCCGGCAGTCCCAGCTTCAGCGCGAACTTCGTCGTCAGGTACTCGGGGTGGAGATCGTACGCCACCAGCCCCGGCTTCACGCGGAACATCGCCTCGTAGAGGGTCAGCGTGCGCTCCCAGGACTCGAGCGTCTCCGCGTTCTCCATGTCGCCGATGTGCTGGCTGACGAAGGCGTAGCCCTCACGGGCCAGGCAGAAGGTGTTCTTCTGCTCCGGACCGACCGCCAGGATGTGCACGTCCGTCTCGAACGGCAGGTGCAGCGGGAACGGCGCGTAGCCGCGCGAGCGGCGCACCAGCTCCATGCGCCCGGCGACGACGCGCACGACGGAGTCGTCGTAGCGCTGCAGGATGGCTCGGTCATGCAACAGGAAGGCGTCGGCGACCCCGGAGAGACGCGACAGCGCCTCGGCGTTGTCGGTGGCAATCGGCTCGTCGGACAGGTTGCCGGAGGTCATGACCAGGGGACGGCCGCCGGTGGCCGTCAGCAGCAGATGGTGCAGCGGGGTGTACGGGAGCATGACGCCGAGCTCCGTCAGGCCGGGGGCCACTGACGGGGCAAGTGCGAAGCTCACCTCGTCGACGAGGCTCGCGCTACGATCGAGCCCCTCCGGGTCTCGTTCGGCGCTCGCAATCGTCGCCGACGCGAGCCTCGCACTTGCCCCTCGCAGGCGCAGGAGGACTACGGGACGCTTCGCTCCCGTCAGGAGCGCCGCTTCCTCGGCGTTCACGTGGCAGAGGGCCTCGGCGGCTTCCAGACTGGGGACCATGATCGCCAAGGGCTTGCCCCAGCGGCGCTTCCTCGACCGGAGCTTCGCGACGGCCTCCTCGTTGGTGGCGTCGCAGGCGAGGTGGAAGCCGCCCAGGCCCTTCACGGCGAGGATGTCGCCGCCGACGAGGATCATCGCGGCGGCCTGGAGGATATCGGCGGTCCGGCGCCTCTCGAGCGCGGCGTCGCGGTGCGGTCTCGGCACGACCTCCTGCGCACGGTCCCAGTCCCAGCCGGAGGGCGCGCGGCCCTTGACGGTGAGGAAGAGGCGCGGGCCGCAGACGGGACAGGCGTTGGGCTGAGCGTGGAAGCGGCGGTCGCCGGGGTCGGCGTACTCCGCCCCGCACTCGGGGCACATCGGGAACGCCTTCATCGAGGTGCCCGGACGGTCGTAGGGGAGCGACTCGATGATCGTGAAGCGCGGCCCGCAGTTCGTGCAGTTGGTGAAGGGATAGCCGTAGCGGCGGTCCGCGGGGTCGCGCATCTCGCCGAGGCACTCGGGACAGGTCGCGATATCGGGTGAGACGAGCGTCAGGTCGCCGCGCGACTCGGACTCGCGGATCTCGAAGGCGGTGAAGCCCTCGACGGGCGCGGAGGTCCAGGTGATCGACTCGACGACCGCCATCGGAGGAGCGAAGGCGCCGACGTCCTCGGGGAAGCGCTCGACGGCCTCCTGCTCGCCCTCGACCACGATGGTGACGCCCTGGGCGGTGTTGTTGACCCAGCCGGTCAGGCCGCGCTCGCGCGCGAGGGAGTAGACGAAGGGGCGGAAGCCGACCCCCTGCACCACGCCGGCGACCTCGACCCGGACGGACGCGATCACGGAGCGACGGTCCCCGGGGGGTCCTCGTCCGCGGCGCCCATGTGCGGGGTGGGCGTCAGGTCGCTCTTGCGCTTGCGGCCCTTGAGCGCGTCGGCGACGAACTCGTTGTTCAGCGAGACGAACAGTTCGTAGGCCTGGTCGAGGAGGGCGAGGGTCTCCGCGGCGATGTCCTTGTCCAGGCCCTCCTGGATGTCGCGGTACGGGGTGTCGTGGATGAAGGCGTTGCGCTGGCTCCTGAGCTCGCGCCAGCGCTTCGGGAAGTCGCGGTAGCCGAGCTTGTCGGCGGCGTCCTCGAACTCGGTGCCCGTGAGCTGGGGGAACAGGCGGCCGATCCGCGTGCCGATCGCCCGAACGTTGTCGAGCACGGTCCCGCGCACCGCGATGTCCGCGCCATGGGCCGCCATGATGCGGTCGAGGATGTCCTCGAGAAGCGCCTCGAGCAGTGCGGCGCCCAGGATGACGACGATCTCCCACTCGCCCTGGACGTGGTACGCGCGGATGCGCTCGTCGAGTCTGCGCTGGCGGTCGGGCGGGAACGCCCTTCGCTCGCCGTCGGTCCGGTGGCAGAGCGGGCATGCCGTGGCCGTGTCGGCGAACGCCGGCTCGCTCGAGAGGTAGCCGCACTCGGAGCACTCCCGGAACACGGGGGCGGCTGCGGCGGGCATGTGCGCGGGGTGGTCCATGGGCAGAAGTGTAGCGCTTGCGGGGTGGGCGGTCGGTGACGCCTTCCGGAACGCGGCTCGCGCTTCGGGCGAGCCCGTTCCGGTCTCGCCCGGCGACTCGCAAGCGTTCCGGAAGGCGCCACCGACCGCCTTGCCTCAGGCGTGCTCGTGCTCGTGGGCGTGGGGGTGCACATGACGGTCGGCGCCGTGGCGGTGGGCGTGCTCGTGGACGAGGTTCACGCTCAGGAGCAGGTCGCGCTGAGCGAGCACCTCTTCGGGCGGTCCGTCGGCCACGATGCGGTGCTCCTCGGACAGCACGATCATGCGCTCGCAGGACTCGGCGGCGGCCGACAGGTCGTGCGTCGCGATGACGACCGTGCGGCCCGCGCGCTTCCACTCGTCGAGCACGTCGAGGAGCCACACCTGGCTGCGGGGGTCGAGGGCGTTCGTCGGCTCGTCCATGAGCAGGACCCGGGGACGCATGGTGAGCACGCTCGCGATCGCGACGCGCTTCTTCTCGCCGCCCGACAGGGTGTAGGGGGCACGGTCGAGCAGTCTCTCGATCCGCAGCGACGCGGCCACCTCGGCGACGCGCGTTCGCACCTCGTCGTGGTCGAGACCGAGCTGCAACGGTCCGAAGGCGAGTTCGTCGAATGCGGTGTTGCAGAAGAGCTGGACGTCCGCGTCCTGGAACACGAACCCGACGCGCGACCTGAACTCGCGGCGGAAGGCCGGGTCCTCGAGCGCCTCCTCGGTGAGCGGACGTCCCGCCGTGGCGATCGTCCCTGTCGTGCAGAACGCCAGCCCGTCGAGCATCTTGAGAAGCGTGGACTTGCCGCTGCCGTTCGCGCCGACGACGGCCACGTGCTCGCCGGGCTCCACGGTCAGGTCGATCCCGTCGAGGGCACAGATCCCCGCGCCGTAAGAGTGGCTTGCGCCGGTGAGCACGAATTCCGCCGTCATGTGGGGAACACCATCCTGTCGATCCCGAGGACGAGCACGCAAGCGGTGACGCCCGCGGCCATCCAGGCCCAGTCCCGCGCGGTCGCGCGCAGATCGATCAGCGACGGCATGGCGCCCGAGTAGCCGCGCGCCAGCATCGCGTCGTAGACGTCGTCCGCGGTCTTCATCGAGCGCCGGGCGACGAACGCCATGCGGTCGACGACCCAGCCGCGGTTCTCGGTGGCCGAACCGGTCGACAACATGCGGCTCTCCCGCGCGAGGTGCATGTTCTCGACCGTGCGCAGCAGCGACATGATCTGCTTCTGCGTCATGGCCAGCGTGGCGACCACAAGGTCGGGGACCCCGAGGGACGACAGCGCCCGCAGCACGTCCGTCCAGCGGGTCGTCCAGATCACGAGCAGTCCGAAACCCGCGCCGGCGATGACCCTCGCGATCAGGCGGGAGGCGATCAGAAGGCCCGGCGCGGTGATCGACGCGGGGCCGAGCGGGACCAGCACGGCTCCCGGAGTGATCCACGCGGTGGCCGACGGCGCGCAGACGAGGAGGGCGAAGAGGCCGGCCGAGCTCCATACCTTGCCCGCGAACGAGGTCACCGACACGCTCGACGCGGCAGCCAGCGCCATGGTGGCGAGCACCAGTGCGATCAGGACGGGCAGTGAGTGGACGAAGCTCGCCGTGACCGCGAAGGCGACGATGCTCACCAGCTTGAAGCGGGGGTCGAGCGCCTGCATGAGGCCGGGCCCACTCGCGAGCTCGTCGTTCTCGAGCACCTCGGCGACAGCGTGGCCGATCGCGTCAGCGGTCCGCCGGGCGAGCGAGCGGACCGAGCCCCGCCTGCGCGGCGGCGCCTCGCCGATATGCGCGAGCGCGGGGATCACAGCCGGGCCGACGGCGGATCGACCGGGGTCGACCCGTCCTTGCGCGACAGCAGCTTGCCGAGGCCCCACGCGACACCGACGACCAGCGTCGCGCCGAGCGCGGCGGCGACGAGGTAGCCGACGAGCGGGTTCGCGATGAAGGGCGGCATGTAGGCGGGCATGGACGCGGTCCAGAGGGTGCCGACCCGGCCGAGGCCGGCGGGGACGTAGCCGAGCGCGCCCTTGAGTTGGGCCGCGCTCCACTCTCCCCACGCGGTGCCGGTGGCGAGCACGCCGATCGGCGTCAGGAGGATGAGGGCGGCGAGGGCGGCCCATAGCCAGCGCAGCGGCCGGGCCGCCGGCTTCATGTCGAGCAGGGCGGAGTCCTGCCGGGCGAGGACCGCGACGATGCCCATCGTCACGACCGCCTCCAGCGGACCGAAGAACAGCATGTGCTCGAGTGCCATGGCGGGCACGGCGACGGCGAGCGGGTAGGGCGCGTAGAGGGGCTGTCCGGAGGCGGTGTGCGAGAGGAGCGGCTGCAGGCCGAACTCGACGCCCGCAGCGATCGATGCCGCGACGATTCCGACCCAGGCGCCTATCCCGGCCGCGACGATCCGGCGTCCGAAGCCGGGCCGGTCACCTGCGACGAGACGGTAGAGGTAGAAGCCCACGAACGGCATGATCACGGCCATGTTGACGACGTTCGCGCCGATCGCGGTGATGCCTCCGTCGGCGAACACGAGGGCCTGGACCACGAGGGCGATGGAGACGGCGACGACCGCCGCCCACGGGCCGAGCAGGATGGCGATGAGCACCGCCCCGACCGCGTGGCCCGTGGAGCCTCCGGGGACCGGCACGTTGAACATCATGATCACGAAGGAGAACGCCGCGGCGAGCGCCATCATCGGCACCTGCCGGGCCTTCAGCGTCTTCCTGATCCGCGCTCCCGCGATCATCCACAGCGGGACGATCGCGGCGTCGAGGACCGCGTAGGTCTGGGGTCCGAGGTAGCCGTCGGGGATGTGCATCTTCGCCGCCCGACCCTACAGGTGCCGGCCGGCGGTGGTCGAGACCAGCTTGCCGTGCTTGACGCCCTTGGTCCCGAGCAGTCCGTCGGCGATGGCGCGGACCTGTGCGCTCGTGCCCTTCACGACGATGACCTCGAGGCAATTGTGGGCGTCGAGGTGCACGTGCATCGAGGAGACGATCCGCTCGTGGTGGGCGTGCTGGAGCGCGTCGAGCTTGTCGGAGAGGTCGGAGGCGTGGTGGTCGAAGACCATCGTGACGGTGCCGACGATGTCTTCCGAGGAGTCCTCCCACTCGGCGTCGACCAGCGCGTCGCGCACGAGGTCGCGGACCGCCTCGGAGCGGTTGACCGCGGCACCGCGGCGCGCGACGAGGTCGTCGAAGCGGGCGAGGAGCTCCTCGTCCATCGCCACGCTGAACCGCGCGAGTGCCCCCACGGCCGACCGCCTTCCACGCCGCCAGTAACACGAATACGAAGAAAGTAACACGCCCGGTCCCTCAGTCAAGGGGCCGGGCGTGTGACGGAGCGATGTGCGCGGAGGTCAGACGAGCTCGACCGTGATGCCCGAGTCGGCGGCGCGGCCCTCGAGGGCGTTGATCGCGCTCTCGATGCGGCCGCGGGCCTCGCCGAGCAGGACGTTGGCCTGCGCGAGGTCGGCGCTGGTCTCGGCCTTCTTGCCGTTGTCCGCGAGGTGGTGCAGCTGCTCGAGCCACTGCTGCGCGAGCGCGACGGCATCGTCGACCTGCCCGATGGAGACCTTCAGTTGC
>JANYKZ010000105.1 GCA_025361505.1 Coriobacteriia bacterium
CTCGCACACCACGCGATCGACCCCCGACTCCCTCGCGAAGACGAGAAGGTCGTCGTAGAGCATCCTGGCGATACCCGTGCTCTGATGCGCGCTGTCGACGACGACACGGTCGACGTAGAGGAAGGCGCCGCCCCGGTCGTCGAACCAGCCGTAGTTCGGACTGCCGTAGTCCGAGCCTTCACGGAGCGCAAGGAGGAACGCGACGACGCGTCCCTCCGACTCGACGACGCGGTGATAGGCACTCTGCTCGTGCAACGCCAGCAGCGCGGTCTCGTCCAGATGGCTGGTGAAGTGGACCCACTCGGTGTTGAGTCGCAGGGTGTCCCCGAAGTCGCCCTCGCGGGCCTGCCGGATCACGAGCGGGCTCGGAGCGCATCGGCGATCAGGCGTCGGGCTGCGACCAGCGCGCCGTCGGTCCGCACCTGGGGGCCTACGGCGCGCGCACGGGCGATCACACCCGGTCGGAGGGCCTGAGCGAGCGCGCTCGTCAGCGACTCCGTGGTCGGTTCGACGGGCGGATGCGCCACTCCGATCCCCAGCTCGCCGACCCGGCCCGCGAAGTAGAACTGGTCGTGGTGCTGGGGGATGACCACCTGGGGCGCTCCTGCTCCGGTCGCCGCCGTCGTGGTGCCCGCGCCGCCGTGTCCCACGACGGCGGCGACCCGCGGGAACAGCGCCTGCTGGTTGACGTCGCCGGTCGACAGGCAGTCGGGTCCGTCGTCGACGAGACAGAGATCGGCCCATCCGCGCAACAAGATGGTCCTGCGGCCCAGTGCCCGAGCCGACTCGATCATCGTCCTGGCGATGTCCCGTGGAGCGCGGATGCTGCCGAATCCGAAGTAGACGGGCGGATCGCCCGCCGCGAGGAACTCCTCCAGCTCCGGAGAGAGCGGACGGTCATCCGGCAGGATCCAGGCGCCGGTCTGGAACACGTGCGGATCATCGGCCTCGGGCCACGGCGCAAGTGCCGGGTCCGAGGCCAGCCAGGGGTCGTCGGTGAGGATGTGGGTCCGCACGTCGGTGACCGGTGGCAGGCCAAGTGCTGCGCGGTGCGAATCAAGGGGAGGCCCCCATCGCTCGGTCCACCCGACCGCGTCCTCGGCCCAGAGCGTGAGGTTGTCGGCGCCTGCGTCCTCAGGGGTCCACGCGATCACCTTGGGTGGTGCGTGGTGCGCCGATGGCAGCGTGATGGGGCAGTACGCGGCGAACACGTAGCGGATCCCCATGAGCTCGGCCACCGAACGCGTGGCGATGTTCAGCGCGTTCCCCGCGACGATGACGTCACAGCCGTCGGCCGCGACGGGGATCGTCTCGAACTGCGTGGCGACCGTGCCTGCCATCATCTGCTGTATCTGCTCGGGCGTCGGCCGGGCCGGCATGAGCGGCGAGTCTGCCTTCGCTGTCGAGGTCACCGCGGGCCCGAGGGGCACGAACTCGATCCCGAGGCCCTCGACCCAGTCGCGGAAATCGGGCGGCGCGCAGATGCGCGCTTCATGACCGAGGTCCCTCAGCTGCACCGCCAGCGCCACCAACGGCTGGACGTCTCCCCGGGAGCCGATCGTCGACAGCAGCACGCGCATAGGACTCTCCCTCGGTAGGACCGCGACCTCACGGCCTCGGATTCTACGCGCGCGCCCGGGTCTTGCCGCAAGCCCCCCTGCGGACTGTATGCTGGAAGTGCGGGGAGGAAGCGCCGTCAGCCCTCGAACTCGACGTTGCCTTCGCCCGCATCCGCGATCCTCACGAGGTCGTCCGTCGCGCGGCCGCCCACACCCGCGAAGAGCAGCCGGACGCCCCAGTCCGACGAAGCGGCCGCGATCGCGACCAGGTCCTCCGTGGAGCGATCACCGACGTCGAGCCGGAACCCGGCACCGGCGGTGGCGATGCGGACGAGGTCTTCAGTGGACCTGTCTTGAAACGACACGACTCCTCCTGACATCGGACGCCCGGTGTGACCCGCGACGATGGGCTACTCGGCGTAGACGCGGACCTTCTCGCCATTCTTCCCGTCGACGTTGATCTCCATCTCGCGCAGCGCCTCGATGAGCTCGTCGATGTCCTCGGGCTTGAAGTTCGTGAAGTCGATCGACATGCCGTTCTGGGCCATCTGCTCGTTGATCTGGGCCATCGCCTGCGGCGGGATGAGCGAGGTCAGCTTCAGACCCGAGCGTACGAGCGCCAGAGGGACCTTCACGTCGACCTTCTCGCCCTGGTCGCCATCCACCTTCACGTGGAGGAACTTCGGCAACGCGTTGAGCAGCGGCGTCGGGTCGCCCTTGATCACGGACGGAGCGGAGTCGGGAGCCGCGGGCTCCGGCGCGCGCGAGTCCAACGCGTCGAGCAGGCCCTCGGCCTCGTCGGCGGTGATCTTGCCGTCGGCGAGCATCCTCAGGATACGGGCACGGTCTTCACTCATCGCACTCACCCTTCCCTCATACCAGTTCCATGTCGATGACGTTCGCTTCCGCGTGGATCGAGATCACCGTTCCCCTGGTCGCCCCGAGCACACCGAAGCAGCGGAGCAAGAGCACGGTGTAGTGGTGGTAGGACCGGCCGACGAAGAAGAGCACGACGTCGGTCAGGACCGTGATCAGAAGCACGAGCACGACGATCGGCAGCAGGATCAGCCACACGAGGAAGAGCGGGAGCCAGATCCCCGGCCCGGGGCGCTCCGGCGTGCCGACCCTCAGGTACAGCAGCATCGGGGGGAACATCAGTGCCTCAACCTCTCCACGGCCTCGTCGGCGGAGATCTCACCGCGTTCGAGCATCGCAAGCACGTCGTCCGCTTGCGCGGGAGCGGGCCCCTGCACCGCCACCTCCACAAGACTCAGCTGTTCGGCGATGCGGTTCAGGCGGTTCTTGACCGTCGGATAGCTCACGCCGAAGGCCTTCTCCATGTCCTTGATCGAGCCGTGGCTGCGCACGAACTCGCCCACGAACACCTGGTCCTCGTAGCGCAGCCGGGCCAACGACGGGAGCTCGAACTCGCCTTCGATCGCCACGCCGCTGGCCAGTCGCACGCGCGTGATCACAAAGGGCCGTTCGCCCGTGAGGTCGGTCAGCTCGTGCCACTCGTTGCTCATCCCGTCAACCTCCCTTGCATCATGTATCGTGAGAATGGTAGGCCGAGACATAAAGATAGTCAAGTATCCGCTTGATAAAGTGAATCCTCCGTCGTCTCGGAGATCAGACCTCAGAATCGCCCGGTATGAACCGGCCGCATGCACCGTCATCGCCGACCCGCGTGCCGGCGGCGGAACCACGCGGTGTCACAGCGCCCCTGTAGCCTGTGGTTCATTCGAGCGACGAGGGGGAAGCGTGAAGAAGTTCCTGACGGAGTGGTGGCTGCTGATCGTGATCGTGGTGGTTGTCCTGGTCTCGATCGGGGGAGGGTCCGGCGCGAGCGGCTCAAGCCGGCCGCAGACGCGCGGGGAGATCCGGAGCGAGATGCAGCAGGACGCCCAGCAGGCATACGAGGAGCAGAGCTACCGCGGCCAGTGACCGGCGATCGGCCGCTCTCCACGTCGGAGCCCCCGCATGTGGGGAATACTGGAGACAGTGCTGCCGCGTCCAGCGCGGCACGTGGCGCGATGTGCGCTACCGGAGGCCGAAGGCCGTCCACGCGCATCCCGGATGGGGCGAGGCGCCAATGAGGATGAAGGATGAGGACATGACTGAGTCGGACGCGAGCGAAGGCCCGTCGGCATCGGAGCTCATCTCGAACAGGATCGCAGAGCTCGGGGACTGGCGCGGTGAGGCCCTCAGCAGGATGCGGAGGCTCATCAAGGAGGCGGACCCCGACGCCGTCGAGGAGTGGAAGTGGGGACGCACTCCCGTCTGGTCGCATGACGGCATCATCTGCACCGGCGAATCCTACAAGGGTGTCGTGAAGCTCACGTTCGCCAAGGGGGCGTCGCTGGAGGATCCCGCCCGTCTCTTCAACTCGAGCCTCGACGGGAACGTGCGCCGCGCGTGCGACATCCACGAAGGGGAGGAACTCGACGAGGCCGCCTTCAAGGCGCTCGTTCGCGAAGCGGTCGACCTCAACAGCTCGAAACCATCGAAGAAGGCCAAGCACTAGGGCCACGATTCCTGAGCCACGACGCCCGACCGTCCATAGAATGGAGCCGACGATGAGCGAAGACGCAGACGGCAAGCCCGCGGAAGGCGCCAAGAAGGCCGCCGTGCGCCCCGTCCCACGGGCGAAGAAGGCCGAAGGCGAGGCCGATGTGGTCGCCAGCATCGCCGCGATGTCGGGATCGGATCGCGCGATAGCCGAGCGGCTGCACGAGATCATCAGAGCCGAAGCGCCGACCCTCTCCCCCAGACTGTGGTACGGGATGCCCGCGTACGCCAAGGACGGCAAGGTCGTCTGCTTCTTCCAGGCCTCGCAGAAGTTCAAGACGCGCTACGCGACCTTCGGCTTCCAACACGAGGCGGCCCTCGACGAAGGTCACATGTGGCCGGTCGCCTTCGCGCTGACCGGGCTGACCCCCGCCGAAGAGGCCAAGATCGGTGCATTGGTGAAGAGGGCCGTAGGCTGAGACGCCCCGGACGGGAGTCCGAGCGAAACCACCGTCCACCAGCCCTTACTTCCTGCGGTCCGGCTTCGCGAGATTGCGTTCCACGCCCGCGCGGACGATGTCCTTCAGCGCGCTCTCGTCGATCGCATCGCCCTCGTAGAGGTCGATGATCCGCGTCTTGTTGCCCTCCGAGACGGAGCTCAGGATGTTCTGCGGGTCCGGCAGGTTCAGGCCGGCGGGGAAGCTCAGCCTGACCCTCTCCTTCAGGATGTTGGCGACGCACACGATCCCGTCGTGTTCGAACACGGGCGCGCCGAGCGGGTTGCTGGGCCGCTTCCACTTCACTTCCTCGGTGATCTCGGGGTCGGCGTCGTGGATGATCCTGCGGAGTTCCGTCAAGGTCGTTCCGCGCCAGTCCGGGGACCTTGCGATGATCTCATCGAGGAGTTCGCTCGTATGCGGCATCGGCCCTCCCGATCGTGGTCTACCGGCGTTGTCCCGTGCCGCTGTCAGGCACGTCCGGGTGCCGGCCGCAGCAGCAGGATCGAGCACGTGACCGTGACGAACCCGATGATGAGGTAGCCGACCGCCAGGGCGTTGAGCATGAAGACCAGCTCGAAGCCGCACCACAAGACCAGAAGGGCGCCGGCGGCGAGCGTCGCGAGGTACTGGCGCTCGTTCTTTCGCAGGAGCATCACAGCGGCGATCGAGTTCGGGATGCCCAGCACCAGCAGCATGGCGACGCCGATCCAGACGAAGTCCCGGAAGAAGACGCTCGCGAGCGGCAGCCCCTGGATGACAGGAAGGAGCGCCCCGGCCTGCATGAGGTGGCCGTCCGGTCCGGCGATGAACAGCACTCCGCAGACGAGACCCGCCACTCCGTTCATGATGCTCACGACGATCAGTAGACCCCGGCCCACGCGTCGCATCCGGTCCCCCTTGGCTTCGAAGTGCCTGCCGTTGAGCGCTTCGGCGGTGGTCCGCCGAAGCGATGGTCAGGTGGTCGGTCGAGAGCCGGTGAGGGCGCGTCGCACGACCACCACGGACCCTATCATGCAGACTGCGAACAGCGGCCCGAGGATCGTCAATGCGCGGGCGTCCTTGACCACCAACATAGTGGCCGCCGATGCGATGATCCAGAGCAAGAGCGTCGCGATCGCGTACTTCATTCCGGGCCTCCCCCTTGAGTGCCGCCCGCGTGGTGCGCACGAGCCGCCGCCGCGCGCGCCCGACCATGCCGCGTGGTGTCGATCTCAGGCCTCTTCGACGACGATCATGATCTCGTTGCGCCGGACGAACCCCGGCTTCCAGGGAGGGTCGTACTGGGCCACGATCGGTTCGCCGACCGCCTTCAGACCCTGCTCACCGATCCACGATTCCAACTCGGCCTGCGCCTGGGCCGCCTTGCTCCCTGAGAAGTAGCCGCTGAACC
The DNA here is from genome assembly GCA_025361505.1 of Coriobacteriia bacterium. GTDB lineage: Bacteria > Actinomycetota > Coriobacteriia > Anaerosomatales > PALSA-660 > PALSA-660. Next base: position 5,958 of record JANYKZ010000105.1, read on the forward strand.
TCGCGACAGCGGCCAGATGCGAACCTACGGGTTCGAGCGACACCGCCGCGTTGTTGGGCTGCGGAAGGTCGTCCATCGAGTAGCCGGACGGCATCGTGAAGCTGACCACGTAGTCGTCCTCGGATCCCTGCGCCGTGACCGGCGCGGTCATCGCGATCTTCTGACAGCAGGCCCTGCCGGCGGTCACGGGCGCCGTCATGGAGATGCGGTCCGCAGCGTGGTTGTTGCCGAAGATGTAGTCGGCCAGCGGGTTGAAGCCCGCGTTCATCGCCCGGCCGTAGTCGGCCGCGCTCACGCGCACGTTTGCCGTCAGATAGCCGGCGTAGCGGCGCAACTCGAAGGCGCCCTCGTGCCTGAGGACCTCGTACTCGGGACTCTCGACCGCCATGGGTCCTCCTCGACGTCAGCGCCGGACTTCCTTCTGTATCTACCACAGCCTGGTCGACGGTAGATCCACCGTGCTTTCGCCTTGCTCGCGGACGTCCCAGGAATCTGCCGTCCCGCGGACTCCCGCCGCTCGGTGGGGCTTGCGCCCCCGCTACTCCGTGATACTATGTACCGGTAGTCAGTAACAATGAGTAGTTGGAGGGTGTTTCGTGGGCAAGCAGATGACGGAGATGCTCAAGGGGACGCTCGAGGGCATCGTCCTCGCGATCCTCTCCGGTCGGCCCGCGTACGGCTATGAGATCACGACACGTCTGCGGGAGATGGGCTTCTCCGACGTCGCCGAGGGCACCGTCTACGCGCTGCTCGTCAGGATCGAGCAGAAGGGTCTCGTCGGCGTGGAGAAACACCCGTCCGAGAAGGGACCGCCGCGCAAGGTGTATTCACTCAACGCGCAGGGACGGGCTGATCTCGAGGAGTTCTGGCGGACGTGGAGTTTCCTCACCGGTCGGCTCGAACAGCTCCAGCAAGGAGGCAACTAGACATGGCCGCAGGGTGGATCGAGAAGGTCACAGGTTCGATCGGGCAGAAGAGGCAGTACCGGGAGTACAAGGCGCGCATCGAGCAGCTTCCTGCGGACTATCACACGGCGATCGACGCAGTGGAGCGGTACCTGATGTACTTCGGGGCGATCACGAAGGGCGACATCCTGGTGTCGATGCTGGAGGATCTCGCCGATCTGTTCGAGCAGGCCGCGTCGGACGGAACCCCGATCCGCGCGATCGTTGGGAACGACCCCGTGGAGTTCGCCGAGACGTTCCTCCAGAACTACTCGGAGGGTCAGTGGATCAACAAGGAGCGGGAACGCCTGACAAGGGCTATCGACAGCGTCGCCGGCGACGACGCATGACGGACGAGAGAACGGATACCTGCGATGACGCCTGATCAGATGCGGGAACCTGTGATCCGCGTGCAGGGCCTGGAGAAGTCCTACAAGGAACTGCACGTCCTGCGTGGCGTCGATTTCGACGTGGCTCGGGGCAGCATCTTCGCCTTGCTCGGCTCGAACGGGGCGGGCAAGACAACCGTCGTGAACATCCTGTCCACGCTGCTCGGGGCCGACGCGGGGACCGCGACCGTCAACGGCTTCGACGTCGCCACCGGGGCTGCGGACGTGCGGCAGTCCATCAGTCTCACCGGACAGTTCGCGGCCGTCGATGAGATCCTCACCGGGCGGGAGAACCTCGTGCTGGTCGCCCGGTTGCGGCACCTCAAGGACCCGGGCACGGTCGCGGATGGTCTGCTCGAGCGCTTTGCGCTGACCGACGCGTCGGCGCGAAAGGTGGCGACGTATTCGGGCGGCATGCGCCGCCGGCTCGACATCGCGATGAGCCTCATCGGCAGTCCGCCGGTCATCTTCCTCGACGAGCCGACGACCGGGCTCGACCCCCAGGCGCGCCTTGAGGTGTGGCAGACCGTCAAACAGCTCGCGGAGAACGGCACGACGGTGCTGCTCACCACGCAGGACCTGGACGAGGCCGAACAGCTCGCCGACCGGATCGCCATCCTCCACGGGGGCCGGATCATCGTGAACGGCACGCTCGCCGAACTCAAGGCGCTGCTCCCCCCGGCCCGGGTCGAGTACGTCGAGAAGCAGCCCACCCTCGAGGACGTCTTCCTCGCGATCGTCGGCAACGGCGAGTAAGGAACCGAGATGACCAACCACTTCCTCGGCGACACGGCCGTCCTGACGGGACGTTCTCTGCGCCACATCGCGCGCAGCCTGGACACCATCATCACGACCGCGATCATGCCGATCGGCTTCATGCTGCTGTTCGTCTACGTGTTCGGCGGCGCCATCAAGTCGGGGTCGGGCAACTACGTGAACTACCTGCTGCCCGGCATCCTGATCATCACGATCTCATCGGGGATCTCCTACACCGCGTACCGGCTCTTCCTGGACAAACAGAGCGGCATCTTCGAGCGGTTCCAGTCCATGCCGATAGCGCGGTCGTCGGTGCTGTGGGCGCACGTGCTGACCTCGCTCGTCGCGAATCTGATCTCGCTCGTGGTCGTCGTGCTCGTCGCGCTGCTCATGGGCTTCCGCTCGGGCGCGGGAGTGCTGGCGTGGCTCGCCATCGCCGGCATCCTGATCCTGTTCACCCTGGCGCTGACGTGGCTCGCCGTGATCCCCGGTCTCACCGCGAAGACGATCGACGGCGCGAGCGCGTTCGCCTACCCGCTCATCTTCCTGCCGTTCGTGAGTTCGGCGTTCGTGCCCACCGCCACGATGCCCGGCCCGGTTCGCGTGTTCGCCGAGAACCAGCCGGTGACGTCGATCGTCAATGCGATCCGCGCCCTGTACACGCAACAGCCCGTCGGCAGCGATATCTGGATCGCTCTCGGATGGTGTGTCGGCCTTCTCATCGTCGCGTACGTCTTCGCCATCGGGACCTACCACCGCAGGATCTCCGGATAGCGCATCGAGCGGCGACGCGGAGTCCTCATGGTCGGCACGCCGCCGCGACGAGAAGCGGAACGGGTCCACCGTACCGCGGGCGTCGACTACCAGGGCACCTGCTGCAGGACCCACGTGTTGCCGTCGGGATCGTCGAAATCCGAGTAGAAGACCCCACCCATGTCGACGACGTCGCTGGCCACTACACCCCGTTGCACCATGGCCTCACGCGCCGCATGGATGTCCTTCACGACCAGATGGATGCCCTTGACGGACCCCGGGACCATGTCGGAGATGCCGGCCATCCCGGTCCCGAAGACGATCGAGCACGCCGAGCCGGGCGGCGTGAACTGCACGACTCTCATGGTGGGGCTCACCTGGGTGTCGTGGACGTCGCCGAAGCCGATCGAG
>JANYKZ010000025.1 GCA_025361505.1 Coriobacteriia bacterium
AGACTCCAGGCCCTGGAGGCCCGGAGTCTCGACGAGTCGGAGGGGGTGATGACCTCGACGTTGCGAATCGTCTCGGCATTGAGGCCCACGTTCTCAGCGAGCTCAGAACGCTGCGCAACATCGGGTTCGATCGAGTAAACGACTCGAGCTAGGTGACTTGCATAGAGGGCGGTCTGGCCGACACCGCTGCCAATCTCCATGTAGCAGTGCGCGGGATCGAGGAACCGGTCGAGCAGGTCGTACGTTTCCGGTTCCCACTCACCCCTCGAGACCATGTTCCAGAGGTCGTCGTGCTGTCCAGCCGCGACGTGGACCGGCATGCCCCAAAGCGGCACGGTCATGGTCTCGGTGTCCGATCCCTGGCCCCTCAGGGTCCAGTGCGTGCTTGTCTGGATTGTGCTTCGGTAGAAGACCTCTTCGTCAGTGGGGTGCGACGAGTCCTCGTACCACGGCAGGTGTCGGGCGACGTAGGGTTCCGCTGTCCGAAGGCACTGCAGCCACGATCCGCCCGCCGCCCCGGGGCGGTAGAGCGCGAAGGTCGTGTCGATGGGCGCGCGATAGAGGCCGTGCTTGACGCGGGTCGTGAGGAAGCGCTGCTCGTGCTCGATCACTTGCGCCCTGAGCGCGAAGTGTTCCGGCAGGTCGTCGATCTTCAGCCCGAATCCCACCTTGTCGACCTTCGGGTAGCGATCCAGCGCCTGGCGAAACACCGCCATGAAGTCGGAAGGGCACTCCGCAGTGGGCACGATGTCTGAGTCGGTGTATGCGTAGTAGTTGTCGGTGAACTGCGCTCCCACGGGCGTCGTCCACAGCGCGAGATAGCCCACGTTTGTGTCGAGGTAGAACACGTTGAGCCGCTCGTCCCGGTAGTACTCGAGCAAGGGCTCATAGGTGCTGTTGTTGTCGATGACGTAGATGTTCTCGTGACCACGCGCGCGAAGAGCGTCAACCAGCGCCCGGAGATACGACAACCGATTGAAGTTGTTGATGATGATCGGGATGCGCTCGGGTCTTGGAACCCCGGCCGTGGTCTCGACGACGAAGCCTTGCCGCACCCCAACCCCTTCGACGCGGCGCATGGTGCGGGCGATTCCGCTCTCCGTGTGCATCGCTAGGGCCGGCCCTGCGGCGAATGCTGAAGCCGCCGCCGCAGGCTCCGGGGGATGGCGCGAAACAGCGAGGCGGGTTGTCCCAGGTAGACCAATGCGACGCGGACAGCGCGTTTCGCCGAGGGACCATCGAGTCTCGCTGCGCGTACTCGACGGCTCAGTATCGAATCGTGAATCGCGGCGCGTTCTCTGCGCGACAGGCCCCCGGAGCTCTCGAGGTCGCGAAGAATGCGGATGTCCGAGATGAGAACTGCTTCCGCGTCAGAGGACTTCTGGGTAGCGCTGAGCCTGTGCAGAGACAGCGGGAGCGGGACGTAGCAGTGCCGCGCCCCGAGCGACATAGCGCGAAGCCAGAAGTCGTAGTCCTCACCGAAGATGCCGACTCGGTAGCCTCCGACCATTTCGAACAGCGATCGTCGGTATGTGGCGCCAACGCTGTAGAAGCAGCCGCCGATGACCCGGATGAAGCTCAGATCGTCCAGGTCGCCGGGGCGGTACACCAGTTCTCTGGAGTCATCCGGCAGCAAGAAGTAGCCGTTGGAGGACAGAACGTCGCATGCACTGTGTGTGTCGACGAACTGCGACAGTGTCGAGAGATGGTCTGGCAAGAGCAGGTCGTCGGCGGAGCACAGGACGACCCAATCGCCTCGGGCTTCGGTGACCCCCGTGTTGTACGCGCCTGCGGTACCGCGGTTCGATTGAGTCAGCACGCGCACCCTTGCGTCCTTGGATGCGTACTCGCGGGCCACGGCCAGGGTGCAGTCGGACGAACCGTCGTCGACGACCACGCACTCCCAGTCGTCGTACCGCTGCGCGAGCACAGCGTCAAGCGTCTCGGGCAGTGTGGCCTCAGCGTTGTATGCGGGCACGACGATCGAGAACTTGGCCACACGCTCACCCGGCTCGAGGTTGGAGTCGCTGCGGGACAGTACGTCACCGGATAGTAGCATCGCCCAGTCCCGGGCACGGGTACGGGGGAGCACCGCGGAGCCGTCACTAGGGTCGCGTTCTGCGCTCGGACCGGGGCTGTTCCTCCTCGTCATTGGGGTAGACTAGCCCTTACGCTGGAGCCACATGGGCCCGCGCATACTCGTGACGTTTGGAGCCCCTCATGATCGACGGCGTGAAGGTCAAGGACCTCAAGGTCATGCCCGACGAGCGTGGTCTGCTGATGGAGATGTTCCGCAGCGACGACCCCGACTTCCAGAGGTTCGGGCAGGTCTACATCACCATGGTCTACCCGGGCGTGGTGAAGGCGTGGCACTACCACAAGAAGCAGACCGACCACTTCGTGTGCGTCGGCGGCATGGCGAAGGTCGTCCTCCACGACACCCGTGAGGGCTCCCCGACCAAGGGTGAGACGAACGAGTTCGTCATCGGCTGGCAACGCCAGCGCATGATCGTCATCCCGAACGGGGTCTACCACGGGTTCACCCCCGTCGGCACCGAGCCCGCCTCGATCGTGAACATCCCGACCGAGCTCTACGACTACAACGAGCCCGACGAGTTCCGTCTTCCCTTCGACGACGCTTCGATCGGCTACGACTGGAGCGTGAAGAATGGCTGATGGCGTGACGCGCAGACGTATCGCGTCACGTGTGCGGCGGATCCTTCGCGGCGAGCCGGCCGGCGAGCCCGCGCCTATGAGCGCCTATGAGAAGCGGCAGCTGCGGCTCCGGCCTGCGGAGTCGGCGCACCGAAGTGGGCATTTCAGCGCGGGCCGCTGGAGCTACTGGGACTCCACCTGCAGGTTCTTGACCTACAAGGCACAGGACCGGATCGAGATCGGAAGCTTCACATCCATCTCGGCCAACGTGTGCATCGTCGCGGGTGGGAACCACAACATGCACCATGTGAGTCAGTATCCGTTCAGTCTCCTCCACTTCGATGGGCCCGGTTCCGGGCCGGAGCCTCAAGCGATCGAGCGCGTGACCATCGGTAACGACGTTTGGATCGGCATCGGCGCGACCATCATCGGGAACGTGAACATCGGGGATGGGGCCGTGGTCGCAGCGGGAGCTGTGGTCACCCGCGATGTGCCGCCCTACGCCGTCGTGGCCGGCGTGCCGGCTCGCGTGATCAAGAGCCGGCGTTCCGAGCAGGAGGCGGAGACGCTTCTGGCGCTGCGCTGGTGGGATTGGCCTGATGAAACGCTGCTTGGGGCGGAATCCGCCCTGCGGTCGGAAGACCTGGATGGGCTTATGGCCTTCGCGGTTGCGAATGGCCTGAAGGTGGATGTGAAGGGGAGTCTCGAATGAAGCTTCTTGTCAGCGGTGGCGCCGGCTTCATCGGCTCCGACTTCGTACGGCGGATGCTCGCCAAGCACGACGATTGGGAGATCGTCTGCTTCGACAAGCTCACCTACGCCGGCAACCTGGATAACCTGAAGGTCGTCGCGGACGACCCGCGCTATAGCTTCGTGCACGGTGACATCTGCGACCGTGCGGCCGTCGAGGCCGCGGCGCAGGGCGTCGACGCGATCGTGAACTTCGCCGCCGAGACGCACGTCGACCGCTCGATCGCCGAGCCCGAGGCGTTCCTGCACACCGACATCCTGGGCACGCACACGCTGCTCGAGACGGTGCGCGCGCTGGGCATCAAGCGCATGGTCCAGGTGTCCACCGACGAGGTCTACGGCTCGATCGACGAGGGCGCCTTCTGCGAGACGGACCTCATCAAGCCCTCGAGCCCGTATTCGGCCTCCAAGGCCGGCGGCGACCTCCAGGTACTCGCGTACCACACGACCTACGGCACGCCCGTGATGATCACACGCGGGTCGAACACGTACGGTCCATACCAGTATCCCGAGAAGCTCATCCCGCTGTTCGTGACCAACGCCATCGAGGGCGGCCGCTTGCCGCTCTACGGCGACGGCATGAACATCCGCGACTGGCTGCACGTCGACGACCACTGCGACGGCATCGAGTTCGTGCTGCTCAACGGCGAGCCCGGCGAGGTCTACAACGTCGGCGGCGGCAACGAGCGCACCAACCGCGAGATCACCTCCATCATCATCGACGAACTCGGGCTGACCGAGGACGTCATCGAGTGGGTCACCGACCGTCCCGGCCACGACCGCCGCTACGCGCTTGACTGCGGCAAGCTCGCCGCGATGGGCTGGACCCCGAAGGTCGAGTTCGAGCAGGGCCTGCGCGACACGATCCGCTGGTATCGCGACAACCAGTGGTGGTGGACCAAGATCAAGCATCAGACGGAGGAGTTCGCGGACTGGCGCAAGCGCTGGTACGAGGAGCGCTCCTAGCGTGACCGGACCCCTGCTCATCGCCGGTGCCAACGGGATGCTCGGCCACGCCCTGCAGATCGTCGGCGGGCAGCGCGGCCTCTCGTTCTTCGCGCCCGTCGAATCGGAGTTCGACATCACGTCGGTCGCCGACGTCGCGCGCGTCGTCCGGGCCTTCGCGGAGCTGCACCCGGACGGCGTGCTCATCAACGCCGCGGCCTACACCAACGTCGAGCGCGCCGAGGACGACCCGGAGACCGCGTTCGCGGTCAACCGTACAGGTGCGCGTCTGCTCGCCGCCGCGGCCGCTCGCGCGGGGCTTCCCTTCGTCCACGTGTCGACGGACTTCGTCTTCGACGGCACGAAGGACGGCGCCTACACGGAGGACGACGCGCCGAACCCGCTCTCGGTCTACGGGGTGTCGAAGCTGGCAGGCGAGCGCGTCGTGCACTCCGCCAACCCGACGGCGCTGATCGTACGCACCGCTTGGGTGTTCGGCCCGTACGGCACCAACTTCCCGACCAAGATCCTCGAGCGGGCGACCGGCAGCATCGCCGTCACCGTCGTCAACGACGAGGTCGGCTCGCCGACCTACACGCTCGATCTGGCCGCCGGCATCCTCGACCTGCTCGAGGCGCGCGCCCGCGGCGTCTTCCACCTCGCGGGCAGCGGGTCGTGCACGCGTGACGAGATGGCCCGCGAGATCCTGCGGCTGGCCGGGCTGGAGCGCGTCAAGGTCATCGCGGTCCCCTCCTCGACCTTCCCGACCAAGGCGGCGCGGCCCGCCAACTCCGTCCTGGACTGCTCGAAGGCAGCGGCCCTCGGCGTCACCATGCCCGACTGGCACGACGCGCTCGCTCGTTTCGTCCCGACGGTGAGGTGAACCCGGTGGCCATCCCGGACGCGCCCGACGTGGACGTCGTCATCGTCGCGCACGATGCGGGAGGGTTCCTGCAGATGGCCGTAGACAGCGTGACGCAGCAGGTCGGCCCCGGCCGCATCGTCGTAGTGGACGCGGAGTCCGCCGATGGGTCGGTGATCGCGCTCGCCTCGACCCGCTCCGACGTCCGCGTCATCTCCGCGCCCAACCGCGGCTTCTCGGCCTCCAACAACGTCGGGATCGCCGCGACCTCGGGCGCCTACGTCCTGCTGCTCAACCCCGACGCCGAGCTCGACGCCGGGTCGCTCGACGCGCTCGTCGCCCGCGCGGAGGCCGACCCTCGCGTCGCGATCGTCGCGCCGCGCGTTCTCGACGCGGACGGTGGCGTGCAGCGCGGATCGTTCGGCGCGTTCCCGACGCTGGTCGGCACGCTGACCCTGCACCTCGGGCGCGCATTCGACCGGGCGCGCGGTGGCCGCGGTCTCGCTCCCGGCGAGCGCACGGCCGAGGGCTCGCCCGACTGGGTGACCGGCGCATGCATGCTCGTCCGCCGCGCCGCCATCGCCGACGCGGGGCCGATGGACGAGGGCTTCTTCCTCTACTTCGAGGACGTCGAGTGGTGCCATCGGATGCGCGACCACGGGTGGAGCGTCGCGATCGAACCGGCCGCGTCGTGCGTCCACCACCTCGGCAAGTCCGGAGGCGGCTCGGGGCGCGCGTCGGATGCGTACCGGGCGAGCTTCTACCGCTACTGCCGGCTCTACCGCCTGTGGGGCCTGGCCGCCGCCTCGCGCATCGGGATCGCGCTGCGGTCGCTTTCAGGGGGGAGGGGCTAGATGCGTGTCCTTCTGGACTGCCGCATGGCGACCTGGTCGGGGATCGGCCGCTACTCGACCGGCCTGGCGCGGGAGCTCGCTCGCACGGACGGCATCGAGATCGTGCAGGTGATCGAGCAGGGGACCACGGCGCCCGTCCCTGAGGCCGAGGCGGTCAGCGCTCAAAGACACGCCTTCTACCCGACCGGCGGGCTCGAGCTCGGCCGCATCTCCGACGCGGCGAAGCCCGACCTCGTGCACTGCCTTCACGTGCCGACGCCCATCCCGGTGCACCACCCGCTCGCCGTGACCATCCACGACCTGACGCCGCTGCGCGTCCCCGAGGTGATGCCGTCGTTCGTCCGGCGCACCGCGTACCGCTGGTGGAATGCGCGCGCCGCGTCGATGGCCGGCGTCCTGCTCGCCAACTCGCAGGCGACCGCCACGGACATCCACGCCTTCTTCCCTCACGCGAAGGCGCGCGTTCGCGTGGTCCTGCACGCCGCGGACGACTTCACGGCCGGCGACGTCGCGACGCTGCCGGCGATCATGGCCGAGGGCGGCCCCTACCTGCTGTCGATGGGCAACACGAAGCCGAACAAGGACCTCCCGACGCTGCTGCGCGCGTTCGCCCAGGTCAACGTGAGGCGTCCCGAGCTGCGACTGCTGCTCGTCGGCCGCGACGACCCGACCTACGCGGTCTCCGTGCTCGGCGACACACCGGCGGCGCGGCGCGTCTGGTTCACCGGCCACGTCGACGACGCCACCCTCCGCGCCCTCTACGCGGGCGCGGAGGTCTTCGTGTTCCCGTCGCGCTACGAGGGCTTCGGCCTGCCGCCGCTCGAGGCCATGGCCTCGGGGACGCCCGTCGTGTGCTCGGACGCCGCGTCGCTTCCCGAGGTGGTGGGCGACGCCGCGCTGCAGTTCCCGGCGGGCGACGTGACCGCCGCGGCGGGCGCGATCCATCGTCTGCTGGACGACCCCGTGCTGCGGGCGTCGCTGATCTCGTCAGGGCACGCCCGCGCGAAGCTCTTCACCTGGGAGCGCACGGCCGCCGAGACCGTGGCCGCCTACCGTGAGCTGCTCGAGGCCGGCGGCGGAGCACCACGCGTGCGAGAATAGCGACGACGGCCCCGTTCCGCGTCCCAGAGAGGTCCGCATGACGATCCGATCGCGCTCACCCCTGCGCATCAGCTTCGGGGGAGGCGGCACCGACGTCTCGCCGTACTGCGACGAGCGCGGCGGCGCGGTGCTCTCGGCCACCATCGACCGCTACGCCTACGCCACCATCGAGCCGGGCGACGACCTGCTGGTCGTCGAGAGCATCGACTACGACGTGTCGGTCGCCTACGCGCTGGACGAGGAGTTCGTCTACGACGGGCAGCTCGATCTCGCGAAGGCCGTCATCGACCACTTCCGCGCGGACCACGGCCTCGACGGCGGGATGCGCATCCGGCTCCACAACGATGCGCCTCCGGGCTCGGGCCTCGGCTCGTCGTCGGCGATCTGCGTCGCGCTGATAGGCGCCCTGGCCACGCACCTGAAGGTGTCGCTCGACCCCTACGAGCTGGCGGAGCTTGCCTATCGGGTCGAGCGCGTCGACGCCGGGATCAGGGGCGGGAAGCAGGACCAGTACGCCACCGCGTTCGGCGGGTTCAACTTCATCGAGTTCGAGCGCGACCAGGCGGTCGTCAGTCCCCTGCGCCTGCGTGAGGAGACGCTCTACGAGCTCGAGTACGGGCTGATCTTCGCCTATGTGGGCGGCCAGCACTTCTCGAGCGCCATCATCGACAAGCAGGTCGGCGCCTACGAGCGTGGCGAGGCCGACCCGGTGGCCGCGATGGACCGGATCAAGGCTCTGGCCTACGACATGAAGCGTGCGCTGCTGCTGGGCGACGTGCCCGCGTTCGGCGCGCTGCTCGACGAGGGCTGGCAGGCCAAGAAGCGCATGGCGCAGGGCATCACGACCCCGCGCATCGACGACGTCTACGCCGCCGCCCGCGAGGCCGGCGCGCTGGGCGGCAAGGTGTCGGGCGCGGGCGGCGGCGGCTTCATGTTCTTCGTCGCCGACCCCTCGCGGCGCTTCGCGGTGCAGGACGCGCTGAAGCGCGAGGGCGCCGAGCTCGTGAACTTCACGTTCTCCGGGGAGGGGATGCGCGCATGGACCGTGTGACCGCAGACGAAGGTGCGAGGGTCCTGACCCTCGCGCTCGCAGGACATCGAGACGCGATCGACGCAGTCGAGGCGCTCGCGCCCCGCATCGCGTGCGCCGCCGACGCGATCGCCTCCTCGTTCGCGGCAGGCGGGCAGCTGCTCGTGTGCGGCAACGGGGGATCCGCCGCCGACGCGCAGCACGTCGCCGCGGAGTTTGTCGGCCGCTACCTCAAGGAGCGCATGCCGTACCCGGCGATCGCGCTGCACGCCAACGCCTCCGCGGTCACCGCGATCGGGAACGACTACGGCTTCGACGAGGTCTTCGCGCGGCAGGTGCGCGCCCACGGGCGCGCGGGGGACGTGCTGCTGGCAATCTCCACCTCGGGCGACAGCCCCAACGTGCTGGCCGCCATAGACGCCGCCCACGGGGCCGGGATGGCCGTGATCGGTCTGTCGGGCCGCGACGGCGGGACGATGGCGGGCCGCTGCGACGTCTGCCTGACCGTGGCGGTCGACTCCACGCCGCGCATCCAGGAGGCGCACATCACGATCGCCCACGTCCTGTGCGGCCTGGTGGAGGACGCGCTGTCGTGAGCGTCGTCGTGCGCGAAGCGCTCGTCCTGGCCGGCGGACTCGCCACGCGTCTGGGCGACGCCGCCGCCGACGTGCCGAAGTGCCTGCAGCCCGTCGCCGGGCGTCCCTTCCTCGACCACATCCTGTGGGACCTGCGCCGCAAGGGCGTGCGCCGCGTCGTGCTGTGCACGGGGCGCCTGCACGAAGCGGTCGTCGCGCACGTCGGCGACGGCTCGGCGTTCGGGCTCGAGGCCGTCTACTCGCGCGAGCCCGAAGCGCTCGGCACCGCGGGGGCGCTCGCCCTGGCCGCGCCGCTCGTGGAGGGCGACGTCGTGTTCGCGCTCAACGGCGACAGTCTGTGCGACTGCAACCTCGCGGAACTCGCGCTGCGCCTTCGCGCCTCCCAAGACGTGGACGCCGCGGTCGCGCTCAGCCGCGTTGACGACTCGGCGCGCTTCGGCTCGGTCACGCTCGACGCGGACTCCCGCATCAACGCCTTCCTCGAGAAGGGCGCGGCCGGGACGGGACTGGTCAACGCCGGCGCCTACTGCCTGCGCACCGGGTGGCTGCGCTCGCTGCCCGTCGCACCCTCCTCGCTCGAGCAGGGCGTCTTCCCGCGGCTCGCCGCCGCAGGCCGTCTGCTCGGGATGCCGACCGAGGCGCCCTTCGCCGACATCGGCACGCCCGAGAGCCTCGCGGCCGCGCAGGTCTCCGTGGCGGCGTGGCGGCGCAAGCCGTGCGCGTTCCTCGACCGCGACGGCGTCATCAACCACGACGCCGGGTACCTCTGCGACCCCGGTAGGTTCGAGTTCATGCCCGGCATGCCCGAGGCGATCCGCCTGCTCAACGACTCGGGGTGGCTGGTGATCGTCATCACGAACCAGGCGGGAATCGGCCGCGGGAAGTACACCGAGGCCGACTTCGCCGCCTTCACCGCGTGGATCGACGACCGGCTGGCCGAGGCCGGTGCGCACGTCGACGCGGTCTACCACTGCCCCTACCACGCGACCGCGGGCGTGGGGGAGTACCGGCGCTGGTCGGAGTGCCGCAAGCCCGAGCCGGGCATGGTCCTGCAGGCGATCTCCGACTGGGAGCCCGACGTCGGGCGCTCGTTCATGCTGGGGGACAAGGATTCCGACGTCGCCGCCGGGGAAGGCGCGGGCGTTCGGGGCATCCTCTATAGCGGCGGCGACCTGCGAGACGTGGTGCGTTCCCTCATCGAATAGAATGGCCGGGGGAGCGACGAGCGTTCCCGCGCGCCGCGCAGATCCGCCCTTCGCTCGAGGAGAAGACCCATGACCGCCTCCGCTGCGATCCACTTCGGCACCGACGGCTGGCGCGCCGTCATCGGTGACGACTTCACCTACGACAACCTCCGCCGCGTCGCGGACGCCTCCGGTCGCGTGTTCGCGGCTGAGCATCCCGGTGGCACCGTCCTCATCGGCTACGACACGCGTTTCGAGGCGGCCTCCTTCGCCGCCGCGGCCGCCGAGGTGCTCGCCTCGCACGGACTGGTCGTCCGGGTCGGCGAGAGCTACTGCCCGACGCCGGCGCTGTGCTGGTCGGTGTCGCGCGACGAGGCCGCGATCGGCGGCGTGATGCTCACCGCGAGTCACAACCCCGCTCCCTATCTGGGCTTCAAACTCCGCATGGCCGACGGCGGCGCGTCGCCGGTCTCGTTCACCGATCGCGTCGAGGCCGAGCTGCGCGACGAGCCCCCGGCCGCGCGCGCCGCCTTCGAGACCTTCGACCTGATGGGACCGTACCTGAGCGACCTGGTCGCCTTCGTCGACGGCGAGGCGATCCGCGCCGCGGGCCTGAAGGTCGCGGTCGACCCGCTCTACGGTGCGGGTCGCTCCTACCTGGCCGGGACGCTGCGCTCGATCGGGGTCGAGGTCACCGAGCTGCACGGCGAGGAGAACCCCGGCTTCGGTGGGCTGCACCCCGAGCCCATCCCTCCGCACATAGACGAGGTGCGCGAGCTCGTGCGCGAGCGCGGCCTCGACGCGGCCTTCATCACCGACGGTGACGCCGACCGCATCGGAGCGGCCGACCGCACCGGCGCGTTCGTGAACCCGCACCGCATCATGGCGCTGGTCGCCCGCCACCTCATCGAGGACCGCGGGATGTCGGGCCGCATCGTCAAGACGCTCTCCACCTCGGTCATCGTCGATCGGCTTGCGCACGCGCTGGGAGCGACGGTCACGACGACCCCTGTCGGCTTCAAGTGGATCTACGAGGAGATGGTCAAGGGCGACGTCCTGCTCGGCGGCGAGGAGTCCGGCGGCATCGGCGTCCCGGCGCACGTGCGCGAGCGCGACGGTCTGCTGATGGCGTTGCTGATGGTCGAGATGATGGCGAAGCGCGGCTGCGGCCTCGGTGAGCTGGTCGACGGGCTGCTCGCGATCACGGGTCCGATGGAGTACGGTCGCAACGACCTGCGGCTCGACGCGGCGGTGAAGGACGCCTTCGTGGCGTCATGGCCGACGCTGGACCCAACGGAGATCGCGGGCCTGCCGGTCCTCGAGGTCCTGCGGGTCGACGGCGTCAAGTTCCTGCTGCCCGACGACGCGTGGATGCTGATGCGCGCCTCGGGCACCGAGCCGCTCGTGCGCGTCTACGCCGAGGCGTCCTCGGCCGGCGTGGTCGACGACCTGCTCGCGGCGGGCCGCGCCATGGCCGCCGCCGCGAAGGGCTAGGGGCCCGGCGTGCGCGTGACCTTCGTGAACAAGTACTACTGGCCTCCGCACCTCGGCGGCATCGAGCACCATCTCGCGATGTTGGCGTCGGGTCTGGCCGCCCGCCCGGGCATGGAGATCGACGCGATCGTCGCCAACGAGGCGCGGGAGACGGTGCGCGAGACGATAGACCGCGTGCACGTCACGCGCGTCGGCCGCGGCTTCGCGTTCGCGTCGACCCCGGTCGCGCTGGGGATGAGCGCGGCGGTCCGCGCCGCGGCGCAGCGCGAGGGCGGCGCGGGGATCGTCCACATGATGTTCCCGTACCCGTGGGGCGACACCGCCTGGCTGATGGCCGGCGCGCCCGGGCCCTCGGTCCTCACCTATCACAGCGACATCGTTCGCCAGCGCGTGCTCGGGGCGGCCTACAAGCCCGTGATGCGACGCGTGTTCGACCGCGTCGACCGCATCATCGTCGGCTCACCGCCCATGCTGGAGCACAGCGAGGTGCTGGCGCCCTACGCGGACAAGGTCCGCGTCGTCCCCTTCGGCATCGAGACCGCGCGCTTCGAACCGACACGCGAGACCGTCGCACGGGCGTCCGCGCTGCGCGATGTCCACACCCGCCCGATCGTGCTGTTCGTGGGGCGCCTCATCTACTACAAGGGCGCCGACGTGCTGGTGCGGGCGATGGCCGACGTCGACGCCGACCTGGTGATGATCGGGAGCGGTCCGCTCGAGGAGGAGCTTCGCTCGCGCGCGGGGGCGTCGGGCATCGCGGATCGCGTCACGTTCCTCCCGCCGGTCGACGACGCGGAGCTGGCCGCCTGGTACCGCGCAGCCGACGTGTTCTGCCTGCCGAGCGTGGCGCGCTCCGAGGCCTACGGTCTCGTGCAGCTGGAGGCGCACGCGTCGGGCACGCCCGTGGTGTGCACCGACCTGCCGACCGGGGTGCCATGGGTCAACGTCGACGGCGAGACCGGGCTGGTGGTCCCGGTCGGCGACGCCGAGGCACTCGCTGCCGCCCTCTCGCGGCTGCTCGCGGACGAGGCCCTCCGCGCGCGCATGGGCGTCCGGGCACGCGAGCGCGCGCTGACCGAGTTCAGCGTCGAGCGGATGGTCGAACGGACGCTGGCGGTCTACGATGAGACCCCGGCCGCCGGATGACGAGACGAGAGCGCCACTGATGTCGAGGTCCCGCTTCATCGCCTTCTCGCTCGTGGTCGACGCGCTCGCCTTCAATGCGGCCGTGCTCGCGGCGTTCGCGCTGAGGTTCGGGCTGCACATCCCCGTGTTCAACCTGGAGCCGTACCTGCGGCTCGCTCCGTGGTTGACCCTCGCCTTCCTGCTGTCGGCCTACCTCTCGGGGCTCTACGACCCGGAGCGCATCGAGGGCGCGTGGCTCATCTTCCGCGGCGCCGCGAGCTCGGCGGCGCTCTCGGCGCTGTTCACTCTGGGCATGCTGTACCTGGCCGGCACCGCCTTCAACGCCTTCCCACGCCCGGTCGTCCTGCTGGCCGCTCCGCTCGAGCTCGCGTTCCTCGTCGGATGGAGGGCCCTGTCCGCTCGGATCAGCCCCGTACGGTGGCCCGAACAGCGCGTGCTTCTGGTCGGCACCGGCGCGCTCGCCCTCGAGCTGGCCGGAGAGCTTACCCGTCGGGCGAGGTGGGGCTATCGCGTGGCGGGGCTGGTGTCGGTCACGGATGACGAGGCCGGAGCGTCGCCCGAGGAAGCGCCGCCCGTGCTCGGCCGCGTGGCCGACCTCGCGGCGATCGTGCGGGAAAACGCCATCGACCGCGTTATCGTGGCGTCTCCCGTGGCGCTGCGGGAGCTGGTCGAGGACATCACGCTCGGCGGCGAGATGAGCGTTCGGCTGGACGTTGTGCCCGAGCTGTACGAGATCTTCATCGGCGAGGTCGACAGCATCGTCGCCGACATCCCGCTGATGGCGATCACGCATCGCTCGCCGCAGTGGTACGTGGGACTCAAGCGCGTGACCGACTTCGCCGGCGCACTGGCGTTACTGGTCGTGCTCAGCCCCGTGCTCCTGCTCGTCTGGCTCGCGATCCTGGTCACTATGGGCACGCCCGTCATGTTCCGCCAGGAGCGGCTGGGCCGCGACCTGACCCCCTTCACGCTGCTGAAGTTCCGGACGATGGTGCGCGACGCCGAGGCCGCGAGCGGTCCGGTCCTCGCAGGCGACGAGGACCCGCGCATCACCCCGCTCGGCAGGTTCCTGCGCAAAGGGCGGCTCGACGAGCTTCCCCAACTGGTCAACATCGTGCGCGGCGAGATGAGCTTCGTCGGTCCGCGGCCGGAGCGGGCGTTCTTCATCGAACGCTTCCTGAACGAGATCCCGGCGTATCGCGAGCGCTTCCGCATCAAGCCGGGGGTCACCGGGCTCGCGCAGGTCAGCGGGGGATACGCGACCACTCCCGAACGTAAGCTAAAGTACGACCTGATCTACATGTACCACCAGAACCTGCTCATGGACGTGCGTATCGTGGCCGACACCATCCGCGTCGTGCTCACCGGCCGTGGCGCCCGCTAAGAAGGAGACCCCCGTGGCAAACGCGTCATCCAAGGCCAAGACGTCGAAGGGGTCGACCAAGGCGCCGTACAAGCCCGCGCCGGCGCCCGCGAAGCCGTCCGTCTCGCCGACGGCGGGCATGACGACCTGGGACCTGATCGCGTGGTACGCGCTGCTGGCGATCGCACTGCTCGTGCCGATCGCGATGAGCAACATGAACTGGCTCTCGAGCCCCAGCGCGCCCAACATCTTCGCCTATCCGCTGACCTACGATCAGTTCGACATCGTGAAGGTCTTCGTCATGAGGGCGTTCGCCATCGGAGGCCTGCTCGCCTGGTCGTTCCAGTACTTCTTCAAGGGCGGCACGCTGCGCCGCACCAAGCTGGACTGGCTCATCGTCGCGTTCCTCGGCTGGGTCCTGATCACGTCGTTCACCTCGATCAGCATCGCCACCGCCCTGCTCGGCAAGTACCGTCGCTTCGAGGGCTTCCTCTCGTTCCTCACCTACGCGGTCGTCTACTTCCTCACGGTGCAGCTCGCGGACCGGCCGAGCCGGATCCGCGCCATCGCGCGCATGCTGCTGATCTCGGGCTTCGTCGTGGCCCTCTACGGCGCGGCGCAGTCCATCGGGATGGACCCGGTGAGCTGGGGCTCGAAGCTCCCGTTCGAGGCGAACCGCGCGTTCTCGACCTTCGGTAACCCCGACCTGCTCGGCGGGTTCCTGATCTTCCCGCTCACGATCGGCATGGCGATGGCGCTCTCGGAGAAGAAGGTCGGGTGGCGCATCTTCTACTGGGCCACCTTCCTGATCTCGGTCTGGGCGTGGATCGCGGCAGCCGTCCGAGGCGCGTGGATCGGCGGAGCCGTCGGCATCGTCATCGTGATCGTCGCCGCGGTACTAGCGAGCGTGAAGCTCGGCGTCGTCGACTGGAGCTTCGCGGGCCTGACTGGCCTCGCAGCCGGCGGGCTGGTCGTCCGCTCGCTGTCGATGCCCGGGACCGTCTTCAACGTTCCCGAGCGTCTGGCCTCGATCTTCAAGTTCGGCGAGGGGAGCGCGTTGACGCGTTTCGAGATCTGGCAGGCGGCCATCGACGCCATCAAAGCGCGGCCGATCTTCGGCTTCGGCGCGGACACCTTCCGGCTCGTGTTCCCGCAGTACAAACCGCTCGCCTACGTGAAGGACGCCGGCTACCTGTCGGTGGCCGACAACGTGCACAACTACCCGCTGCAGCTCATGGCGGGCATCGGCATCATCGGCTTCCTGCTCCTCTACGGGCTCTTCGGCTGGGCACTGTGGCTCGGCGTGCCGAACGCGTTCGCCCGCGGCAAGGGCACGGAGCGCCTGGTGATCGCCGGGTTCTGGGCGGCAGCGGTCGGCTACATCGTCCACCTGATGACGGGCCTGTCCGTCACGGGCTCGACGGTCTTCCTGTGGATGGCCCTCGCGATCATCGTCGCCCCCACCGCCACGCAGCACGAGCATCCCAAGTGGTCGTGGGGCCCGGCGGTCGGCGCGCTGCTGTCCGCGGTCCTCGTGGTGGCCTGGGTCGGCAACGTGACCTTCGTGGTCGCGGACAACTACTTCCTGCGCGGTCAGTTCCCCGCGACCGGGGAGGACGCCCCGACGCTGCTCAAGACGGCCATCGCGCTCGACCCGTGGAACGACATGTACCGCTCCATGCTGGGGCAGGCCTACCAGAACCAGATGCAGAGCTGGCTGAGCCAGGCGGCTCAGGAGCAGAGTGCGGGCACCGACCCGTCGACGTCGATCGTCATGGCGAAGCAGTCACTCCAGCAGGCCGCTGACGCCTACGAGCAGACGATCGCGATCGTGCCTACGGAGTACGACAACTACCTGTTCCTCTCCGGCCTCTACAACTACGCGGGCACCCGGCTCGACCCGGCCTACTTCAAGCAAGCGATCGCCGCGGCCGACCGCGGTATCGCGGCGGAGCCGTTCGGCCCCGGCGTGCGCATGCAGAAGGCGCTCGCGCAGGCGAGCATGGGAGACGTGGCCGGCGCGGCCAAGACGCTCGAGGCCGCGGTCAACATGGACCCGAACTTCGTCGAGATCCACGTCCTCTACGCGCAGGTGCTCTCGCAGACCGGACGCCTCCAGGACGCCCTCGCCCTCTACAAGACGCTGCTGTCGTCCGACGCGAGCAACACGTCGTACGCGGACGCCATCAAGTCCCTCGAGGCCTCGATCTCGGCGGGCGCCGGGAAGACGACGACCCCCTAAGGAAGCGCGCCCGGCACCGGAGACGCCCGTCATGGACCACGTACCCGACCAGACGATCAACCGGCTGCCCATCTACCTGCGCTGCCTCAGCCAGGCGCGGGCCGTCGGGATAGCCGTCGTCAACTCGTTGCAGCTGGCGCAGATGGCGGGCACCAACGCCGCCCAGGTGCGCAAGGACCTGAGCTACCTGGGCGAGCTGGGGACGCGCGGCGTCGGCTATGACGTCGAAGGCCTCATCGCGCACGTCTCCGATGTCCTGGGGCTGACCGAGAAGCGCCGTGTCGCCATCGTCGGCTACGGGCGTCTCGGCGGGGCGCTGCACGGCTATCGCGGGCTGGCCGACCGCGGGTTCGACATCGTCGCCGTCTTCGACGACGACCCGGAGAAGGTCGGGCGCCCCGCGGGGGGCCTGACCGTGGCCCCTGTCTCGGCGCTCGAGCGCGACCTGCGCGACCTCGACGTCGAGATCGCGATCCTCACCACGCCGACCTCGGCGGCGCAGGAGGTCGCGGAGCGGATCGCGGCCGCCGGCGTGCACGCGATCATGAACTTCACGAACGTCCGCCTGGAGCTCCCCGAGGGGGTCAAGGTGCGTCCCGTCGACCTCTCCGTCGAGCTTCAGGTGCTCTCGTTCTACCTCGCACGCAGCTCGTAGCGCGGAGGGCGACGGGGCGCCGTTCGACCCCTTGTCCGCGCACGAGTCTGCGAGGCACGATGCTATACTCCGTCGTCTGAACCCCCCGTCCGAGTCGCGCCGTTTCGGGCGCGTCGCCCGGAAAGGAAGCGGATGTCCCGGATCGACCTCGTCCTGCTCCACGCGCCCTCCGTCTACGACTTCCGCGACCGCTCGATCATGTCGGGACCCGTCTCGGACATGGTGCCCTCCACCCCGGCCTTCGAGATGTACCCGCTCGGCTTCACGACCATGGCCGAGTACCTCGAGCGTCACGGCTACAAGGCCCGCATCGTGAACCTCGCGGTGCTGATGCTCAACCGCCCCGGCTTCGACGTCGAGAAGGCCATCCGCGAGATGGACCCGGTGGCCTTCGGCATCGACCTGCACTGGATGCCCCACGCCCACGGCTCGGTCGAGATCGCGAAGATCTGCAAGAAGTACCACCCCGACACCCCGGTCATCTTCGGTGGCCTGACGTCGAGCATCTTCCACGATGAGCTGCTCTCCTACGGATGCGTCGACTACGTGTTGCGCGGCGACTCGACCGAGGAGCCGCTGCGCCGCCTGATGGCCGCGATCCGCGGGCACGGCTCCGTCGCCGACATCCCGAACCTGACGTGGAAGGGCACCGGCGGCTCGGTCAACGTCAACGAGCTGTCCTGGGTCCCGGCGGACATGAACGACATCTCCCTCGACTACTCCTTCGCGATGCGCGCCGTCATCCGCTACCGCGACATGATGGGCTCCGTCCCGTTCAAGGACTGGCTCAACTACCCCGTCTGCGCGAGCCTCACCTGCCGCGGCTGCACGCACGACTGCGTGACGTGCGGCGGCAGCGCGAGCGCGTTCCGCAACCACTTCGGGCGCGACCGCGTGGCGTTCCGCGACCCCGAGCTGCTCGTGCGCGACATCACGCACATCCAGAAGTACATCCCGGGGCCGATCTTCGTCCTCAACGACTTCCTGCAGGCGGGGCCGGACTACATCGAGGCCTTCGTGAAGGGCCTCGGCAAGATCGGGCTGCGCAACCCGATCGGGTTCGAGTTCTTCCGCCCCCCGGCGGAGGACTTCTACGCGTTCCTCGACGAGCACCTGCCCGACTACTCCGTCGAGATCTCGGTCGAGAGCCACGACGACGCGGTGCGCGCGGCGTTCGGAAAGGCCCACTACACGACCGAGCAGGTCGAGGAGTCGATCCGCGCGGCGCTCCGTCACGGCTGCAAGCGCTTCGACCTCTACTTCATGACGGGTATCCCGACGCAGACCGCCGCCAGCGTCCTGGAGACGGGCGATTACGTGAAGGGGCTCTACGAGCGCACCGGCAACGACGCCCGGCTGCTGCCGTTCATCTCGCCCATGGCGCCGTTCCTGGACCCGGGCTCGAAGGTCTTCGACGATCCCGACAGGTACGGCTACACGCTCAAGGCCCGCACACTCGAGGAGCACCGCCAGCTGCTGCTCGAGCCGTCATGGCGCTACATCATGAACTACGAGAGCGACGCCATGACGACGGCGGAGATGATCGACGCGACCTATCAGGCCGGCATGGACATCAACCGGGTGAAGGTCGGCGTGGGCGTTCTGACCGAGCAGGCCGCGGCCACGACCGAGACGCGCATCGCCGCGGCCCGCGTCGCCATGGCCCGCATCGACGAGATAGTGGAGGGCGAACCGGCACAGCGCGAGCCGGCCTTGGCCGCCCTTCGGTCGGAGATCGAACACCTCAACGAATCCACGGTGGCGGAGAAGAGCGACCTGGAGTGGCCGCGCCAGGCGCGCCCCTACCACGTCTTCAACGTGATCAAGCTGTGGTTCACCGAGAACTGGGGAGTCGTGACCGGCCGCCACCGCGGGCTCGGTCCCGTGCAGGACCCGGCCGCGGTCAAGCCCGGCCCCTCGAAGCAGGGAGCGTGACGCCCGTGACCCCGCCGCGAGATGCGATCGAGGCCGCCGAGGCCGGACGCCCGACGACGGAGAAGGTGCGCGGCGTGTTCAGCGCCATCGCGCGCCGCTACGACCTGATGAACTCAATCATGAGCTTCGGCCTGCACCACGTGTGGCGCCGGAGGACCGTCTCCGAGGCGGGCCTCACGCCCGGCTGCGAGGTGCTGGACATCGCCGCGGGCACGGGCGACCTGGCGCTGGCGCTGGCGCGGACGGGGCTTCCCGCGCGGGTCGTCGCGACCGACTTCGTCTCGGAGATGCTGGACATCGCACGGGCGAAGGCCGCGGGCTGGGCCGGGCCGACCGCGCTCGATTTCGAGATCCAGGACGGGCAGGCGTTGACGTTCCCGGACTCCTCGTTCGACGTGGTGACCGTGTCGTTCGGCGTCCGCAACATGCCCGATCGCGCCGCGGCGTTCTCCGAGGCGCTGCGCGTGCTCAAGGACGGCGGTCGCTACCTCATCCTGGAGTTCAGCGCACCCCGCAACGCCTTCTTCCGCCCACTGTTCAAGCTGTACACCGGCGTGATCGTGCCGCTGCTGGGCGCGCTCGTGGCCGGCGACCGGGCGTCGTATCAGTACCTCAACGACTCGATCATGCAGTTCCCCGCACCCGAGGTCCTCGGGGACGAGCTGTGCGGCGCCGGATTCTCGCAGGTGCGCTGGGTGCCGATGCTCTTCGGCGCCGTGAACCTGCACGTCGCCACGAAGTAGGGGCCGGCGCGCTACCATAGACCGCACGACCGTTCCGCGCGCCGCATCGGAGGCCGTCGCCATGCTCCTCACCGCCAGCTACGTCATCCCCGTCTCGTCGTCCCACATCGAGGACGGCGCCGTGCTCGTGCAGGGCGACCGTATCGTCGCGGTCGGAACGCGAGCCGACCTGATCGCCGCGTATCCCGACGAGGAGGTCCGCGACTTCGGGCTCGCCGTGCTGATGCCCGGCTTCGTCGATCTGCACACCCACCTGGAGTACTCGGTCTTCCGTGGCGCCGTCGACGACCTGCCCTACACGGCGTGGAAGATGCAGGTCCAGCGCAAGGAAGCGAACCTGTCCGCCGCCGACTGGATGGACTCCGCCGTGCTCGGCGCGATGGAGGCCGTGGGCTCCGGCATCACGACGATCGCCGACATCACCAACTCCGGGAACTCCGTCACTGCCGCCCGGGACATCGGGCTGGCGGGCGTCGTCTACCGCGAGGTCTCGACGATGGACAAGACCCAGGTGGCCGGGCGCATGGAAGCCGCGCGCGACGACATCGAGAAGTGGACCGGGATCGCCGACGGCGCGCCCATCGAGATCGGCATCGCGCCTCACTCCCCGTACACCTGTCACCCTTCGCTGTTCAGCGCCGCCGGGGCATTGGCCACCGCGGACGACCTGCCGGTCGCGATCCACCTCGCCGGCTCCCGTGACGAGTACGACTTCGTGCGGTACGGGTCGTCGAACCTCGCCCAGGACTTCCGCGAGCAGTCGGGCTGGCGCGACGTCGCGTGGATGCCCACGGGCGTCAGCCCCGTGCAGTACGTCCTGCAGTGGGGCCTGTTCGACGCGCCACGCGTCCTCGCGGTGCACTGTGTGCAGGTCGACGAGCACGACATCGACGTCCTCGCGCGCCACAACGTCGCCATCGCGCACTGCCCGCGCTGCAACGCGAAGCTCGGGATGGGCATCGCGCCGCTGCGCTCCTTCTTCGAGCACGGGCTCACCGTCGGGCTCGGGACTGACTCGCCCGCTTCGAACAACACCGTCGACCCTTTCGACGAGATGCGCATCGGGCTGCTGCTCCAGCGCGGCGAGACGGGGGAGAGCGACTTCTACCGCTACTTCACCGCCCGTACCTTCATCCGCCTGGCGACCATCCACGGCGCCCGGGCGCTGGGTCTCGAGCACGAGATCGGGTCGCTCGAAGTGGGCAAGCGAGCCGACGTGATCGCCGTCGATCTCTCGTCGAGTCCCCACATGGTGCCGACCGCGGACCCGTACAGCGCGCTGGTCCACGCGTCGAACCAGAAGGACGTGCTTGCCACCATGGTCGCCGGCCGGATGGTCTTCGACCGGGGCGACTACCGGACCGTCGACAAGGAGCGGGCGCTCGCTCGCGCGCAGGAGATACGGGGCAAGCTCCGCGCCTGAGCGCTCACGGGCGCATGCTATAATCGCGCCCGGTCTGCCCGCCGCTCCAACCACGAGAGCGGCCCGATAAGCCCCTTCATGACGGGGCCGGAAGGTAAGGGACGCACGTGAGCGAACAGGACTTCTTCTTCGACGAGGAGCCGGAACCCAAGGCCCCCGCTGCAAAGGGCGCCAAGGCTCCCGCGAACACCCCCGCAAAGACCGCCGCCAAGGCCCCCGCGAAGTCCGCTCCCAAGGACTCGTCGAGCGTCGAGACGACCCCGCCCGCCGGTACCTTCGACCAGTCGACCCTGTACGCCATCGCTGCTCTGGTCGGCGTCATCGGTCTCCTACTGGGCGCCACCCTCGGCTTCCTGCTGGGGACGACCATGGCCTCCGGCACCGCGCCGAGCTCCTCGACGTCGACGGCGGCGCCCGCCGCCGGCGGTTCGGCCGCTCCCGCTCTCACCCAGGACCAGCTGACGACCACGACGCTGCCCGCCGGGCACCCGAAGGTCGACGTCAGCGGCGCCGTCGGGACCACGACCCCGTAGCTGTCGCTCGTACCGTACCCGACGGCCTCTTGGCGCGCGGGCGCGGGCCGGTCGGGGTCATGCCTCGCATCCCGTCACCACACTCGGAAGGACCCAGATGGCGATCGACAAGAGCAACACCCCGGTATGGATGAAGGTCGTCATCGTCTTCATCGCCGCGACCTTCGTCATCAGCATCGGATTCTCGGGACTGAGCTCGTGCAGCACGGGCACCACGACCGGCGGCTCGACGACGAACCCCGCTTCGACGAGCACGACGCAGACGATCGCCGCGATCGGGCTGCAGTACACGCCGATCATCCAGGCCGCCGAGACGTCACTGACGGCTGAACCGAAGAACTACGACCTGCTGCTCGCACAGGCCACCAACTACTACGACTGGGCCCAGCAGGTGCAGACGGCCCTTGGCACCTCCAACACCGGCCAGGCCGAGCCGATCTGGAAGGCGGCCGCGTCGCTGTACGCGCGGGCGCTGGCCGTGAAGAACGGTGACAAGACCGTGATGGGCGACTACGCGGTCGCGCTCCACTACTCGGGTGACACCGCCGCCGCGATCGTGGAGGGCGAGAAGGTACGCGCCCTCGACCCGAAGTTCGCGCCGAACCTCTTCAACCTGGGCGTCTTCTACGCGACCTCGGGTGACAAGGTCAAGGCCAAGGCCGCGTTCGAGGCCTACCTCGCGGTCGAGCCGACCGGCACGCTCGCGCAGTCCGCCAAGGACAGCATCGCGTCGCTGGGTCAGTAGAGTCGTCGATCCCGAGGGGCTCAGGCCCGTCGGGATCCTCTTGGACTACGAGCCGGCCGTCCCCGCATCGGGGGCGGCCGGCTGAGCGATACCGGCGATGGCCGTCGCCACGTCCGCCTCGATCGAGAACACGCCCGCGAGGCGCGTCATGTCGAGAACCGCGTCGACCGTCTCGTTCGTGACCAGCAGCAGGCGGCCCCCCGCGGTCCCGTACTCGCGGGCGAGGCGCAGGAGCAACCCGAGTCCGGAACTGTCGAGGTAGTCGATCTGCGAGAAGTCGACGACGACCGCGGCGGGCATCGCGCGCAGGATCCGGTCGATCCTCAGGCGGAACCCGGCGGACTCGCTGTAGTCCAACTCGCCGCGGACCGAAAGGACCCACGCTTCGGGGAGCTCGTCTATGGTGATGGTCGTGGCCACCGTCGGTCTCCGCTCTTCGCGCAGGGCCCGCGCTCTGATGTATATGCCCAGCGAACGCGACCGGCCGCGCGGTCCGGCGCGACACGGGCGCGCTACAATGTCATCCTGTACGGCGTGCGTCCCCTGAACCGCGAGGAGTGTGTGGCATGGAGCTGGAGCTCAGCACGTCCCGTGAGGGGGAGGTCTGCGTCGTTCGCGTCGCGGGCGAAGTCGACGTGTATACCTCACCGTCTCTGAAGGTCGCGCTCGCCGACGCCCTGGGCGACGGCTGCCGGATCGTCATCGCCGACCTCGGCGGGGTCCCGTTCATCGACTCCTCAGGCCTGGGCGTCCTCGTCGGTGCGCTGCGTCGCGTGCGGGAGGCCGGTGGCGAGATGCGCCTGGTCTCCGGACACGACGCCGTCGTCAAGATCCTGCGCATCACCGGGCTCGACCGCGTCTTCCCGCTCTACGCCACGCTCGACGAAGCCCGGATAGCGTAGACAACGGTGTTCAACTTCTCCGGCCAGGAGTTCTTCATCATCGCGATCTTCGCGCTGATGCTGTTCGGGCCCGACAAGATCCCGCAGCTGGCTCGGACCATCGGCCGGTTCACGCGCGAGTTCAACAAGTACAAGAGCATCATGGAGCAGACCCTGAACGCCGAGATCTACCGGGCCGAGGGGCCGACCAAGGAAACGATCACGATCGAGGAGCGCATCGCGAAAGCGGGCGCCGCCTCCACGGCCTTCTCTGCGGCGCGCGAGCCCGAAGGGACCGACGAGCTCTCGGAGGAGCCGGCCGTCGTGGCGGGCGCCGAGTCGCCCGCAGCATCCAAGGCCGCCCCTCTGCCCAGCACCGCTCCTTCCGCCGACGAAGCCGACGAGGAGGACGAGGAGTAGGCGCACCGCGCCCTGCTCCGATACCACGCCATGCCGATAGGCCCCGCCCGCATGCCCTTCCTCCAGCACCTCGGCGAACTGCGCAAGCGGCTCACCGTGGTGGTGCTCGTGCTCGCGGTGACCACCGTGATCATGTACGTGTTCACGCCGCAACTCATGGTCCTGCTCCTGAAGCCCGTGCAGCCGTTCCTGCCACCCGGCAAGGCCGTCTTCCTGGAGCCCCTCGAGGCGTTCACCGTTCGCTTCACCCTCGGGTTCTGGGCCTCGTTGTTCGTGGCCAGCCCGATCGTCATCTGGGAGATCATGGGGTTCCTGCTCCCTGCGCTGAAGCCCAACGAGCGCAAGTTCGTCGTCCCGACGTTCCTGGCGATGGTGTTCCTGTTCGTCGGCGGTGCGGTCTTCTGCTA
Organism: Coriobacteriia bacterium; assembly: GCA_025361505.1. Classification (GTDB taxonomy): domain Bacteria; phylum Actinomycetota; class Coriobacteriia; order Anaerosomatales; family PALSA-660; genus PALSA-660. The sequence continues at coordinate 23,965 of JANYKZ010000025.1, forward strand.
CTTCTTCATCCTGCAGTACAGCTTCCCGTGGCTCGTGCAGCAGGGCGGCGCGGCGATGACCTACCTCCCGCGCGCGGGTGACCTCATCGGCGTGATCGAGTTCTTCCTGCTGGCGTTCGGACTGGCCTTCCAGGTGCCGATCGTCGTCTTCTACCTCGTGTACTTCGGGATCGTGCCCTACGGCAAGCTCCGTCACAGCTGGCGGACCGTGTATCTGGTCATCGCCGTCGTCGCGGCGGGCGCCACGCCCGACTGGGCGCCGCAGACGATGATCGGCCTCGCCCTCGCCATGATCATCCTGTGGGAGGGGAGCATGGCGACGTGCGCGATCGTCCTCCGCCACCGCATCAAGGCCAAGGCGCTCGAGGCCGAAGAGGCGGACGCGTAGTGCACGAGATGGGCGTGACCCAGGAGGTGCTCAACGCCGTGGTCGAGGCGAGCGCCAAGGCCGGTGCGACGCGGATCAACGCGGTGCGCCTGACCGTCGGCGAGCTGACCGCGCTGGTACCTGATTCGCTGATGTTCGCCTGGGAGTGCCTGACCCCCGGAACGCCCGCCGAAGGCGCGGTCCTCGAGATCAACGCGACCCCCGGGCGCTCGATGTGCCTCGCCTGCGGTACCGAGTTCGACCACGACCAGTTCGACCGCCGCTGCACCGCGTGCGGCGGGCCGCAGACGGAAGTCATCGGCGGCAACGAGCTTCGGGTCGACAACGTGGACGTCGACGTTCCGGACGAAGCGCCGGACGAGGAGTAGCCCTATGGAGATCGACCTGTCCCGTCCGATCCTGGCCCGCAACGAGGCGCTCGCCGAGGGCAACCGCGCTCGTCTGGCCGACGCCGGCGTCTTCGCGCTCGACGTCCTCGCGTCTCCGGGCGCGGGCAAGACGACGACGATCCTGGCGACCATCGCCGCGCTCCGCGAGCGCTACCGCATCGCGGTCATCGAGGGCGACATCGCGAGCAAGGTGGACGCCGAGAAGGTCAAGGCGCACGGGATCCCCGCCGTCCAGATCAACACGGGCGGCGCCTGCCACCTCGAGGCGGACATGATCTCCCGCGCGTTCGACGCGCTGCCGTTGCCCGACCTCGACCTCGTCATCATCGAGAACGTCGGCAATCTCGTGTGCCCGACCGAGTTCGATCTCGGGCAGGGCGCCCGCATCGTTATCCTGTCGGTACCGGAGGGTGACGACAAGCCGCTCAAGTACCCGGGGATCTTCGCGATGGCCGAGGCGGTCCTCCTCAACAAGGTCGACGCGGCGGCCTTCTTCGACTTCGACGAGGAGGCGTTCGCCGACTCCGTGCGACGCCTCAACGGGACCGCGCCGATCTTCCGGATGAGCGCGAAGACAGGCGAGGGTGTGGCCGAATGGGCGGAGTGGCTCGCGGCCCGTATCGAGGCGTCCAAGGCCGTTTAGGTCGCGCGGCGGCCGGGACTCGGCCGCCGCGGAGGCTCGCGCTACTGCCGAGCCAAAGAGCGGTCTCGGCCGGCGCTCGCAATCCGCGGTGAACCCTGTCCCGGCCTCGGCTGGCTTGACAGGGGCCATAACATGGAACGCATCCGCCCGTCGGGCGGCGTGACAAGGAGTGGACCGTGGACCGCAGTCAGGCCCTTGCGCTCGTCATCGCGCGCATCCCGTCGCGCAACCTCGTGAACCACTCGATCGCGGTCGAGTGCATCATGGAGGCCTTGGCGCGCCACTTCGGCCTTGCCGACGCCGACTTCGAGCGGTGGGCGCTCGCCGGCCTGCTGCACGATCTGGACTACGCGGAGACGGGTGAGGAACCCGCCCGGCATGGTCTCGTCACGGCTCAGGAGCTCGAAGGCCTCGTCGACGGTGAGATCGTCCACGCGATCCTCGGGCACGCGGACAAGGTGCCGCGGGAGTCGCAGATGGATCGCGCGCTCTACGCGGCGGACCCTACGACCGGGTTCATCGTCGCCGCGGCGCTCGTCCGGCCCGACCGCGACCT
>JANYKZ010000070.1 GCA_025361505.1 Coriobacteriia bacterium
AAGAACAGGAACCTGCTGCGCGTCGCTGCGGCGCGCTTCATATCGAGAGCCGGCGGTGAGGCGGCCTTCTTCATCGGAATCTGGGGCAAGGCCGCCTTCGAGCTCCACGGCACACCCGCCCAGATCGCCGTGCTCATGGGGGCGCTCTCGATCTCGTCGATCGTCGGCACCGTGCTGTCCGGCGTGCTGGTGGACCGCCACGGCGCGCGCCGGGTGCTCATGGTCGCGGAGGCGTTCTTCGTTCCGATCACGCTCGCCTTCCTGTTCGCGACCGGGATGGGAGCACTGACGGTGCTGGCCGGTCTGCTCGGCTTCTTCGGCGCCCCGGTCATGACGGCGGCAGCGTCCTTCGCGCCCTTCATCGCCGATGAGGAGACCCCCATCGAGACGGTGAACGCGTGGATCGAGGGCGCCAGTTCGAGCTCGTTCGTCATCGGCCCGGCGATCGGCGCCGTCCTCGTCTCGACGCTCGGTCTCAACGCGATCTGGATCTTCGACGGGCTCACGTCGCTGGTGGCGGTGGTCCTGGTGTGGCGCGTCACGCTGCGCCCCGTCGAGCGCGCGCCACGGGCGAGCTCACACCCGTTCGCGGAACTGCGCGAGGGGCTGCGCTACACCTACGCGCACCGTGCGCTCCGCTATCCCATCCTCCTTGGAACCGCCGTGTGGCTGTCCTTCGGGGCTTTCAGCGCGCTCGAGCCCCTCTTCTACCGCGATGTGCTGCACACGGGCGTCGCGACGATCGGGTGGATGAACACGCTCTTCGGCGCGGGCATGGTCGCCGGTGCGTGGCTCTTCACCCGGCTCCCGTCACGCTTCAACTCCTCGCGGGGACTTGCCTACGTCTGCTCGGCGGTGGGCCTCGGAGCGCTGGCCTACGTCGGCACGCGCCTGCTTCCCGTGGTCGCCGTCGGGGCGATCGTGTGGGGCGTCATCATCGGCGTCGCCGACGTGCTGCTTCGCGTGCGCATCCAGGCGTCGTCCCCCGACGAGCTCGTGGGCAGGATCGCCGGGACGTCGCAGATGCACCGGCAGGCCGGCGAGCTCCTGCCGCTGGCGGTGGCCCCGACGCTCGCCGCCGCCTTCGGCGTGCAGGCGGTGCTCATCAGCGGCGGCCTGGTGCTCTTCGTCGTCGCGCTGCTCACCCTCGGGGAGGCGACCGCCGTCGACAAGGTGCCCGCGCTGCGCGTACCGCGCGCCGTCGGCCTGCTCGTCGCCGACGACGAACCGGTGTCTCCCAACCCGTAGGGTTGGTTACACTCTGGGAGACGGCGGCAGACCGGGGCGGAGCCGTCCGGCACGAGGGAGGAAACGAACGATGCGGATCGTGTGTCTCATGCACGTCCCGTTCGAAGGGCCGGGCGCGATCGCCGAGTGGGCCGCAGCCCGCGGGCACGCGCTCGCACGGGTCGACGCGTGGCGGGGCGAGTTCCCGGACCCGGCGGAGTCCGACCTGCTCGTGGTCCTCGGCGGCCCGATGTCCGCCGACGACACGCTGCGCCACCCGTGGCTGGCCGAAGAGAAGGCGTTCATCGGCCGCTGCGTCGACGGAGGCGCGCTCACGCTGGGGATCTGCCTCGGTGCGCAACTGCTCGCCCAGGTCGCGGGTGGCAGCGTTCGGCGGGCGGGCGAGGCCGAGATCGGGTGGTACCCGGTGACCCTGCGCCCGGCGGCCTCCCGCGTCCCGTACTTCGTGGGCTGGCCGGAGACCTTCGTCGCGGGCCACTGGCACGGTGACACGTTCGATCTTCCCGACGGTGTGGAGACGCTGGCCTCGAGCGAGATCACGCCGAACCAGGCCTTCGTCACTCCCAACGGGCGCGCCCTGGGCCTGCAGTTCCATCTGGAATGGACGCCCGAGGCGCTGCGCGCGCTCACCATCGCGGATCCGGAGGACCTCGCGCACCCCGGCCCGTGGATCATGAGCGCCCGGTCGCTTCTCGACGACCCCGAGCGCTTCGCTACGAACCGCGCGCTGCTGTTCCGGATGCTCGACCGGATGGAGGACGTCGGGTGAGCGACGCGGCACAGGCCATCGTGACCGTCACGGACCTGGCGAAACGGTTCGGGGACCACGCGGCCGTCGACGGGGTCTCCTTCGACATCCTCGAGGGCGAGGTCTTCGGGCTGCTCGGCCCGAACGGCGCCGGCAAGACGACCATCATCTCCATGATCAGCTGCCTGCTGGCTCCCACCTCGGGGACCGTCGTCGTCGCTGGTGCGGACGTCGTGAAGGACCCGAGAACGGTGAAGTGCGCTCTCGGGGTGGTGCCGCAGGAGATCGCGCTCTACCCGACACTGACGGCGCTCGAGAACCTCAGGTTCTGGGGACGGATGTACGGGCTCGGAGGTCGGCTGCTCGAGCAACGGGTCTTCGAGGCCCTCGAGACGGCCGGTCTCGCGGATCGCGCCAAGGAGCGCATCGAGACCTATTCGGGCGGCATGAAGCGCCGGATCAACATCGCGGCGGGCATCATGCACCACCCGCGCGTGCTGCTCATGGATGAGCCGACCGTCGGCATCGACCCGCAGAGCCGCAACCACATCCTCGAGACGGTGAAGGAGCTCAACCGGCGCGGCATGACCGTGCTCTACACCTCCCACTACATGGAGGAGGTCGAGTTCCTGTGCGACCGGGTCGGCATCGTCGACCACGGGAAGGTCATCGCGCTCGGCGCCAT
>JANYKZ010000090.1 GCA_025361505.1 Coriobacteriia bacterium
CGCGCCTGCAACCACCAGATCGGCGCCCGAGACGCGCTCCGCGGTGGCTTCGCTCGTGCTCAGTGCCTCGGCTCCCTCGCCGATCCCGTCGGCGATCGCCCGCGCGATCGCGGCGGTGTTCCCCCACAGTGACTCGTACACGACGACGGCCTTCACATCTCCCCCTTCTCGCGCGTCGACATCGTCGAAACCGGCGACCGCTGTCGACCGTGTCGATCAGGCCCGACCGGGGCGCGCGACGATCACGCGGCCGCCACCCGAGGCCTTCGCCTCGTACATGCACTCGTCCGCGCGACGGATGACCTCGAGGGTGTCTGCCGCGCCCCGGACCGACGCGACGCCGATGCTCAGCCCAAGGTCGCCGAAGTGCTCGCGGACGGAGACCACCAGCCGTTCCGCGATCACCGTCGCCTCGGCAAGGTCGATCGCCTCCAAGAGGATGGCGAACTCGTCGCCGCCGAGGCGCACGACCGTGTCTCCGGGAGCTCGCACACCGCTCTCAAGCAGGCGGGCGATCGACACGAGCACCGCGTCCCCCGCCTGGTGCCCCTGCCGGTCGTTGACGCTCTTGAACTCGTCCACGTCGATGAACAGGAGCGCGCCGGGCACGTCTCGCAGCCCGCGAGCGAAGGCGTGTTCGAGGACGACGTCCAGGACGCGGCGGTTCGGCAGCCCGGTGAGCGCGTCGTGATCGGCGAGGTGCGCGAGCTCCGAGCGCGCCGCGTTGCGTTCGGTGACGTCTTCGCAGATGCCGTAGACCAGCCGTTCGCCGTCGACCTCGCCCACCGAGAGGTGGATCAGCAGGTCGCAGATGCCCCCGCCGCGAGTGGGGCGCCGCACCTCCACGTGCCCGCGCCCCTCGGCCTCGGCCGCGTCCAGCTCCGCGCGTATGTCCTGTTCGAACCCCAGGGAGTCGAAGGTCGTCGACATCAGGCCCGCGGGCGTGCCGCCGAACAGCACGACCGCCGAGGCGTTGAGATCCACCATCGCGAGGGACCTGCGATCGAACACCACGATGGGCATCTCGTTGTTCTTGAACAGCCGTTCGTAGCGCAGCCGGAGCGCGGACAGCTCGTCGTCACGGCCGGCCTGCTCCCGCATCTCACGCAGGAGAGTCCTCACGCCGAGGACCGCCCCGAGCGCCATGAGGAACGTCGCGATGGCCAGAGGGGTCTGGCCGGCAGGGGGCACATCCTCGCTCGTGACATCGAGGAAGGTCACGACGCTCATCACGAGGAAGGCGCCCGCGGGGAAGAAGACGGCGTTCCACTGTGTCGGGTTCCGGACGGCACGGCGCCCGAGGAGCATCTGGAGCACCGCCGTGCCCGAGAACGCGACCGCCAGACCGACCACGGACAAAACCAGGACGTGCATCCGCTCATCCCCTTTTGCCGGTCCGCGCGCATGACGCCTAGGTCTTTATGCCCGCTTCGCGAACGATGCGCGGCACCGCCGCGTCGAGCCCGAGGGGCATGATGTGGATCCCGTCCGCGATACCGTGCAAAGCGCGTGCCTGTTCGATCGCGAGGAGCACGGCCTCTTCCGTGGCGTCGTCCGCGCCTCCGATGCGGGCGGCGATGTGATCCGGCACCATGAGCCCCGCGAGCCGCTCGTTGATGAAGCGGATCACACGAGCGCTGCGCAGCACGAGTATGCCGCCGATGACCTTGGCGCCGGCAGCGTGCGCGACGTCAACGGCGCGGGCGAACTTGTCGAGGTCGAACACCGCCTGCGTCTGGAAGAAGCGGACCCCGGCCGCGATCTTCTCCTCGATGCGCCCCTGCTGCATGTCCCAGGGCTCCGCCTCCGGGAACATCGCGGCGCCGATGAAGAAGTCGGTGGCCCCCTTCAGGTCGCGGCCCTTCATGTCCTGCCCCTCGTTGAAGCCGCGCGCGACCTGCACGAGTTGCGTCGAGTCCAGGTCGAAGACGCCCTTGGCCTCGGGGTGGTCGCCGCTGCGTGGGTCGTCTCCCGTGACCGCGAGGAGGTTCGTGAGTCCGAGCGTCCACGCCGCGAGCAGGTCGGACTGCAGTGCCAGCCGGTTCCGGTCGCGGCAGGTCTGCTGGAAGATCGGCTCCACTCCCATCTCGAGCACCACGCGGGACGCCGCGAGACTGGACAGGTGCAGCGAGGCGCCCTGGTTGTCGGTGACGTTGATGGCGTCGCACACCGGCGCCAGCATCTCGACCGAGGCGCGCATCGCGGCGAGGTCGGTGCCCAGCGGCGGGGCGATCTCGCCGGTCACGACGAACGATCCCGCGTCCAGCGACTCCCGTAGACGGCTCATGACGCGTCCCCGGACTTCGACGCGCGATGCGCCGCCCGGATGTCGACCCGCCCCGGCTTCAGCTTCTTGCTGTAGTCCTTCGGGGGCAGGGGCTCGGCCTTCGCCGCCCTCCCCTGCTCGGCCAGCCGGCGACGTATGAGCACGTGGGTACACTCCCGGTCCGTCACGACCTCGCACATGCCGTTCCACATCCCGCCACACGGCCCGTTGAGCAGACCCTTCGGGCACGTGGTCACCGGGCAGATGCCCGCGGTGCGGTCGAGCACGCAGTCGCCGCACATCTGGCAGCGCTCCTCGAACACGCCGTGGCGCACCACGTTGCCGAGGAAGACCGATTCGAGCCCCGGGGTGACGGGTTTGGAGGTGGCGTCAGCCATGGTCTGTACGCCCGCGCCGCATGCCAGCACGAGCACCGCGTCCGCGGACTCGATCTCGCCCGCGTGCTTGCGCACCTCGAGTCGCTCGCCGCCCGAGTGGCAGGCGACCTCGCCGACCGACCAGCCGGTGACCACGAGACCCTCGGACTCGAGCCGCTCCTTGGCCTCGAGCACCTCCGTCTCGCCGCCGGTGTTCGCGACGGTCGCGCACTGGCCGCAGCCCGTGATGAACACGCGTGTGGCGCCGAGGTCGGCGAGCTGCGCACGTACGCGCTCCCACTCGCGCGGGCGGGTGATGATCATCGCGCCGTCCTCTCGATGAGGGTCCGCACGGACTCGACGCAGCCCGGCGCGTCGGCGGCGTAGCCATCCGCACCGATCTCGGACGCCCATGCCGCGGTCACGACCGCGCCGCCCACGAGTACGGGGCGCCCGGGAGAACCGGCCTTGAGCGCGAGCACCGTGCGCTGCATCGCGGGGAGCGTGGTCGTCATCAGCGCCGAGAGGCAGACCGCGTCCGCGCCTTCGGCGGCGCGCTCGATGCGCTCGGCCTCCACGTCGACCCCGAGGTCGTCCACGACGAAGCCTTGCGACTCCAGCAGCGAAACGCAGATGTCCTTGCCGATCGAATGGACGTCGCCCTTGACGGTCGCGAACACGACCCGGCCGGCCGAGCCGTCCTCACCCTCGGGCAGATGCGTCTTCACACGCGTCACGGCCGCCTTCATCGCGTCCGCCGCGACCATCATCTGCGGCAGGAAGACCTCGCCCCTGCCGTAGGCCTCTCCGAGGCGCCTGATGGCGGGGGTCAGCACCGTGGCGATCACGTCGCGCGGGTCGAGGCCCGTGGCGAGCAGCTCGTCGACGAGCCGCGGGGCGCCGTCGGCGTCTCCGCGCTCGACGGCCTCCGCCAGCGCAACGTTGGCATCGGGAGCGAGTTCAGACACGCTCACGGCGGGCGCCACGACGGCGCCGGCAAACGCGATCCACCGCGCGGCCTGCGGGTCCCGGCCCATGAGCGTATCGACCGCCTCCGCGCCGGGCGCGGGGCGGGCCGCGCCCGGGTCGTAGATGGCGGCGTCGAGGCCGGCATCCACCGCCAGGGACAGCATCGTCGAGTTGAGTTCCGGCCGCCCCGGGAGACCGTGGCTGACGTTGCTCACCCCGAGGACCGTCGCCAGGCCGAGGGCTTTCACACGGCGCAGCGCTTCCAGCGTCGTCGCAGCCGCTCCGGGATCGGCGGCGGCGGTCATGACCAAGCAGTCGACCACGAGGTCGTCGTCGGTCAGCCCGTTCGCGTGAGCGGCGTCACGGACGTGTTCGACGATCTCGACGCGACCTTCGGCGGTCGAGGGGATGCCGGTGTCGTCCAGTGCCAGCACCACGACGGCCGCGCCGTAGCGCGCCGCGAGCGGCAGTACCGTCTCCATGGAAGCGGTCCCGCCGTTGACGGAGTTGATCAGCGCGCGCCCCGGGTAGGCGCGAAGCGCCGCCTCGAGGGCGACGGGGTCGGTAGTGTCGATCACGAGCGGCAGGCCGGTCATGCCGGCGAGCGCCAGGACCGCCTGCGGGAGAACCGCGGGCGCGTCGACGCCGGCCGCGCCGACGTTGACGTCGAGCAGCTGCGCGCCGTCCTCCTCCTGCCGCGAGGCCAGCGACCGCACCAGTTCCATCGAGCCCGCTCGCAGGGACTCCGCGAGCGCCTTCTTGCCCG
>JANYKZ010000073.1 GCA_025361505.1 Coriobacteriia bacterium
CAACGCCTCGGGCATCCAGAAGATCCAGTACGTGCTCGACAGCGTCGTCCCGACGGCGACCTACTCCGTCCCGGTCCAGGTCTCCGACGTGGGTACGCACACGGTGAAGTTCTGGGCGATGGACAACGCCGGCAACAAGGAAGCCCTGCACACCGTCACCTTCGGCGTCCTGGCCAACTACACCCTCACCTACACCTCGGGCGGTCATGGAACCGTCGTAGGTGTCAGCCCCCAGACAGTGACCGCCGGCAGCAACGGTGCAACGGTGACCGCCGTGCCGAGTGCCGGCTACCACTTCGTGAGCTGGTCCGATGGCATCACGACGGCGGAGCGCAGGGACCTGAGCGTGGCCACGGACCTCGCAGTGACCGCCAGCTTCGCGATCGACACCTTCACGCTGAGCTACGCAGCAGGCGCTCACGGGTCGATCGCGGGCTCGTCGACACAGGTGGTCGACTACGGCACCGACGGGGCGCCGGTGACCGCGGTCCCCGCGACCGGCTACCACTTCGTGAGCTGGAGTGACGGCGTAGTGACAGCCGCCCGGACGGACGCGGGAGTGACCGGCGACGTGAGCGTCTCCGCGTCCTTTGCGGTCGACCGCCTGACGCTGGACTACACGGCGGGCACGGGCGGCACCGTCACCGGCCCGTCGTCGCAGATGGTCGACTACGGCGCCGACGGAGCGCAGGTGACCGCGGTCCCCGCGACCGGCCACCACTTCGTGAGCTGGAGTGACGGTGTCACCACCGCGTCACGCACGGACACGGACGTCACCGCCGCGCTGAGCGTGTCGGCGTCGTTCGCTCCCGACACCTTCACGCTGACCTATGCGGCGGGCGCACACGGCACGATCAGCGGTCTGAGCACCCAGACCGTGGAGTTCGGCAGCAACGGCGCCACGGTGACCGCGGTCCCCGCGACGGGCTACCACTTCGTGAGCTGGAGTGACGGCGTCACCACCGCGACCCGCAGGGACCTCAACGTGTCCGCGAACCACAGCGTCACGGCGACCTTCGCGTCGACGCTCATCACGACCCGGCTGAGCCTGGTCGCCGCTCGCTCCAGCAGTGTGCGGGGACGCCCCGTGCTCTTCCACGGCACGATCTCGCCGAACGTGCCGAACGGCACCCACATAGGCGTCTACGTCAGGAAGTCGGGAACGAGCATCTGGAAGCGCGTCACGACCGTGATCACCTTCAGCGGCCATCACTGGTCGTGTTCCTACCATCCCTCGGGCCGCGGGACCTACTACGTGCAGGTCCGGTTCGCGGGGACTTCGACGTATGGCGCGTCCGCGTCGTCTGCCGCGAAGGTGACCTGGAGGTAGGCCTGCGGGTCTGTATGACGGTAAGAGGGGCCCCGGGATCGCCCGGGGCCCCTCTTACCGTGCGCTCCAAGGCCGTCCGGTGCGGGGCGATGGGACCTGTGGACGCCTAGGGAAGCGGCTCGAGGTCGACGGTGCAGTACATGCACTTCGACGCCGCTGCCGGGATGCTCTGCAGGCAGGACGGGCAGTCACGCATCGCAGGCGGTTCCTTGACCAGGCCACGCTTCTTCATGACCGCGTTCATCGGCATCACCACAGCGAAGTAGATCGCGGCGGCGACGATGAGGAACTGGACGAGCACGGTCAGGAACGCCCCGTACTTGAAGGGCCCGATCATCAGCGCGTCGAAGCTGGGCTTGCCGAAGACCGCGCCGATCGGCGACATGATGAGGTTCGCGACGAACGAGTTCACCACCGCCCCGAACGCGACGCCAATCACGATGCCAACGGCAAGATCGACGACATTGCCCCTGAAGATGAAGTCCCTGAACCCTTTGACCATCTTCGCCTCCCATGGACCGGCGGACACAAACGGCTGTTCCCCTTCTTTGTGCCCAGTCGCGGGCGGTGCAACCCGACAGCGCTCGTGGACGGATGGCGGCCGTTGCCGCAGACTTGACGCGTGTGGAGGGGTACGATGTCCGCTCGCCGCCACCCGCGCCGCAGCCCTGACGGTCATCCGTCCGAGCCCGGCAGCCGGCCGCCGAGACCAGAGAGCGGCCGCGTGGGGTCGCCGAGTGGATTGGCACCGCATGACTTGGAACATCACCTTGGCGATCGTCGTGGCGATCGTCGCGTCGCTTCTCTTCGCCGGCGGCTCCACCGTGCAGGGCTACGCCGTCGGCGAGCAGGTGGGGGAGAACCTCAACAAGAAGCGTATGGGCCTCAAGGACCTGTGGGCGGTCGTGCGCGCTCCGCGCTGGCTGGCGGGGCTCGTCCTTGCCGGCCTCGGTTCCGCTCTCAACGTCGTCGGCCTGATCCTCGCTCCGGTCACCGTGGTGCAACCCGTCGGCATCCTTGCGGTCCCGTGGTCGGTGCTCTTCTCGGCCAGGATCAACCACGTCAAGATCCCGCGGATCAAGTGGATCGCGGTGGGCCAGACGCTCGTCGGCACGGTTGCCTTCATCCTCTTGGCCGCGACCAACGCGTCGACTCGTGCCCAGGTCGACCCATGGCGGGTCGCGACCGCTTTCGTCGTGGTCTATCTCGCCGCCGAGGGACTCGGCTTCCTCGGTACACGCGGGCGTGAGTCGCTCAGGTGCTTCTTCTGGGCCTCGGGAGGCGCATTCTTCTACGGCCTCGAGTCCGCGCTGGTGAGGACCTCGGCGGACCTGATCAGGCAGGCCGACTGGCTGCACAATCCGCTGCTCCTGGTCATCGGTGCCGCTCTGGTCATCGGTTCGGCGCGGGGCGGATGGATGCTCCAGCAGGCGTACGCCACGGGCCCCGCCGAGACGGTCGTAGGTGCGCTCACCGTCATCAACCCCGTCGTTGCCGTGGTATTCGGCATGACGGTGCTGGGCGAGGCGGCGAACATCGAGTTCTGGGCCGCGTTCTGGATGGTGGTGGCCGCGGCGGTGGCGATCTCAGGGGTCTTTCTGCTCTCGCGCGTCGACTCGGCCTCCGAGTCGCGGCGACCATACACCGATCCTGAGCCGGCGGCCGACGCGGAGCTCGTGACCCGATAGAGGGGGGCTCTCATGAGACGATCGGAGACGATCCTCGCGGGAAGACGGCACATGACGGCCGTGGCGCTCGCGCTCCTGCTCATCATCCCCTCGCTCACGGGCTGCCGGCGGACCGCCCCGCCCCGCACGGCGCCGGTTCCGCCCGCGGCGTCCAACGTGACGACGTCAGGCTCGCAACTGACGACCGCGCCGCCCGTATCGAAGCTCGGCAGCGTGGAGGTCCGCAGCTACAAGGGCAAGCGGCTCGACGCGGTGAGCGCGGAGCCCGAGAACTCGATCAAGGGCCCTCAGTATGTCGACCTCAAGACGTACCGACTCGCCGTGACCGGACTTGTCGCGAAGCCGCTCTCCATCGCGTACTCCGACATCACGGCGATGCCGGCGTACGAGAAGGTGACGACGCTGCACTGCGTCGAGGGATGGTCGGTGACCTACCTCTGGCAGGGCGTGCTCATCAGGGACCTTCTCACCCGGGCCGGCTACGACGCGACGGCCAAGATCGTCATCTTCCGATGTGCGGACGGGTACTCCACATCGCTGCCGCTCGACTACGTGGTCGGGCGCGACCTCCTGCTCGCGTATCGCATGAACGGCGTCGTGATGCCGCCCGAGCGGGGCTTCCCGTTCCAAGTCGTGGCGGAGGACCGACTGGGCTACAAGTGGGCGAAGTGGGTCACCGGCATCGAAGTGTCGGACAACACGAACTTCGCGGGCTTCTGGGAGTCGCAGGGGGCCGACAACACCGCGACCATACCCGGAGCGAACTGAGCGGCGGGTCTAGGTGATGAGGCTGCCGTATTCGGTCCATCCCATGTTGCTGCCGGGCCGTACCGGGCCCCACGTGCGGCCGCCGACGCCGTCGACCACGTACGCTCGCCTTTCCTCGTCCCCGGAGGCCTCGACCTCTACCCACATGTCGCCGTGCCCGAACTCCTCCGTGACCCGCGCAGCCGTGCGTTCCGCTGTGTCGAGAGACACGATCGGGCCCTTCGGCCCGGGCGCACCGTTGACGATGTAGATCCTGCCTGAGGGCATCGCGTCCCGCGACGCCATGCGGACGCTCCAGCTGATGCCCGGAGCGAACCCCTCCAGTCTCGCAGTCATGTCAGCGGCACTCGAACTCCCGCTTTCGAGCGACGGATCGAGCGGATCCCTCTGCGTGGCCATCTCTTTCACTTCCTTTGCGCTCGTCACTACGGCTGCATCGCGCGGATCGCACGCTGCGCCCATCCGGAGTCCTTCAGGATCGCGCGGCCCACACCGATGAGGTCGGCTTTGCCGTCCACGAGCAGCTGCTCGGCCTGCTCAGCCTGCGTGACGCCGCCGGTGAGCATGACCGGGATGGAGACCACGCGCTTGACGGCCTCGGTGAGCTCGGCGAAGTAGCCAGGCTCATCGTGCCCCGGCCGGATATAGCCGGTGAGGCCTCCGGTGATGTCGAGTATGTCGACCCCGGCCCGCTCGAACGCGGACGCCGCGACGACGCTGTCCTCGATCCGTGTGCCGCCATCGGTGTAGTCGCGGGCGCCGAGGCGTAGCAGGATCGGGAAGTCGTCGCCGACAGCGCGGCGCACGGCCACGATCACCTCCAGGTGTATGCGGATCCTGCCGAGGACATCGCCGCCGTACTCGTCGGTCCGCTTGTTGGTCAGGGGCGAGAAGAACTGGTTGAGGAGGTACCCGTGGGCGGCGTGGATCTCCACACCGTCGAACCCGGCTTCCTTCACGCGCCGCGCAGCCGCGGCGAACTGCCCGACGATGGCGGCGATCTCGTCACGCGTGAGGGGACGCGGAATCTCGCCCGGCCCCGTGGGGCTGGCGATGTCCGACGCTGAGACCACCTCGAGCCCCGTCGTCGCCGTGCTGCAGGCGCCACCAGAATGGTTGATCTGCATGGCCGCCTTCGACCCGTTGCGGTGGATGACGGCGGTCATCTCCCGCCATCCGTCGAGCGTGCCGTCATCCGCGATCGAGGGCTGCCCGACCCGGTTCATGCCCTGCCTGGTGACGTAGCAGTGCTCCGTGATGACCAAGCCGATGGCCCCTCCGCTGGACTTCTCGTCGTAGTAGGCGAGCAGAGCGGCCGTCATGCTCCCGTCGGGGCTGGCCTTCGCCGTGGCCATGGGCGGCATCACCAGCCTGTTCTTGAGGTGAAGGGTGCGCACCGAGAGCGGTTGGAGGAGATGGGACACTGTCTCGCCTTTCTGTCGAGGCGCGTCGCCGGGTCGAGCGACGTGTTCCTGCCCGAAGCAGGCTTGAATCGTACTCCGTCCCCGGCGGAGCGCGCAGCGGCGAGGATGCTCCGTCCCCACGTCTCCCTGTCGATGCGTCAGATGGCCCGCTCGGGGAACAAACGCGGTAGCCGAGCGTGGATGTCCCGGGAGGTCGTGGGCCATGGTTCCGATCCAGCAGCTGCTCATCGGGCTTACCGGCACCCTTGTCGGGGTCATCGGCTGGTTGTTCGTCGGCATCTACATCCAGCGCAGGGACGCACGCAGGCGTGCCCGCAACGCCGGCCGGGCCGTCTACTTCGAGCTCGGCGCGAACCAGCTCGCGATCTTCACCGCGCTCGAGTACGGGATGTTCGGTCCGCTGAGCCGGGCATCGTACGACCAGTTGCTCCCGGAACTCTCCACCTGGCTCCCCGCGGACGAGTTGCAGGCACTCGTGATGGCCTACCTCGGTCAAGGGGGCTATGCGCAGGTCGCCGGCGAGCCCTCTCTGCCGGGACGAGCGCGTTCGGCTGCCCTGGAGGCGCTGCTCGAGGCACATCGGATCGCGCTCGAGCTGCTGCGCAAGCGGGTGTTCACCCCACAGGAGGTCACGTCCTTGGACCGCTACACGAGCGCGTCGCAGGCGACGATGATCCGGGAAGCGTCGCTACCCCGCGGCGCACAGTGAGAGGACGAGATGATGGCGGTCTCAGACAGCATGCCGGAAAGCCGGGAGGTCCTCGAGCTCATGACGGAGATCATGAGGACCGGTGCCGTCGATCGGCTCGATGAGGTACTCGCACCCGACTTCGTCCAGGAGATCCCGCAATCGGGTGAACGCGTGTGCGGCGCGACGAACTTCAGGAAGATCCTCGAATCCATGCCGGGCATCGGCAAGACCCCCGCGCTCGGCATCCAGAGCTACCCCTACATCTTCGCCCAGGAGTCCCACTACCTGATGACCCCGACGTTCAACGTCGTGAGGGTCGAGGGGGGCGACCAGGCTGCGAGCTATGTGAAGGCGGTCTACCCTGACGGCTCGCAGTGGTACATCGTCACGTTCACGACCATCAGGGAAGGCAAGATCACACGGCGGATCGACTTCTTCGCGCCGTTCTTCGAGCCGCCGACGTGGCGAGCGGACTGGGTCGAACGGATGGAGTCGCCTGAGGACTAGTTGCGCCCGCCCGTGAGCGGTTCGCTGGAGGCGGGTACGTAGTGTCGGTACCCACCACGAGAGGAGACGCACGATGGACGACTCGTTCCACTATCCCGCGGGGATCCCGCTGATCCCGGCGCCGTTCGCGTTCTTCGCCCTCATGTTCGGCCTGATGCTCGGGATCGGGATCGGCCGTCGGAGGGCCATCATGCACGGTGCGGGCATGCAGGGGATGCACGGCATGCACGGCGGCGGCGAATGCGGCGGCCCGATGATGATGCGGAAGAAGATGATGATGGGCGGCATGATGGGCCCGATGGGGATGATGGGCGGGATGCACCACCACCACGGGGACGGCATGCCGGAATGCCGGTGCGACGAGGGCGGGGAGAGCCGCTCTCGGGACTGGGAGCACGCAGATTCGGAGTAGCTCCTGCGCGATACCATCGAACGTCCAAGCGGCCCTCTCCGTGGTGCGACGAGAGGGCCGCGGCCATTCGGAGCGCTACCGCTTGAGTTCTCCGCGCCACGCGGCGGTGCCGCCCGTGACGCTGAACACGTCGGTGAAGCCGGCTCGCTTCAGCTGTCTGGCGGCGGTGGCGCTGCGGCGCCCGCTCTCGCAGATGATGAACGTCTCGGCGCCCGGATCGAGGCGGGGGACCTCGGCCTCGAGGCTGCTCATCGGGACGTTGCGCGCGCCCGGAACGTGTCCGGCTGCGAACTCGGAAGGCTCGCGCACATCGATCAGCACGGGGGCGCCGGCTCGCAGGCGCTCGGCCAGCTGTGTCGTCGTGATCGTCCTGACGCCGAATCCGAACATGTTCGTGTGCTCCTCGCGTCCCGCCGTTCAGCTCCTCGCCGAGGATTGTACGCATCCCGCCGGAACGGGCCATCCGCATCGCGCCCTGTGGGGAATACTCCCACCACAGGTGTAGGGTAGGAACCGCGCATCGCGCCACGTGACACCCCCCGAACTCAGACCCTAGGAGGACCGATGCCCGGACCGGCGACGGCCCGGCTCGACCCCGTTCCCGACGAGCCGTTCCGCGACGAACTGCTGGGGCCGGAGCGTCTCGCCGACGAGGCACGGCGTATCGCCGCCGGGCAGGGCACGGTCACGGGCGGCTTCATCCTGACGACTCCGCTCATCTCACTCATCGAACGCGCGGCTCGCGACCTCGCCGGCGACAACGCGCAGCTGAACAAGGCCGCGCGCGGCCCCCGGGCGGTCTCACCGGCCGGGGAGTGGCTGCTCGACAACTACTACCTGATCGAGCAACAACTGCGTGAGGTCCGGGAGGACCTGCCGCCGCGCTACGGCATCGAGCTTCCCCGCCTCGACGCGGGCCCGTTCGCGGGACTTCCGAGGGTCTATCAGGCGGTGGTCTCGCTCATCGCGCGCAGCGATTCGCGTCTGGACGTCTCCGTGCTGCTGGGGTTCATCGAGGCGTACCAGGAAGTCACGCCACTCGCCATCGGTGAGTGCTGGGCGGTCCCGATCATGCTCCGCATCGCCCTCGTCGAGAACCTGCGGCGGCTCTCGCGCAGCGTCGTCGAGTCGCACCTGCACGAGGACGCTGCGGACGCATGGGCCGAGCGCTTCACGATCGCCGAGCAGGACGACCCCGACTCGCTGCCGGGCCTGCTCGCCCGGATCGGGAGCGAGCAGCGGCGGGACTCTCCCATCTTCCTGCTTCGCTTGGCGCAGCGCCTCCAGGGCGCGGAGGTCGCGTCCGAGGTGGTCAACTCATGGCTGGCCGGGCGCCTGTCCTCGCTCTCGATCAACCTCGAGCGCGAGGGGATCGTGCACCAGCGTCGCCAGGCCGCGGACCAGGTCTCGATCGCGAACGCGATCGGCTCCGTCCGGCTCCTCGACGCGCTGGACTGGAGCGACTTCTTCGAGGACGTCAGTCGCGTCGAACGCGTCTTGAGGACCGATCCGGTCGGCGCCTACGCGCAGATGGACTTCCAGAGCCGCGACCGCTACCGGCACGCTCTCGAGGAGCTCTCGAAGCGGTCCGCGACAGGAGAGATCGAACTCGCCGAGAGGATCGTGGCGCGCTGCCGCGAGTCTCTGGCCGCCGACGCCGGAGACGACGTGCGCGGGCACGTGGGCTACTGGCTGATCAGCGCAGGACGCTACGACCTGGAGCACGAGATCGGTTACCGGCTGCGCACTCGCGAGCGGGTGTTCAGCGGGCCCCTCCGGTTCCGGCGGACCTTCTACTGGGGCCTGCTGTCTCTTGCGACCGTCGGATTCGGCGCGGGGCTCGCCGCCTACGCGACCTCCCAGGGCGTCAGCGGCTGGCCCCTCGCAGCCATCCTGCTCATAGGGCTGATCCCGGTCTCGGACCTGGGACTCGCGCTGACCAACCGCTTGGCCGCCGCAGTGTTCCCGCCGAGACCCCTTCCCAAGCTCGATCCGCTCACGCCGGTTCCGGACGAGCATCGGACGGTCGTCGTGGTGCCCTCGCTGCTGCTCTCTGTGCCCCACGTGCAGGCGGTGATCGACAACCTGGAGGTCGCCTACCTGGCCAACCGGGACCCGAACATCCATTTCGCGTTCCTCGGCGACCCGACGCTCGCCTCGTCCGAGCACGCCCCTGGGGACGAGCTCGTCGCTGAGGCGGCCCAGCGCGGCATCGAGGAGCTGAACGCGCGCTACGCCGTGGAGGCGGGGGAGCGTCCCTTCCACCTGGCGCTGCGAGGCCGCCGGTTCAGCGAGAGCGAGCAGGCCTGGATGGGCTGGGAGCGGAAGCGCGGCTTCCTCGACGAGTTCGTGTGGGAGTTGCGCAACGGCCAGGACACGTCGATCCACACGCGCATGGGCGACGCGGAGTGGCTGAGGGGCGTCACGTTCGTGCTCACGGTGGACGCGGACACGATCGTGCCGCGTGACTCCGCGAAGCGCCTTGTCGCGACCATCGCCCACCCTCTGAACCGCGCCCGATGGAACCCCGGAGACGCTCGCGTCCGTCGTGGCTACGGCCTGATCCAGCCGAGGGTGGACATGTCGTTGCCCGGTGCGCAGAGGTCGGAGTTCTCTCGCATGTACTCGAGCGGCACCGGCGTCGACCCGTACGCGAACGCGGTCTCCGACACCTATCAGGACGTGTTCACCGAG
The DNA here is from genome assembly GCA_025361505.1 of Coriobacteriia bacterium. Classification (GTDB taxonomy): domain Bacteria; phylum Actinomycetota; class Coriobacteriia; order Anaerosomatales; family PALSA-660; genus PALSA-660. Next base: position 9,515 of record JANYKZ010000073.1, read on the forward strand.
GGGTCGTTCACCGGCAAGGGCATCTTCGAGGTCGACGTCTTCCTCGGGGTGCTGCACGGCACGTTCCTCGAGAACGCGATGCTGTCGCACGACCTCATCGAGGGTTGCTTCCTGCGCACCGCCCTTGCCAGTGACGTCGAAGTGGTCGACGACATGCCGGCCAACTACCTCTCGAGCACGAAGCGACAGCACCGGTGGGTCCGTGGCGACTGGCAGACGCTGCCGTTCCTCGGGGTGAACGTACGCACCGAGGGCGGCGGCACGGTCCGGAACCCGCTCTCGATCCTGCATCGCTGGAAGATCGTCGACAACCTGAGGCGCTCGCTCGTCGCCCCGCTGACGCTCGCGCTGTTCACCGTCGGGTGGCTGGTCCTGCCGGACCGGGCGACCGCCTGGCCGCTCTTCCTGCCGCTCGTCGTCCTGTTCCCTGCGTACTTCTCCCTGGCCGACTCGGTGATCACGCGGTCGCGGCGGGTGACCCTCCAATCGCAGGTGCCGGAGATCCTGCGCGACTTCCGCACCGATTCCGTACGGGGCCTGTTCGGGCTCGCGGTCCTGCCGCATCAGGCGTTCCTCATGAGCGACGCGATCGTCCGCACCCTGTGGCGCATGCTGGTGAGCCGGCGGCACCTGCTCGAGTGGGTGACCGCCGCCGAGGCGGAGCGCAGCGTCGGACGGATACCGTCGGCGTACTGGCGCGCGATGGGGCCCCCTGCGGGTGTGGCGATCCTTCTGCTGGCGGTCGGGACGGGTCTGGATCCTCAGCGGCTCGCGATGGCGGTCGTCTTCGCTGCGCTGTGGCTGGCAGGTCCGATGGTCGCCTGGCGGGTCTCCGAGCCGATCGCTGCCGAGGTGGCGGACCTCTCCGCGAAGCAGGTGCGGTCGCTCCGCCGCGCCGCGCGCAAGACGTGGAGGTTCTTCGATACCTTCGTGACCGCTCACGGCCACCACCTGGCTCCCGACAACTTCCAGGAGGACCCGAAGGGCGAGGTGGCGTGGCGCACTTCGCCGACGAACCTCGGCCTGCAACTGCTCGCGTGCCTCGGCGCCTACGACCTCGGCTACGTGTGTATGGCGGAGCTCAACGACCTGGTCGAGGTGACCCTCGGGACCATGGCGGGCCTCGAGCGCTACCGGGGCAACTTCTACAACTGGTACGACATCGAGACACTGCTGCCGTTGCGTCCCTCGTACGTCTCAACGGTCGACTCGGGCAACCTCGCCGGGCATCTGGTGACGCTGCGTGTCGGCCTGCTGGAGGCGACCGAGGCGCCTTTGCTGGGACGCCAGCTGGTCGATGGCGCCCGTGACACGCTCGCGCTCGCGCTCGAGGACCTCCAGGTCGAGCGTGAGTCGCTCGGACCGGCCGACGTCGTGCGGGACCTGCGGGAGGCCCTCGACACCGTGTCGCGCACGCTCGATGTGTCCGAAGATCCGAGGGACCTCGGCGGCTGGAACGGCCTGCTCGAGCGCCTTTCGGCCGGCGCGTCGGACATCGAGATGGCCCTGGAGGCGCTGGAGGGGCCCACTCCGGCCGAGGCTCAGGAGGGCGCTCCTCTGTGGCCGACGACCTCCCTCGAGCGTGTCCGCGCGGCGTGCCTGGACGCGGTGCGGGCCGTGCGCGGGCCCACCCGGCTGCTCCGGGAGCTCGCGCCGTGGGCCGAGCTCCTCGGCCACGCGCCTGCCGAGGCACGCCTCCGCTCGGACCTGCGCCCTCTGCTGCAGTTCGTCCCCTCGCTCGTCGGTCTGGCCGAGGGCCTGGATCGCGTGCTCACGGCCCTCGATGACCTTGCGTCCGACGCCGACTCCGACGAGACGCGCGTGTGGGCCGCGAACGTCGGCCGTGGCATCCGCGAGGGCCGCGGCGTGTGCGTGGGGCTCCTCGCCCGGGTCCGGCTGTCCGCGGACATCGCCCGGGAGATGTGGGAGCATACCGATTTCGCGATGCTCTTCGACGAGTCCCGCCTGCTGTTCTCGATCGGATACAACCTGACCGAAGGACGTCTCGACTCGTCCTTCTACGACCTGCTCGCGAGCGAGGCGCGCGTGGCCAGCTTCCTCGCTGTGGCGAAAGGCGACGTGCCGCAGGCCCACTGGTTCCGTCTCGGGCGGCAGCTGACCGACGCGGGGACCGGACGCGCGCTCGTCTCCTGGTCGGGCTCGATGTTCGAGTACCTCATGCCGCTGCTCGTGATGCGTTCGTGGCCGGGCACCATCCTGGACGAGACCTACCGCACGGTGGTCAAACGCCAGCGCCAGTACGCCGCCGAGCGCGGCGTGCCGTGGGGCGTGTCGGAGTCCGCCTTCAACGCCAAGGATGCGGAGCTCACCTATCAGTACCAGGCGTTCGGGGTCCCCGGACTCGGCCTCAAGCGCGGCCTCGCCGACGATGTCGTCGTCGCTCCCTACGCCGCGCTCCTCGCCCTGCCCATCGACGCGGCCTCGGTCGTGGCGGGGCTCGAGGAGTTCTCCGCGCAGGGGGCCGAGGGCCGCTACGGGTACTACGAATCGGTCGACTACACGGCGGGGCGCGTGCCCGCCGGAGAGCGGCGGGCGGTCGTGCGCGCGTACTTCGCGCACCATCAGGGCATGGCGTTCATCGCCCTGGTCAACCAGCTGACCGACGAGAAGATGCGAGAACGTTTCCATTCGAACCCGATGGTGGCCTCCGCGGACCTGTTGCTGCAGGAGCGCGTCCCCCGGGGCGTCGAGATGCTCACGCCGCACACGGAGGAGGTCGCCTTCGTCCGGTCGGTGCGCGAGTTGCAGGCCCCGGTCACGCGGACCTACCGCACGGCCGACACGCCCGCGCCGTCGACGCGCTTCCTGTCCAACGGCCGCTACTCGGTCATGGTCACCAACGGCGGTGGTGGGTATTCGCGGTGGCGCGGTCTCTCCGTCACGCGGTACCGCGAGGACATCACGCGCGACTGCTGGGGCACGTTCTTCTACGTGCGCGACACGGCGAGCGGCGAGGTCTTCTCCATGCCGCACAACCCGTGGCCGAAGAAGCCAGACGAGTACAGCGTCTCCTTCGCCTCCGACAAGGCGGAGTTCCGCCGCCTCGACGGCGATCTCGAGACTGCACTCGAGGTCGCGGTATCTCCCGAGGACGACGTGGAGATCCGCCGCCTGACGTTCACGAACCGTGGGCAGACGCGCAGGAGGCTGGAGGTCACCTCGTACCTCGAGATCGCCATGACGACGCAGATGGGTGACCAGGCGCACCGCGCCTTCTCCAACCTCTTCGTCGAGACGGAGTCGTTGCCCGACACGAACGCCGTCCTCTTCACGCGGCGACCGCGCAGCGCGGAGGAGCGCCGGTCGTGGGGTCTGCACCTGGTCGCTTGCGATACCGAGGTCTGTACGCCGACGTTCGAGACCGATCGCGCCGCGTTCCTCGGGCGGCTGCGCGGTCCGGACCGTCCGCTGGCCGTCGAGACCGGCGGGGATCTCGCCGGTGGCGTCGGCGCCGTGCTCGACCCGTGCGCCGCGATCCGCAGCGGGATCGACATCGGCCCCGGCGAGAGCGCGCGCGTGGTGTACGTGACGGGCGCCGCGGACACGCGGGAGCAGGCGGTCCACCTGACCGAGAAGTACCACGACCCGGGCAGCGCGCAGCGCGCGATCGACCTCGCCTGGACCGCGGCGCAGGTGGAGCTCCGCGACCTGGGCATCTCGCCGGACGAGTCGATCGCTCTGGAGCGCCTCGCGTCGCGTCTCCTGCTCACCGATCCGTACTCTCCGCTGAAGATCGAGACACCGCGCGAGAACGAGCTTCCGGTCAACGGCCTGTGGTCGCTCGGGGTCTCCGGCGACCACCCGATCCTGCTGGTGCGCGTCGAAGAGGTGGAGCACGCGCCGCTCGTGCGCCGCGCCCTGCTGGCCCATCAGTACTGGCGCCACAAGGGCCTGCTCGTCGATCTCGTCGTGCTCAACACGAAGCCGAGCGGCTACAGCGACGAGCTCGACGACCGCCTGCGGATGCTCATGAGGACGGGGCACGCGCTGCAGCTGCTGGACAAGCCGGGTGGCGTCTTCCTGCGGCGCGCGGACCAGATGCACCCGGACGTCCTGAACCTCCTGGTATCGGCGGCTCGCGCGGTACTCGAAGGCGACGGAGGGACCATCGAACTGCAGCTCGACCGGCGCAGGCGCAGGCCCCGGCCACCCGAAGCATTGGTGCCGGTGAGCGATCCCGTGTTCGACCTGCTGAGAAGCCCCGTCCGAGCCCGCCTGCTGTTCGACAACGGGATCGGCGGCTTCGACCCGGACAGCGGCGACTACGTCATCGTCCTGACGGATGGGGGGAACACCCCGGCGCCCTGGATCAACGTCATGGCGAGCACGGAGTTCGGGTGCCTGGTGTCCGAGGCCGGCGTCGGCTGCACCTGGGCTATGAACAGCCATGAGAACCGCATCACGACGTGGAACAACGACGCGGTCAGCGACGGCTCCGGCGAGAACTTCTACCTGCGCGACGAAGAGACGGGCGAGTTCTGGAGCCCGACGCCGCTCCCGGCCCGCGCTCCGGGCACCTACACGATCACGCACTCGCCCGGTTGCACGACCTTCCGCCACGCCTCCCACGGCGTCGAGATCACGCTCGAGTGGTTCGTCGCGGCCGACGACCCCGTGCGGATCGTCCGTGTGAAGCTGCGCAACACGACGGACCGCCCGCGCCGGCTCACGATCACGCACTTCGTCGAGTGGGCGCTCGGTTCCTCGCGCTCGGCGGCGCAGCAGCGGGTGGTGACGCGCTTCGATCCCGAGGCCGACATGCTCACGGCCCATAACTGGTTCAACCAGGACTTCCCGGGCCGTCCGGCGTTCCTGGCGTGCGATCGCCCCCTGCAATCGTGGACGGCGAGTCGCACGGAGTTCGTGGGGCGCAACGGCCGCCCCGCGGACCCGGCGGCGATGCATCGGAAGGGCCTGGGCGGTGCGTCCGGCCGCTATCACGACAACTGCGGCGCCCTGATGGTCGAGGTCGAGCTCGCACCCGATTCCGAGAACGAGACCGTCTTCCTGCTGGGCCAGACCGAGACGCTCGAGCGCGCGCGGGAGCTGGTCGCGGCGTATCGCGCGCCGGGTGCCGTGTCGCGGGCGCTCGCGGAGGCCACGGGGCGGTGGGACGAGCTCCTTTCGACGGTCCAGGTGACGACCCCCGACCCGGGGCTCGATCTCATGCTCAACCGCTGGCTGCTGTACCAGGTGACCTCGTGCAGGGTGCTCGGCAGAACGGCGGCCTATCAGAGCAGCGGGGCGCTCGGCTTCCGCGACCAGTTGCAGGACGTACTCGCGCTGCTGGTCGCCCGACCGCTGATGGCCCGCGGGCAGATACTGGAGGCGACGCGGCGCCAGTTCCCCGAGGGTGACGTGCTCCACTGGTGGCAGCCCTACTCGGGTCGCGGCGTGCGGACCCACATGACCGACGACCGCTTGTGGCTCCCGTTCGTGGTCGCCGAGTACCTGCGCGTGACCGGTGACGAGACCGTGCTTGGGGAGGTCACTCCCTTCATCGACGGACAGCCCTTGGCGCGCGACCAGGAGGACGCCTACGTCCAGCCGCCCGCCTCTGAGCAGAGCGCCGACGTCTACGAGCACTGTGTGCGCGCGATCGAGTGCTCACTGGGTGTCGGCGAGCACGGGCTGCCCCTGATGGGCGGGGGAGACTGGAACGACGGTATGAACCGCGTCGGGTACGAAGGACGCGGCGAGAGCGTCTGGCTCGCGTGGTTCATCGGCTCGGTCCTCGAGAAGTTCGCTCCGATCGCCGCCGGGCGGGGAGAGAGCGACCGGGCGGATCGCTACACCCGGCAGGCGGCCGCATTCGCCAAGGCCGCCGAGGACAGCGGGTGGGACGGCGCGTGGTACCGCCGCGCGTTCTTCGACGACGGTACCCCGCTGGGTTCGAGGGAGTCGCTCGAGTGCCGCATCGACGCCATCGCGCAGGCCTGGGCGACGATCTCGGGGCTGGGCGACGCGGAGCGCGCCGAGGATGCGCTCCAGGCCGTCCAGGAGAAGCTGGTCCGCCGGGAGGACGGCCTCATCGCGCTCCTCGACCCGCCCTTCGACACGTGGCAGAAGGACCCCGGCTACATCAAGGGCTACGTCCCGGGCGTCCGTGAGAACGGTGGCCAGTACACGCACGCCGCGGCATGGGTGATCCTCGCGTACCTGATGCAGGGCGATGGCGACGAGGCCTTCGGGCTCATCAGCATGCTCAACCCGGTCTCGCACTCGTTGGACCGGGCGGCCGTCGCGCGATACCGGGTCGAGCCCTACGTCCTGGCGGCCGACGTCTACGCGGTCGCCCCTCACGTCGGGCGCGGCGGCTGGACGTGGTACACGGGCGCAGCGGCGTGGTACTACCGCGTCGCACTCGAGAACCTGCTCGGGTTGTGCGTGGAGGACCAAGACGGCCACGAGACGCTCGTCGTCGACCCGTGCATCCCCAAGGCGTGGCCGGGGTACGAGATGACCGTGCGCCGTGCCGGCGGGGTCTGGCGCATCCGCGTCGAGAACCCCCGCGGCGTCAACCGTGGCGTCGCGCGCGTCACGCTCGACGGTCACGACGTACCGGATCAGCGGGTGCCGCTGGAGGGTGCCGGCGATCATGAGGTGGTCGTGACGCTGCTCGGCGGCTGACGTCACGCACGCGCCGCGGGTGGCGTCGGACGGCGCCCGGGGGCAGAATGGCGTCCACGCGCGCCGACGATACGGACGAAGGGACACATGTGAGCGGCATCGATTGGGATCCGACGCTCGAGACGGGTGAGCCGCTGGTCGACGAGCAGCACAGGGCCTTCTATGTGATGTGCGGTGACCTCGTGGCGCTGGACCCGGGCGACACCGCTTCGGTGATGGATGTCATCGACCGGCTCGGCCAGTACGCCGAGGTCCACTTCGCGACCGAAGAGGCGCTCATGGACCGGGTGTCCTACCCGAAGGAGGAGCTCGCCGGGCACGTCGCCGAGCATCGGGCGTTCAGGGACAAGGCCGCTACCATGGCGATCGACTTCCGGCGCGGATGGACGACCGACACCGGCGCGCTGCTGGACTACCTGAGTGCGTGGCTCACCGACCACATCGACAGACAGGACCGCAGAATGGCCGACTACGCGCGCGCTCACGGCGCGAGGACGGATCCCGACGAGTAGGCCCCGGCGTGGCCGGATCGTTCCGCAGCGAGGGCCCTCTCCGGGAGACGGAGAGGGCCCTCGCGCAGTTCGACCGCCTGTGTGCATGCGTCGCGGACGGCTACTCCGCGGGCGTGTCGCGCTCCTTCGCCGGTGCCTCGCTCGCCGGCTCGTCCTCGTCGGGCCTGCCCTCCAGGCCGTCCTTGAGGGCCTTCGCGGACTTCCCGAGGCTCTGGGCGATCTTGGGCAGCTGGCTGGGTCCCATGATCACGAGCACGAGGATCAGAACGATGATGAGGGTCTTGTCGAGGTTCATGGTTCTCTCTCTCCTTCGGACTAGCGGTGGCGCTTGGGCCGGGTCGGTGGCTTCAGGGGCTTCGGAGCGGGGGCGATCCGATCCGCGTCCCGGATCTCCCGCATGGTCTCCTCGTTCGCGGCGGCGAATCTGCCGAACACGATCGCGGCGACGATCGCGAAGACCGCGAGGCCGAGCACGATGATGATCTGAGTGGTGGTGAACAAAGGGGGGTGTCCTTTCGGGCGTCGGGTTCGGCGCGCCGGGGCCGGACGTGCGAGAACGAGGGGCCGGCGCGTGCGCGGTTCGAGCGGCAGGCGTATCTCCGGTCAGGCGGCCGCACCGGCTCCGACGCGAACAGGGCGTCGGAGCCGCGACACGGTCACGGGACGGGGAGCCGCAGCGGCTTCGGCAACGAGGTGCGTTGCCGACCCGGAGGGCGGGAGAGGACGCAGCCGCGAGGCGGCGCGAACTCAGAGCCGGAGAGGTGTGGTCGTGACGCTGGGCGACGCCTGCCGCAGCCCGCGGAATCGCGGGGCGCGCGCATCGACGATCGCGGCCCAGTCGCGAGGAGCGTCGATGTGGCGCAGCGCGGTCGGCGCATGGACGGTGAGTTTGGCGGTCGCCGGGGCGCCCGTGAACAGCGCGAGCCCCGAGTTGGACCCGCCGCACAGCATGTCGACGGTCCGGGTCGGGTCGAAGGAGCGCGCGCCCGCGTCCTCGACGAGGACGGCCGCGAACACCAGCGTCGCGAGGACGATGATCAGGACAGCCATGCGGTACCGGGATGTGGACATGTCGCGAGTCTAGCAGCCGACCCGCCCGCCGGGAGGGTCCCGCGATGGGGAATCATCGGGTGGAGGGCGTGGAGGCGCGACGGACGCGGGTTCGACCGGTGCGGGAGAGGTGGCGATCGTGGCTCAGCAGACGATGCAGGATCAAAGGGGACCGGGCCGCATGCGGCGCGGGGAGGGGCAGGGCGGAAGTCTGATCGTGGGACTCGTGCTGATCGTTCTGGGCGTGATCTTCTTCCTGCAGCAGGGCGGCTACATCACGATGACCGAGAACTGGTGGTCGCTGTTCATCTACCTCGCCGCGCTGGCGAGCTTCGCGAACGTGTGGCGAGCCTACCGCGCTTCCGGAGTGTTCGGTTCCCAGGCGGGTGGTTCCCTGGTGTGGGGTCTGGTCCTCACCGCGGTGGCCAGCATCTTCTTCTTCAACCTGGGGTGGGACCGCTGGTGGCCGGTCATCCTGATCGCTGTCGGGGTCGGCATCGTGGCCGGCAACCGGCTCGCGACGATGACGCGGAAGCCCGCCGGGACGGACGTCTAGGCCACGGAGCGCAGCGGCCGTCGCCGGGCGCTGTCGGGTCGGACGAGGCGGGCTCCGTAGCCCGTGGAGCGGATGGCGCGAAGCACGGTCTGTGGCGCTATCGCCCGTTCGTCGTAGAGGACTGAGACCAGCCCCAGCGAGCGGACTGCGGCCACCTCGGTGATCCCCGCAAGCATTCTGAGCACGGCTTCGACCAGCACGACGTCACCGGGGGTCTCTACACCGGTGGTGATGATGTGGATGACCTGCATGAGGGCTCCTCTGTCACGGTGTGATGGGCTACGTCAGCGCATCCGCGCGTGGCTGCCCCCGTGCCAGAGAGGAACCGCGCGACTCGTCCGGCGTCCATGCGCGGCACGCCTGCCCTGTCGCGGAGCCCACCTCGGTGCCGGCGGGGAACGCGATCGCGGCGCGGACCGCGGACGCCGGCGGCTCGCTCGTGCCCGCCTTCTCGATGCGCGCGAACCAGCGCGGAGGTTGGGGCCGTGACGCGGTCCCTGTCCCGTTGCTCCCGCCGTGCGCGGAGGGAGCATGACCTGCCCGCCACGGTGCCGCGGTCGCGGGCAAGGGGACGACGAGGCAGGCGAGCAGCATCGTCGCTGAGGTGAGAGCGGTGGCCGCGACGAGAGCGACCTCCGATCTCGGTCGGTTCCTGCGTCCCCCTCGTCTCATCTCTCGCCACCCCTCCCTCAGCGATGCCTCGCGGAACGCGCCGCGGCCTGATGCTCTCGAGGCTGAGGCTCCTCGGTGGGCAAGGCGTCCCCCTGGTGGGGCGTTTCCGTGTAGTACGTGTGTCGTACGCAGGTCCGCGACGTCGGTCGACAGGGGCGCTTCCGGCTCCTGACGGAGCGCCCCGGCGCCGTTCGCCCTGTCGCTGACGCCTTGCGCACGGTATCGTGCATAGGAGCCGCGCGATTCTGTATGCCGCCAAGGAGGATCCCGAATGATGAAGGTCGCAGTGTGGGGTACGGGAATGATGGGCCAGGGGCTTCTCGGGTTCGTCCTCGATCGTCCGCAGGACATCGAACTGGTGGGCGCGATCGACATCAGTCCCGCCAAGGAGGGCATGACGGTCGGAGCCCTGCTCGGCCGCGACTGCGACGTCAAGATCACGAGCGACTCCGCCGCCGTGCTCGCGCTGAAGCCCGACGTCGTGTGCGTCCTCACCGCCAGTAACCTGCACGAGATCACCGGCCCGGTCACGGCCGCCATCGAGGCCGACTGCGATGTCATCGGCATCGCCGAGACGCTCTCGTACCCGTGGGCGAGCGACCCCGAGTGGGCCGCGCGCATCGATACGCTCGCTCGCGAGCACGGCGTCAGCGTCCTCGGGACCGGCATCAACCCCGGCTTCGTACTCGACGCGCTGCCGATCATGCTGAGCTCGGTCGGCCTGCGCATCGACCGCATCGAGGCCTCGCGCATCAACGACCTCTCGCCGTTCGGACCCACGGTCATGCAGAGCCAGGGTGTGGGCACCACGGTCGAGCAGTTCGAGGCCGGGATCGCAGACGGGTCGATCGTCGGCCACATCGGCTTCCACGAGTCCATCGGGCTCATCGGCTACGCGCTGGGATGGGAGATCGACGAGATCGTCGAGACCCGCGAGCCGATCGTCAGCACCGTCGAGCGCTCCACTCCTCACGTCCACGTGGCTCCCGGCAACGTCGCCGGCTGCCGGCACGTCGCGCGCGCCTACAGCAAGGGCGAGCTGAAGATCGAGCTCGTGCACCCGCAGCAGATCCATCCGCACCTCGAGGGGATCGACACGGGCGACTTCATCCACATCGTCGGCGAGCCCGACATCCACCTGGCCAACACCCCGGAGATCCCCGGCGGCAAGGGGACCTACGCCAGCATCGGGAACTACCTCCCGCTCATCGGCTCGGCGCGGCCAGGCATCGTGACCGTGGTCGACATGCCGCTGCCGCGCTTCTGGTCACCCACGGTCTAGGGAGGGTCGCCATGGAAGACACGACACGCTGCGCCGCGGGGGACTGGGTCGAGGTCGAGCGCGTCCTGCTCGAGCCGGCAGACCGCGCCGTCAACCTGCCCGAGGACACCGCGGCCCAGCCGCTGCGCATGTGGGTGAAGGGCTTCGCCCGCACCGCCGCCACCGTCGGTGACGAGCTGACGGTCGAGACGATGACCGGCCGTGAGGTGACCGGCACCCTCTTCGAGGTCAACCCGGGCTACTTCCACACGTTCGGCAAGCCGACCCCGGAGCTCACGGCGGTAGGACCGGACCTGCGCGCCCGCGTCGCCGCCTACCGCAAGGCGGGTGGCTGACATGGCCGGCAGGACCGAGGCGATCCTGGCCCGCAAGGGCGAGATCATGAAGCGCGCGCTGGGCATGGACTACGCACACTTCGAGCGCAGCCCGATCGCGTTCGACTACGAGGGGATGATGGCCGCTCACGGCTACTCCCTCGAGGACATCATCCGCATCCAGCTGGCCGCGGGGGTGGGGAAGACGCCGCTCCTGGAGCTGCGCAACCTCACCGACCTGATCCGTTCCTACGCCGAGCCGGGCCACGGCGCGCGCCTGTTCGTGAAGGACGAGGCAGCCAACATGGCCGGCTCGTTCAAGGACCGTCGGGCGAGCATCTCCATCCACGCGGCGAAGGAGAAGGGCTACGCGGGAGTGATCGCGGCCACCTCCGGCAACTACGGAGCAGCGGTATCGAGCCAGGCTGCGCGCGCGTCGCTGGACTGCATCATCGTGCAGGAGGCGTTCGACTCCCGGCACGTCGGTCAGCCCGAGATCATCGAGAAGTCGCGCATCTGCGAGGCGTTCGGCGCCGAGGTCGTGCAGCTGACGGTCGGTCCGGAGCTCTTCTCGCACATGCTCGAGCTGCTCGACGAGACCGGCTACCTCGCGGCCTCGCTGTACTCGGCCTTCGGCATCTCCGGCATCGAGTCGCTCGGCTGGGAGCTCGCCGAGGAGATGACCGCGGCCACCGGCGCGCCGCCGACCCACGTGGTCGTCACCCACGCCGGCGGCGGCAACACCACGGGCACGGCCCGCGGGCTGCGTCGCGCAGGCGCGCTCTCGACGCAGATCGTCAGCGCGAGCGTCGACCTCTCCGGCCTGCACATGGCCAGCGACACCGACTTCAACCGCAAGAGCTTCACGACCGGCCACACGGGATTCGGCGTGCCGTTCGCCACGTGGCCGGACCGCGCGGACGTGCCGCGCAACGCCGCGCGGTCCCTGCGCTACATGGACCGCTACCTCACCGTCACCCAGGGCGAGGTCTTCTACGTCACCGAGGCGATGGCCAAGCTCGAGGGCCTGGAGCGCGGGCCGTCGGGCAACACCGCGATGGCCGCGGCGATGTCACTTGCGCGCGACCTGCCGCGCGACGCGACCGTCGTCGTCCAGGAGACCGAGTACACGGGAGCGGGCAAGCACCACTGGGCCCAGCTCAACTTCGCCCGCGCCAACGGCGTGGAGGTCCGCGCCGGCGACCCGACCGAGAGCGTCCCCGGTGCGAGCATCGTCATCCCCGAGCGTCCTGAGCAGATCCGCGCGAAGGACTTCGACATGGGCAAGATGCGACGCAGCTACGTTCGCAACGCCCTCGCCCACGCGGGGGAGGGCTACACGCCCACGAGCGAGGACATCGAGTTCCTCGCGGCCGACACGCACAGCGACGCCGAGAGCGTCGAAGCGATCATCGCATCACTCAAGGAGGCCTGATCCTTTGGCACGCGAAGACACCTTCCGGCAGGCGCGAGAGCACCTGGCGGGGCTGACCGACGAGCAGCTCCAGGCACGGTTCTGGGAACTCGCGCAGCAGGTCGTCGACCCGCTCGTCGAGCTCGCGCGCACGAACACCTCGCCGTCCATCGAGCGCAGCGTCCTCATGCGCATGGGCGTCGACTCGCTCACGTGCATGGCCGTCGTCTCCGGATGCGAGAAGCGCGGGCTGCTCGGGCACGGGGCCGGCAACGTCGTGCTGCACTGCTCCGAGGTGTGGGGCTGCAGCGTGACCGAGGCCGCCGCGAGGCTCGCGCTCACGGGCGGCACCGGCTGGGAGACCGTCGAGTCCAAATGGGGAGGCGCGCTGTGAGCGACGACACGATGCAGCCGCTGCGTCCCAACGAGAAGCTCGACGTCGTCAAGCTGCTCGAGGGCCTGGAGCACTATCGCCCCCGGCGCAGCGGGTGGCACTGGCGCGAGCCCGTCGCCGACCAGCACCTCTTCGAGTTCGACTACACGCAGACCTCCAAGGGGCTGAAGAACAGCGTCCCGCTCCCGGCCGCGCACTACTTCGACAACATCGACCCGCAGCCGGACTGCGTCGTCACCACCGAGATCGCCTCCGGACGCGTCGAGGACGACATCCGCCGCATGCGCATGGCGGCGTGGCACGGCGCCGACCACATGATGGTCATCCGCACCGCGGGCCAGAGTCACATCGACGGACTGATCGAGGGCACGCCCGAGGGCACCGGCGGGATCGCCGTGACGCGCAAGCAGGTGCGCCTCACGCGCAAGGCGCTCGACCTGATCGAGGACGAGGTCGGACGCGAGATCAACTTCCACAGCTACGTGAGCGGCGTCGCCGGTCCCGAGATGGCGGTCATGTTCGCCGAGGAGGGCGTCAACGGCGCGCACCAGGACCCGCAGTACAACGTGCTGTACCGCAACATCAACATGTACCGCAGCTTCGTCGACGCGGCGGTCGCCAAGCACGTGATGGCCTCCGTGCGCATGGTCCAGATCGACGGCGCGCACAACGCGAACGCCACCGCCGTCAAGGCGTGGAAGGTCATGCCCGAGCTGCTCGTGCAGCACGCGATCAACTGCGCGTTCTCGGTGGCGGTGGGCATGCCCAAGGAGGACATCGCTCTCTCGACCGTGCCGCCGGACGCCGCCCCGGCGCCCTGCATGCGCATGGACCTTCCGTATGCCGTCGCGCTGCGCGACCTGTTCGGCGAGTACAAGATGCGCGCGCAGCAGAACACGCGCTACATGGAGAGCGACGGCCGTGACGCGACCGTCTCGCACGTGATGAACCTCGTGATCTCGCGATTGACCAGCGCGGACATCCAGTCCACGATCACGCCCGACGAGGGACGCAACGTGCCGTGGCACTACAACAACGTGTACGCGGTCGACACCGCCAAGCAGTCGCTCGTGGGCATGGACGGGCTGCGCGACATGGTGAGGGTCGACCGCGAGAACCCCGAGCTCAAGGCTCGCGTGCGCGAGATCAAGGAGCGCGCGGTCCTCTTCCTCGAGGCGATGGTGAGGGACGGCGGCTACTTCGCTTCCGTGGAGGACGCCTACTTCGTCGACTCCGGCGAGTACCCCGAGACCAATGACGACGGCATCGTGCGTCAGTCGCAGGGTGGCGTCGCCGCGGGCACGATCGTGGAGCGCGCCGACGACTACCTCGCCCCGGTGTGCCATCACTTCGGGGTCAACCACCTGCCCGAGGGCACCGGGCGCGCCTGCGACCCGATCGGCGGCTGTACGCTGTGCGACCGCGACAAGGTGCCGTATACGGATGAGCTCGACCCCGAGGACAACGCGAACGTGCGTCTGGCCGCCACCGCAGAGCTGCGCGAGAAGGGCCTCATCACGCCGGAAGTGCAGTGGGCCGGAGACGGCGTCGTCGTCGTGACCATGTTCCTGCCCGCCGGCGAGCGCGTCGCCGAGGCGGCCGCGCTGGAGCTGGCCGCGCGATGAACCTCACCGAGTGCGAGGTCATCCACAAGCAGGTGATGCACCCGGCCGAGGGCACGCTGATCGAGCTCAAGGGCGTCCTGGGCGTGACGATCGACCCCGCCACGCTCGTCATCCCGGAGAAGCCGGAGTCCCTCTCCGACGAGGAGATCCGCGCGTTCGTGGCGGAGCGAGGGCTGCGCTGCGTCGCTGCCACAGTCGGCATGGACGAGCACTCCGTGGGGATGTACGAGATCATCGACATCAAGCATGGCGGTCTCGAGAAGTGGGGCTTCCACTGCGAGCACCTGGGCACATCGGTGCCGGTCGAGAAGCTGCTGGACGCGGCCATCGAGCACGGCGCGCACGTGGTGCTCCTCTCGACGATCATCAGCCACGGCGACATGCACCGCCGCAACATGGAGAAGCTGGCCGACCTGGCCGAGGAGAAGGGCGTCCGCGACAAGTTGCTGCTCATCGCCGGAGGCACCCAGGTCACCGACGAGCTGGCCCGGTCGTGGGGCATGGACGCCGGGTTCGGGCGCCGCACCCACGGCATCGACGTGGCGTCCTTCATCGTGAAGTGCATGCGCGAGCGGGGCATGTGAGAAAGCGATGATCACTTCGCCCCGCACCATCGACGCGCTCGTCGCCGAGGTCGGTTCCACCACGACCACGGTGACGGCGTTCGACGGGCTGGGCGGCTGGCCCGATACCGAGCCCCGACTGCTCGGGCAGGGTGTCGCGCCGACCTCGGTCGCGGTCGGTGACGTGACCATCGGTGTCGACTCCGCCCGCGCGGACCTCGAGTCCCGCCTCGGGCCGTTGGCGCCCGGCGTGACACTGGCCACGAGCTCGGCGGCGGGCGGGTTGCGCATGACGGTCCACGGGCTCACGCAGCGCATGACCGCGATGGCTGCGCAGGAGGCCGCTCTCGGCGCCGGCGCCGTGGTCGAGTTCCAGACCTCCGGGCACCTGCGCGACCACGACCTTGACCGGATCGCTGCGGCGCGCCCGAGCCTCGTGCTTCTGGCGGGCGGCGTCGAGGGCGGCGACATCGAGACCGTGCTGTTCAACGCGCGCCGCCTTACAGAGCTGGAGATCCGTCCCATCGTCGTCTACGGCGGCAACTCCCAGGGCGCTGACGAGGCGCGCGCCATCCTGGAGGGCGCGGGCTTCCGTGTCCGCGTGACGGCCAACGTCTATCCCGGCATCGACGAACTCGACATCGTCCCCGCGCGAGCTGTCATCCATGACGCGTTCGAGGAGCACATCACGCATGCGCCGGGGATGGAGCGCATCGCCGGGTTCGTGACCGGCCACGTCCTGCCGACACCGGGCGCGGTGCTCATCGCGGCCGAGCTGCTCGCCGCCACGCTGGGCGATCTCGTCGTCCTCGACGTGGGCGGCGCCACGACCGACGTGCACTCGATCACGGACGGCAGCCGCCAGTACGACGGCCTGCGCACCGACCCGGAGCCGCACGCCAAGCGCACGGTCGAAGGCGATCTCGGTACCTTCGTGAGCGCGCAGCACGTCGTCGCGCTGCTCCCGGAGGGCGAGCGTCCGGCCTCACTTCCGCCCGCCATCCCGCGAACGGACGGCGAGATCGCAGCGGCCCTGCTTCTGGCGCGCACGGCAGCGATCACGGCCATGCACCGGCACGCGGGTCGGCTCTCCGCCATCTACACGCCTACGGGGCGTCAGACGGTGGCGCGCGGGCGCGACCTCACCGCGTGCCGGATCGTGATCGGCACGGGCGGCGCCCTGACGCGCCTTCCCGGCGGCATCGGCGTGCTGGAGCAGGTGCGCGGCCGCCAGGAGGGCGACAGGCTGCTGCCCTCAAGCGACGCCGTGTGCGCGCTCGATCGTGACTATCTCCTCGCGTGCTGCGGCGCGCTGGCCGCGTACTTCGAAGCCGACGCCGTGGTGGCGCTCATGCGCCGCAGCACGGGACTCTAGGGAAGGCGTATCCGTATGCAGCTCGCGCAGGCGACCGTCACGGTCGATCTCTCCAAGATCGAGGACAACGCACGCATCCTTGTCGAAGCACTTCCGGGCGTCGCCATCGTCGGTGTCACGAAGGTCACCTGCGGCACGCCGGAGATCGCGCTCGCGATGCTCGCCGGCGGCGTCACCGGGTTGGGGGAGTCGCGGCTCGAGAACGCGGCGCGCCTGCGCGACGCGGGCGTGACCGCCCCGGTCTGGCTCGTGCGCGCGCCCTCACCTGCGACAGCGGACGAGGCCGTTCGCGTCTCGGACGTATCCATGGTCAGCGAGATCGCCATTGTCGAGGCGCTCGATGCCGCTGCGGGAAGGGCGGGGCGCCGCTACGGCATCGTCGCGATTGTCGACATCGGCGACCTGCGCGAGGGCATGATGCCGGGCGAGCTGCCGGGGTTCCTCGACCACGTCGCGACGTGCGAGCACATCGACATCCTGGGCATCGGCGCCAGCCTGACCTGCTATGGCGCGATCGTCCCCGACGAGTCGAACCTGGCGTTGCTCGCCGCGCTCGCCGCCGAGGCCGAGGTCCAGCTGGGACGCACGCTGCTGGTCTCCGGGGGAAGCTCCACCTCGATCGCGCCTGTCATGGCGGGGCGCGGTCCGGCCACGATCGACAACCTGCGTCTCGGTGAGGCGATCGTCCTCGGTGTCGACCCGGCTACCCGGGAGCCGATCCCTGGTCTGGACCTGCATCGCGATGCGGTGACCGTCTCGGCCCCGGTGATCGAATGCAAGGTCAAGCCGTCGATGCCGATCGGCACGTGCGCCCAGGACGCGTTCGGCAACGTCCCGTCCTTCGAGGACCGCGGGGATTGCCGTCGCGCGATCTGCGCGATCGGCCGCCAGGACGTCGTGCCGGAACAGCTCGTTCCCGTCGACCCTCGGATCATCGTGCTCGGCGCATCGAGCGACCATCTCGTGCTCGACGTCGAGGACCTACCCGTCCCGCCGGCGATCGGGGAGCCCATCGCATTCGTGCCCGGCTACTCCGCGACGCTTGCGCTCTTCACGTCACTGTACGTGGCCAAGGAGTTCATCAACGGCTGAGGCCGCGGGTGCTACCCTGATTGGCGTCCTGCGCGTCGCTTGCGGCGTGCGACGTCCCACGAGGGGGAGCGCGTGCCGATCGAGCCGAGGAAGCCCGTCCGGGTGCTGCAGGTCGTGCGTCCAGCGGCCGGCGGCATGAAGGGCCACGTGCTGCAGCTCGCGGTCGGCCTGCGCGCCCACGGGTTCGAGTCGGAGATCGCCTGTCCGGGCGATTCCGAGCTCGTCCACGATGCGCTCGAGGCGAACGTCGTCGTCCATCCCGTTCCGATCGTCGGACCGCTCGACGTGTTGCGCGACCCGTCGGCGATCGTCTCGCTCGCCGAGGTCATACGGGAGCGCCGCCCCGCACTGGTGCACGCCCACGGGTCGAAGGCGGGGTTGATCGCGCGGATGGCGGTACTGCTGGCGGGCCGTCCCCCCACCGTCGTGACGGTCCACAACCAGGTCCTCTACGGCGGGATCTCGCCGCTCATGCGATGGGTCTACGTCGTGATGGAGCGTCGGCTCGCCCGGCGCACTGCGCGGATCATCACGGTGTCCGAGGCACTCCGCTCCGAGATGCTGGAGACGTTCGGGCTTGCGCCGTCGCTCGTGACGACCGTCTACAACGGCCTCGACCTCATGCCGTTCCTTTCCGGTTCCGATCGCGCCAAGGCGCGCGACCGCTACGGCATCCCGTCCGGTGCCTTGGCGATCGGGCTGGCGGCGCGCTTCGCGCCGCAGAAGGCGCTCGACGTGCTCGTCGAGGCCGCCGTGCCCGTCCTCGAGCTCCACCCGGAGGCCCATCTGGTGCTCGCCGGCTCGGGGCCGCTGCTCGAGTTCGTCCAAACCAGGGCGCGGGCCTCGTCGGTACGCGATCGCATCCTCTTCCCGGGGCTCGAGACCGACATGCCCGGGTTCCTGTCGGCGCTCGACATCTACGCCTCCGCCGCGATTGCTGAGGGGCTCGGGCTCGGCACGATAGAGGCCATGGCCGCGGGACTCCCTGTCGTCAGCACGACCGCCGGCGGAACTCCCGAAGTCGTCGAGGACGGCGTGACCGGCCTGCTCGTCCCGCCGGGCAAGGCCGCTCCGCTGACCGAGGGCCTCCTGCGGCTCGCGAAGGACCCTGCGCTGCGCAGGAGGATGGGGGAGGCCGGGCGCGCTCGCGCGCTCGAGCGCTTCACCGAGGAGCGCATGCTCGCCCGCACGGCCGAGGTGTATCGGGAGGTGCTCGCGTGATCCGCTTCGCTGACATCCCGGTCGGGTCCGGCGGTGAGACGCGCTGCTCCCGGTGTCACGGCGAATCCGGGGAGGTGTCGTACCGTCCCGCCGCCGAGATCGCTGCCGAGATCGCGATGGTGTGCGAGCTGTGGGATGAACTCCCGGGCCCCAACGTCGCCCTGACCGGGGCCGATCCGTTCGGACATCCCGATCTGCCCGCGCTCGTCGGCGCCGCGGTCGAGGCCGGCTGTCGCCGCCTCTGCCTCGCGACGGACGCCGTAGCGCTGCGCTCGCCGCAGAACGCGGGCGGCTCGCTCATGGCGGGGGTCCGCCACCTGCGTTGGACCATCCTCGGGGGTACCCCGGGTGTGCACGACGTTCTCGTCGGTACGCCGGGCGCCCTCGATCTCTCCGTCGAGGGGGTCCGCTCGTTCCTGTCGATCGCCTCCGAGGAGACGATCCCCGTGAGCGTGACGGCCGTCGTCCCGGTGTGCCGTCACAACGTGCACGACCTTCCCGCGGCGGCGGGGCTCGCCGTGGACGCGGGCGCGGACCGCGTGCTGCTCCGCCTCGACGACGGGGGACTCGACCTGCCCGCTGCGCTGCCGTGGATCGTCGCCGCGTGTGACACCGGCGTCGTGAACGGCGTGTGGGTGGAGGTCGAGGGCGTCCCGTTCTGCCTCCTGCCCGGCTACGACCTGCACCTGGCCGACGCCGTGCGCCAGCGCCCCGGCGCCAAGCCGCCGGTGTGCTCGGAGTGCGCGCTCGACGCCGTCTGCGGCGGCGCTCCGGCCGGCGCGAGCGCCGACCAGCTCGCCACACTCGCGCCGCCGGTGTCCGCCGAGCGCCTGTCCGTCTCGGTTCTGCGCGCCCGCGGTATGGGGGAACGCTGATGGCGACCCCTCCGCTCCGGTGCGCCATGCTGGCGCTCAACTCTCCGGGCTACCGGTCGCTGGCGCTCGGCTACCTGCGCGCGTACGCGCAGGCGGATCGTCGGCTCGCGGGGCGGGTCGCCTTCGAGACGCTGGACCTCGACACCGACGTCGACCCCTGGTGGGTCGCGTGGCGCGTGCTCGGCCTCGAGCCCGACGTGCTGGCCATCTCGGTCACCTGCTGGAATGCCCGGAGCGTCTACGAGGTCTGCCGGATCGTGGCTGCGGTGCGTCCGGAGTGCGCCATCGTTCTCGGCGGACCGGAGGTCGGTCCCGCAGCCGAGGAGGTCCTGGCCGCGCATCCCGAAGTGGGCGTCGTCGTCCGCGGCGAAGGCGAACTCACCTTCGCGGACCTGCTCGCCGAGCTGGCGGGCGGCGGGAAGGCGTGGAGGGTCGACGGGATCACGCTGCGCCGCAGCGGCTCGATCGTCGCCACTCCTGATCGCGCCCTCGTGGCGAACCTCGACGACCTGCCGTCTCCCTACCTTACCGGCGTGCTCATCCCGGTCGACGGCGGGGCGTATCTCGAGACCTTCCGCGGATGCCCGCACCGTTGCGCCTACTGCTTCGAGGGCAAGGGCTACGGCCGGATCCGCTCCTTCTCGGACGAGCGCATCGCGGCCGAGATCGAGTTCGTGGCGACCGCCCCGGGCGTGCGCACCTTCTCGTTCATCGACCCCGTCTTCAACCTCACCGGCGAGCGCCTGCGCATGCTGGCCTCGCTCATGTCTCCCTACGTCGCGAACGGCATGCGACTTCACACCATCGAGGTCGATATCGAACGGATCGACGACGAGGCGGCCGAGCTTCTGCGCTCCGCGGGCGTGGCCAGTGTCGAGACGGGGCCTCAGACGATCGGCGCGGACGCGCTCGAGGCGTGCCACCGGCCCTTCCGTGCGGACCGGTTCGCTGCCGGGATCGACGCGCTCCGCCGAGCGGGCATCTCCTGCGAGTGCGACCTGATCGTCGGGTTGCCGGGGGACGACGTGTACGACTTCCTGGCGGGACTGCGGTTCGTCCTGCGCCTCGACCCGGGGAAGATACAGTCGTCGACGCTGCACGTGCTGCCCGGCACCGAGCTGTGGGAACGCGCCGCCGAGCTGGGGCTCGAGTTCGACCGCGAGCCGTCGCACGAGGTCATCGCGACCCCGGGCGTCGGCTTCCGCGACCTGCGCCGCGCCGAGGTGTTCGCCTCGTCGCTGCAGTCCGCGTACCGCGCACGGGTCTAGACCGTCGAGGAAGGGACCGCGCAGATGCCCGATCACGTGTCCGCCCGCGCGAAGGCCGTCCGTCCGTTCGTGGTCATGGACGTCGTCGCCCGCGCCAAGGAGCTCGAGGCGCAGGGGCGCGACGTCGTCCGGATGGACGTCGGCGACCCCGACCTCCCGACCCCCGACGTGATCACGCGCGCCGCCGAGGCGGCCATGGAGTCCGGCGACACGGGCTACACACAGTCGATGGGACTGCCGGACCTGCGCGACGCGGTCTCGGCGCGCTTCGCGTCGAAGTACGGTGTCACCGTCAGCCGGGACGACATCGTCGTCACCCAGGGCACCTCGCCCGCGATGCTGCTGCTGTTCGGTTCGCTCCTCGACCCGGGCGACGAGGTCATCCTCTCCGACCCGTGCTATCCCGCCTATCCCAACTACGTGGCGTTCCTCGGAGGCGTGCCCGTTCGCGTGCGCGCCCGGGCGTCCGACGGGTTCCGCATGCGGATCGAGGAGATAGAGGCGGCCATCACGCCCCGGACGCGCTGCATCATGATCAACTCGCCGTCGAACCCGATGGGCACCGTCCTGCCTCCCGAGGACCTGCGTGCCATCGCGGCGCTCGCCGAGAAGCACGGCCTCTACGTGGCCAGCGACGAGATCTACCACGGGCTCGACTTCACCGGGACCGACCACACCATCCTCGAGTACACCGACCGCGCCTTCGTGCTCAACGGCTTCTCGAAGCTCTACGCGATGACGGGATGGCGGCTGGGCTACCTCGTCGCGCCCCGTGACTTCGTCCGGCCCGCCGAGGCGATCCAGCAGAACTTCTTCCTGTGCGCGAACCACTTCGTGCAGGTGGCCGGCACGGCCGCGCTCCTGAAGGCGGATCCCGACGTCGCCCGCATGCGGGCGATCTACGACGAGCGGCGGCGCTACCTCGTGCCCGCGCTGCGCGGCATCGGGCTGACGGTCGAGGTCGAGCCGACCGCCGCGTTCTACGTGTTCGCCGACGCGAAGGAGTGGGGGAGCGACTCACTCGCGCTCACCTACCGTCTCATCGACGAGGCGGGAGTGGCGGCCGCGCCGGGCGTCGACTTCGGGCCTGAAGGTGAGGGCTTCCTGCGCTTCAGCTACGTCACCGGCATCGAGCGCCTTCGCGAAGGCGTCTCGCGCCTGCAGTCCTGGTCGGCCGCGCGCCTCTAGGGAACCTTCGCCGGCGGGGTAGGGAAGCGGGCGGGTCCGTGTCAGACCCGAGTGCGACACTCGTCGAGGATCGACCGGGACCACCGAAAGAGGCGACCATGTCCGTCTTCTCACACTCGCGCATCGAGTCGTACGAGACGTGCCCGAAGAAGTACGAGTTCGCGTACCTCATCAAACCGCCGAAGGGCCCTGACGGGGTCGAGGCCTTCATGGGCAGCCGCGCGCACGACGCGCTCGAATGGCTCTACGGCGAGGTCAAGGCGTGCCGCGTCCCCGGCGAGGAGGCCCTCGCGGAGCGCTTCCGCGTCGTGTGGGACGCGGAGTGGAGGGACGACGTGCGGATCGTCCGCGCCGGCCGTACGGCCGACGACTACCGCGCCATCGGTGAGAAGGCGCTTCGCGACTACTACCGCCGCTACCACCCGTTCGACCAAGCGGTGACCGTCGGGCTCGAGCTCCGCGTTACGCTGCCGCTCGACGATGAGCACGAGATCGTCGGCTTCATCGATCGACTCGATCGCGTATCGGACGGAGTCTGGGAGATCCACGACTACAAGACCGCGGCCGCTTTGATGACGCAGGACAAGGCGGACGCAAACCGCCAGCTGGCGCTCTACGAACTCGCGGTCCGCAGGATGTACTCCGACGTGCGAGAGGTCACGCTCGTGTGGCACTACCTGGCGCTCGACTGCGAGGTCCGTTCCACCCGGAGCCCCGAGCAGCTCGCCGATCTGCGCGCCCAGGTCCTCGACAGCGTCAAGCACATCGAGGCGCAGCGGGCGTTCGTCGCGCGCACTTCGAACCTGTGCGACTGGTGCGAGTACCGCCCGCTGTGTCCCGCGTGGAAGCACCTGTACCGGACCGAGGCGCTGTCCGACGGATCGCGCGCCGAGGAGCCCGGCGTCGTGCTCGTCGACGAGTACCTGCGCGTGTCGGACGAGGCGGCGGCGCTCAAGGCCCGGTTGGACGAGCTCAAGGGCGCCATCGCGGTCCGCGCACAGTCCGACGGCGTCGACCGCCTCTTCGGCACCCAGGGCTCGCTCAAGGTGTTCCGCTACGCGTCGGTCGGGCTTCCGGACGCGAAGGACCCGCGCAGGGCCGAGCTCGAGGCGGAGCTGCGGGAGATGGGACTGTGGGAGCGATTCACCCAGCTCGCCTCGTACCCGCTCTCACGCCATCGGCGACGGGGAGCTGACTCCCGACGAGCTGGAGCGCCTCGAGCCCTACATCGTCCGAACCGAGGGCGTGAAGCTCTACCCCGCGCGCAACCGCTAGTCGGACGGCGCATGGTAATCCCATGGGCCTTTCGCCCGGCGTCGGGTTCTCGGCACACCCGTTGCTCACCCTCAGGCACACGCAACCGGCGAGCCGCCACGAGGGAGACCACGTGCCCGAGGTCTGGAGCAAGGCCGATCTGCATATCCACTCGACCCACAGCGACGGGCTGGCCACGCCCGAGGAGATCGTCACCTACGCGGCCACCCGTACGGACCTCAAGGTCATCGCGGTCACCGATCACAACACTATCGAGGGAGGGCTGCGGGCGCTCGAGGCCGCATCCCGCTATCCCGGTCTGGAGGTCGTCGTTGGCGCCGAGATCACCTCGAAGTGGGGCCACATCCTCGGGCTCTACCTCACCGAGGACGTCCCTGCCGGGCTGAGCGCGGGCGACACGATCGCAGCGATCAACGAGCAGGGTGGCATCGCGATCATCGCGCACCCCTTCGCCAATCGGGCGTTCGGCCCCTTCGGCCTTAAGAGCCTCGGGAAGAAGATCGACGAGGTCGTGTTCCAGGCAATGGAGGTCTACAACTCGTCGCCGTATCTCATCTATGCCAACCGGCTCGCGTCCAAGGCGTTCGCGGCAGGGCAGGGGATTGCGGCGACCGGCGGCAGCGACGCTCACGTCCTGCAGGCGGTGGGCCGCGGCTACACGCTGTTCCGCGGGACCTCGGCCGGCGACCTCCGTCTGTCGATCGAGGAGCTGGAGACGCGCGCCCACGCCCAGCGCGGCGGGATGTCGATCGCCTGGCGCTACATGTGGCGTTACCCGGCCATCCGCAGGCAGCAGGCCCTCAACCGCGAGCGGTGCCGAGCGCACTGACCCTCAGCGCGATGAGGCCCCGGCTTCGCTGTCGAGGCGGTGGGCGGCTTCGACGACGGCCTTTCGCAGCGCGGAGACGGCCACAGGATCCGCCCCGAGGGGCGGGACCACGGCGACGCGCACGTTCGACTCGACGAGCGCGCGCTCGACGGCGAGCGGCAGGTCCACCGCCGTGGTGAGGTCGGGATAGAGCAGGTCCACCGGCAGGAGCGCGATGTGCTGAGCGCCGAGCGCCGCCAGGTGGCGCACCGCTTCGGGCACGTCCGGCTCCTCCCATTCCAGCCACGCTTGGCGGACCCGCTCGACCGGCAGCCCCGCTTCGATCAGCTCGGCGCGGATGCGCTGCGCCAGGTACGTCGTCTGCTCCATTGCGTCGGGGAACATGCGGTCGAACTGCCACGGGTTGCCCCGCGAGATGAGCACGACGCCGTCGGTGATCCCGTCGTCCCCGAACGCTTCGAGCGCGCGCAGCGCCGCCCTCACCGCAACGGGATGGGACGCCCACAGGGGTTCGGTGTACTCGACGGTAAGGTCCGACCCCGAAGGATCGAGTGCGTGCACCTCAGCTGCCGCCGCGTCGAAAGGTTGGGTCTGCGCGACGGTGAGCCGGGCGACGACGATGCGGCGGCCTGTGCGCGACGCCGCGCGGGCGACCGCCTCGGCGGCGGAAGGGCCCCCCTCACAGAAGCCGACCTCGACCGGACCGGCGTAGCCGTCCTCCGTCAGCCGCGTTGACAGCGCGGCGGCGATCTCACGCACGGCGCCACGGGCGGGACTCGTGCCCGCCGCCCGGTAGCGCGCCCGCTCCGAGCCGTAGACGAAGGGGCGAGCGGCGAACGGGGGAAGGGGCACCTCGCCGCGCTCGTAGGACTCGAGCTCGCGTGTGACGTCCCGCGCTCGGTAGTCGTCCATCGGAGCGTCGGCCAGCAGGACGACGCCGATCTCCGAGCCCGGGGCGACCGTGCCCAGCGTGACGCGCTCGGAACGCGGTCGCGTCAGGGAGGGGAGCAGCGCCGACGCGAGGCCGTAGCCTCCGGCGAGCGCGCCAAGCGAGATGAACACCGAGGCGATCAGGGTGTCGGGGCGTCCGGTCAGCTTGAACACGACAGCCACCGCCAGCGCGAGCAGCACCGCGGCGACCGTCCCCGCGATGCCCACCACCGCGAGGAAGCGCCGGCGCACGACGAATGCGGCGCACGTCGTCGCTCCGGCCATGGTGCCGGCGAGCAGTGCCAAGGCCCAGGGGAGGAACCTCATGAGTCCTCCCGAGGGTCGGCGCTGCAGGACGCGAGATGCGGTCGCACCGGTCTCAGTCGGAGTCGGAGTCGGACGCGGGCCAGGACTCCGGAAGGTTCACGTAGCGCAGGAGCACGGAGAGCGCCTGGTCGACGATCTCGTCCTTCGTCGACGCCTCGCTGTCGCTGAGACACGACTTCATCGAGTGGCCGACGATCATGAGGCTCACCTGATTGAGGGCGGACTTGGCGGCCATGACCTGCGTGAGGACGGCGTCGCAGTCCTTGCCGGCCTCGACCATCGTCTGAAGGCCGCGGATCTGGCCTTCGAGTCTCTTGAGCCTGTTGAGTATGCGGCGGCGCTCCTCGTCGGTAGCGACGAGCGGCATCTTCGTGGAGACGTCTCGTGTCATTGCAGCCCTCCGTGACGGACGGTAGAGTGGGTCCCTGCGGCGCAGCAGGATTATACCCCTAGGGGGTATAGCACGCGCCTCGGCCGTCTCCATCGCGCGCGTGACCGACAGGGAGCACGAGTGTCGATTCGCACAGAAGCACCGCGCGCGTGACCGCGGCCGCAGTGTCCTCTCCGCGCCCTCTGCGCGGCTACCTCCTGGCCGCGCTCGCGGCGGCCGGCTGGGCCGCCGGCGGGCTGACGGCCAAGCTGCTCTTCGTGAGCTCCGACAGCATCGACCCGGCGACCCTGTCGGCCGCGCGCGCTTTGCTGTCGACGGTCATGTTGCTGGTCTTCCTCGGGCTGTTCCGGAGGCGCGAGCTCGCCGTGCGGCCGCGTGACCTGCCGTTTCTCGCGGTGTTCGGCGTCGCGGGCCTCGCGCTGGTGCACTTCACCTACTTCATGACGATCCAGCGGACCAACGTTCCTACGGCCATCCTGCTCGAGTACCTCGCGCCGATCCTCGTGCTCGGTGTGTCGGTCGCCTTCCTGGGCGAGCGGATGACGTGGGCGCTGCCTGTCGGGGTGATCGCATCCGTGACCGGCTGCGCGCTCATGGTCGGGGCCATCGGCGGCGAGGGCCTCCGGGTGTCTCCATCGGGCATCGCGTGGGGGCTGTCGTCGGCCGTGTTCTTCGCGCTCTACACCGTGCTCGGTAAGTACGCCGCGCCGCGCTTCTCCCCGTGGACACTGCTCACCTACGGGCTCGGGGCGGCGACGCTGTTCTGGTTGGTGTACCTGGGCGGCCCCGGCCCCATCCTGCGCCTTCTCTCCGACGGCCGGACCTTCCTCGCGGTAGCGACGATGGCGCTGGTGAGCACGATCGTCCCGTTCGGGGCGTTCCTGGCGGCCTTGCACCACATCGACGCGACCAAGGCGAGCATCACCGCCACACTCGAACCCGTGCTCGCGGGCATCGCGACGTACTTCATCGCCCGTCTCTACGCGCCGCTCTCCGCGCTGCAGCTGCTCGGAGGGGCGTTCGTCATCGCCGCCGTCGTCGTGGCCCAGTGGCCGCACCTGATGGCCGCGCGCGCCGGCAGGGACGTCTCGGCTCCGGAGCTTCCTCCCCCGGCGTAGCCGACAGGTAATCGGCGCGATGGCGGTGAATCGGGGATAATGGCCGTGCCGCGCGCTCGGGACCGACGGGCCCGACGCCATGGCGACAGGAGTCTCATGGACCTCCATCAGCGCCCCGAACTCAAACAGAAGATCACACTCTCGCCTCAGGTCTATCAGGGGCTGAGCATCCTCGCCATGCCCGTCACGGAGTTGCAGGCCCTCGTCGAGACCGAGCTTCTCGAGAACCCCGTGCTCGAGGTGGAGGAGTTCGAGGACAGCGTCGACGAGGCCGAGGAGGAGCGCTCCGACCCGGAGGACGACGACCGGTCGTGGGATGAGTGGCTCGACCGCTACGAGGAGCTCGCGTCCACGGAGCCGGTCGTCCCGCGCGACCCGGACATGGAGGCCTCCGACACCGAGGAGTACGTGGGTTCGGTCCAGTCGTTCGGTGACTACCTCGAGCAGCAACTCGCCATGATGAACCTCACGGTCGACGAAGCGCGGGCCGCGCGCGCCGTCGTCGGCTCGCTGGACGACGACGGCTTCTTCTGCGCCAAGCTGGAGGAGATCGCGCAGGTCGCCGGCGTCACGCTCGAGGTCGCTCAGCGCGCTCTCGAGGTCGTCCAGCAACTCGACCCTCCCGGCGTCGGCGCCCGCACGCTCGCCGAGGCCCTGCGGATCCAGCTCGAGTACCTGGGGATCGACGAGCCGCTCCTTGTCAAGATCGCTGAGTCGCACCTCGACGACGTTGCCGGTAGTCACCTGCGCAAGATCGCGCGCTCGCTGCGCGTCAACGAGGACGAGGTGCGCCGCCTGGTCGACATATTGCGTTTGCTGAACCCGCGTCCGGCGGGTGCCTTCTCGCCCGGTCCGTCGCCGGGCTACATCGTGCCGGACGTCACCCTTCGTCGTTTCGACGACGGGTGGACGGTCACGTCGAACTCGGACGCCGTGCCGACTCTCAGGGTGAGCACGAGGTACCGCTCGATGCTGCGCGAGGGCTCGGGCGCCGACTCCGACACGGTGCGCTACCTCAAGGACCACATCCGATCGGCGGAGGCGTTCATCCGCAACGTCGACCGTCGCAAGGACACGGTGAGCCGTATCGCCGAGATCGTTCTCGAGGTCCAGCGGGACTTCTTCGAGGACGGCAAGGGCCCGCTTCGTCCTCTTCGGCTCGAGGACGTCGCCATCGAGATCGGGGTCCACCTGTCGACCGTGAGTCGCGGCGTGACCGGCAAGTACATGGCCACTCCGTACGGGATGTTCGAGCTCAAGCACTTCTTCTCGGGCGGCTATCGCACCGCGTCCGGCATGGATGTCGCGGCGACCAGCGTCAAACAGCGCCTGCGGGAGCTCCTGGAGGCGGAGGAGCCGACGCGTCCGCTCTCCGACCAGCGCCTGGCCGACCTGCTCAGTGACGAGGGCATCCCCGTGGCGCGGCGCACCGTCGCCAAGTACCGCGAGGAGCTCGGGATCGAGCCCTCGTGGGCACGGAAGCGGCGCTAGATGGCGGACGAGACTCCGGAAACGGTACCGTCCGTCCCCGCGACGGGGGTCGACCCCGAACGGCGGGCCGACGCCCGGCGCAGGATGCGGGACGTCCTCACGATCGGCGCCATGCTGGTCGCGATCACGATCCTGCACACGTTCGCCGGAGGCGGCCAGGACGTCCAGTTCCACGAGTTCTACCGTCGCCTCTACTACCTGCCGATCCTCTACGCCGCATTCGTGTTCGGCATGCGCGGCGGCGTCCTCGCCGCGATCGCCTCCGCGATCCTCTACGCGCCGTGGGGCGAGACCGCGGGCGTGCAGCCGCTGCTGGGACTCGCCGCCGGGGACGGCCTCGAAATCGTGATGTACCTCGTGATGGGGGCGCTCTTCGGCCGCCTCAGGGACCTGGAGGAGCGCAAGACGCGCGACCTGAGGCAGGTCTCGGCGAAGCTCGAGGAGGCCTACCGCGCTCTCGAGGAGCGCGCCATGCAGCTCCTCGCGATACAGGACTACACGCAGTCGATCCTGCGCTCGGTGACATCGGGAGTGGTGACGGTCGGCCCCGACGCGTCGGTCGCGACCGTCAACCCGGCCGCGGAGCGCATTCTGGGTATCGCCGAGGACGTGGTTACGGCGCGCGCGCTTCCGACGCTGTTCCGCGACGACGGCGGGCTCACCACCGACGTTCGCAAGGTGCTCGAGGGCCGGATCCCGCGCACGATGCGCGACCTGCGGCTCGTGACCATCGACGGCAAGGTGGTGCACGCCCAGGTGTCGGTCTCGCGCATGCGCGACATCGGCGGACGCAAGCTGGGCGCCGTCGTCACCGTCGAGGACGTCTCCGACATCAAGGCGCTCACCGAGCAGCTGATCCGCGCCGATCGGCTCGCGGCGATGGGAGAGCTGACCGCCGGCGTGGCGCACGAGGTCCGCAACCCCTTGGGCATCATCCGCGCCTCGGTCCAACTCATGGAGGACGCCGAGTGCAGTCGCGAGCGCGTGAGCGAGGCCGCGGAGGTCATCAAGCAGGAGATCGACCGGCTCGACCGGGTCATCAAGGCGCTGCTCGACTTCGGGCGGCCAGCGCCGCCGACCATGCGCCCCGTCGCGGTCGCTCAGGTGCTCGAGGACGTCGCCCTGTTCTCGCGGACCTTTGCCAGCCGCGCGCACGTGACGATCGTCGAGGAGTACTCGGACACGGCCCCCGACGTGGTGGCCGATCCGGAGCAGCTGAAGCAGGTGTTCGTGAACCTCATCAGCAACGCGGTGCAGGCGATGCCGCTGGGGGGTACCCTGACCATCACGACCGGCGCGGAAGAGGGATTCGTCTTCGTCCGGTTCAAGGACACGGGCCCGGGCATCTCGGCCGAGGTGCGCGAGAAGATCTTCGACCCGTTCGTCTCCACGCGTGACGACGGGACCGGTCTCGGGCTGACGATCGTCCACCGCATCGTCGACGAGCATGACGGGCACATAGAGGTAGCGAGCGAACCGGGCGCCGGGACCACATTCACGGTCTGGCTGCCCGCACTCCAGTAGCGCACGGGAAGGGGTCGACCACCGCATGGCCAAGCGAGTCCTGATCGCCGACGACGAGAAGAACATGCGATGGGTGCTCTCCGAGGCGCTCGCGGCGGAGGGCTACGAGGTCATCCAGGCCGCGGACGGCAAGGAGGCTCTTACCGCCGTCGAGGAGCAGCACCCGGATCTGCTCGTACTCGACCACAAGATGCCTTCACCCGACGGCATGGAGGTCCTGCGCAAGATCCGGGCGAACGGCGAGGACCTTCCCGTCATCATGCTGACGGCCCACGGCAACGTGGCCACGGCGGTCGAGGCGATGAAGGCGGGGGCGACCGAGTACCTCACCAAGCCGTTCGATCTGGGCGACCTGAAGCTCTCCATCGAGAAGGCGATCCGGATCTCGGAGCTCTCCGACGAGGTCAGACGTCTGCGCGCCGAGCTCGACCGGGACTGGGACGTGGACGGCTTCATCGCGGCGGACCCACACATGGTCGAGATCCTGGTGACCGTCGAGAAGGTCGCGCCCACCAACGCGACCGTGATGATCTACGGCGAGTCCGGCACGGGCAAGGAGCTCATAGCGCGCGCCATCCACCGGCTGTCGCCGCGCGACAACAAGCCGTTCGTCGAGGTGCATGCCGGCGCGCTGCCCGAGACCCTTCTGGAGAGTGAGCTCTTCGGCTACGAGAAGGGCGCCTTCACGGGAGCCGTGACCGCCAAGCCGGGCCGCTTCGAGCTCGCCAACGGCGGAACGCTCTTCCTCGACGAGGTCGGCGACATCTCGCTCGGCGTCCAGGTGAAGCTGCTGCGCGTCCTGCAGGAGCGCCGGTTCGAGCGCCTGGGAGGCACCCGCTCGATCGACGTGGACGTTCGCGTCGTGGCGGCCACCAACCGCGACCTGCAGCAGCTGATCGCGGACGGCTCCTTCCGGGAGGACCTCTTCTACCGGTTGAACGTCGTGCCGATCACCCTCCCGCCGCTGCGCCAGCGCAAGGGCGACATCCCGCGTCTCGTGGCGCACTTCCTCGACAAGTACGAGGCGGGCGGCCGGACGATCAACAACGAAGCGATGCAGGCCCTGACGGGCTACCCGTGGCCGGGCAACATCCGTGAACTCGAGAACACCATCGAGCGCGTCGTCATCCTCGCTTCGGCGCCCGAGATCGGCCTGGAGGACCTGCCGTCCGAGGTCCGGGCGGGCATCGCCCCCTCGGCGAGCCGGACCCACACGTTCGAGCTGCCAGAAGAGGGTCTCGACCTCGAAGAGGTGGAGATGGACCTGCTGAGGCAGGCCATGGACCGGGCGGGCGGCAACGCCACGAAGGCCGCGAAACTGGTCGGTCTGACGCCCAAGACCCTCGAGGCGAGGATGCACAGGTTGGGCCTGCAGTAGGTCCACCGCTCGAGTCCCATCGGTCTCGCGCATCATCGCGCCCGCCTTGGCACATGCCTTGCATTCCGACGCGTGCAGGATGCAGGTCCGGCGGACCGGGGACGGTATGGGCCAAACGCGTGGACGCAGGCGCCTCGTGGCGATGATCGGCGGCGCTTCGGCGCTCGTCGCGTTGGCGTGGCTCGTGTCCGCGTTCGACGCGAGAGGGACCGGCGTTTCTTCGGCAGGCCCCTCCGGTCCCTTGGTCGTCATCCCGCTGCTGCTTCTGCTGGCGATTGCCGGCGTGACGTGGTTCCTGCTCGCACGGGACGCGCAGCCCGACGCGGATCCCGAACCCTCTGTGGAGTGCCCTTCATGCGGGCGCTCGATCCTGAGGGAGTGGCGCCTGTGCCCGTACTGCGGGTCGCGGATCAGCCAGACCTCCGTGACCGGTCCGGCTCTCTCACCACGTCGTGACCCGGCCTCCTCCGGAGGCTAGGATGGACATCGCACGATCGGTCCCGGGTCACTGGACCCACACGAGAGGGCGACGACGATGACGACTTCCGCAACCGCACATCTGCACACGACCGGGCTGCACTGCCAGTCGTGTTCCATGCTGGTCCAGATGGAGCTCGAGGAGCTTCCGGGTGTCGCGTCCGCCCGGTCCGACTTCCGGACCGGGATCACCGACGTCGTCTACGATCCCGAGCAGGTCACGATCGAGTCTCTCGTCGCCGCCGTCGTCGCCGCGGGATACGGCGCCGAGCTCGCCGAGTAGCTCCGCGGAAGAGGGAGGCCGGCGAAGGCTGGTCGCGGGTCGGCGTCAGGGACTACGATGGGCGTGGTGTCCGGCGTGTCGGTGGACGGGGGGTGGCCGGGACGCGCCTGCGGGGGATGGGACTGTCGACCCGGATCACGCTGCTGACCTTCGTCGCAGTGACGGCGGCCGCGGCCCTGGTCTCGGCTATCTCGCTGGTCGGGGTGTACCGGTCAGTGCTCAACGAGGAGATGACGCGCCTCGACGCCTACCGCACGCTCGTGGCCAGCGGTATCGACGCGCGCTTCAGCGCGGCCGAACGCGCGGTCGACGCACTGATGGCCGAGGTTCGCACGTCCCCGGCTGGCGCGCGCTCGGGCGTCAAGACCCCCGACGAGCTGCTCGAACCGCGCGCGGACGTGCTCGATGCGCTGGCGGTCACCGATGTGCGCGGCGTCGCGATGTCCTCCGACGATGTCACCGGAGCGCCGGCTGTGGTCGTGTCCGCGGTCGCGACCGCGACCCGCGGGACGGTCGTCATCCGGTGGTTGAGCGCGGGCCAAGGGGCGGGCCGACTGTGGATCGCCCGGGCCGACGGCGAGGGTACGAGAACGGTGGCCGTGTTCGCCCGCGTCCGCGACACCTACCTCAGCCGGACGCTCGACGACATCACGTTGGCGCGGGGGTCGGCGACAGCCGTGGTTGTCGACCCCGCCGGCCGGCCGATCCTGTCCAGTGCGGGAAGTCCCGCCGTCTCAGTCGCGGGCCTCGTCTTCTCGAACGACGGCACCCGGACCACCCAGGGGACGGTCGTGGGATCGCTGCCCGGAGGCGGGGGGCTCAGCGGCTCGTGGGAGTACGTCTCACAGGCCCGTGGCCTGGGCTGGCGGGTGCTGGTCGTCGAGGAGGACGCCGGGGCGCTCGCGCGCTCGGTGCAGGCTCTCGGCCCGGCACTGCTCGCCATGCTGTTGGTCGTTGTTCTGGCCGTGCTCGGCGCGCTGCTCTACAGCCGCCGTCTCCTGACGCCACTCACCGTGCTCGAGCAGCGTGCGCGCGATGTCGCGGCAGGCGGGTACGTCCGACAGTTGCGGGTCGTGCGCGACGACGAGATGGGCCGCGTGGCCGACGCCTTCAACGAGATGGGCGTGCGTCTGAACTCTCTGCAGGACATGGCCCAGCTGCTGGCGAGCGCGTCGAACCTCGACGACGTCCTGGACGCGGTGCTCGGCGCGCTCGGGCGGATCCTGGGGACGGGAGACGCCGCCGTCCTGCTGGCCGAACCGTCCGCAGTCGCTCTGTCGCTGGCACGTGGCCGCGGCCTGGCCGAGCCCGCGGCCACACTCCTCGTCTCCCTCGATCAGCCGTCTCCGTTCGTGGACGCCTTCGTGGAGGACCGCGTCGTGCCGTTCGCGGGCGACCGCCCCGCGGGAGCCGGTGCGATCTACCGTCTGTTCGGCGCGAATCCCGAGAGGGCCGGGGTGGCGGTGCCGCTCGCGATCGGTCGGGAAGTGATCGGTGTCGTCGTCGTGCTCGCGCCCGGCAGGCGCGTGTTCACCGAGGCGCAGATAGAGACACTGCGGGTGTTCAGCGCAAACGCGGCGGTGGCGGTGCGGACGTCACGGCTGTTCGCCGACGAGCGCCTGTCGCGCACCGAGGCGGAGGCCCTGAGATCGGTGGCCGAGTTGACCGTGCGCCCCGGTGACCTGGGCCAGGCCCTCGACACTGTCGCCTCGATCGCAGCCGAGCTTCTCGGCTACCGCGAGCGGGAGGTCGTGCTCGAGGGTCGGCAGCAGCTGGGACTGGGTCTGCCCGTCGATCTCCAAGCGGACGCGCGTCTGGTCGAGGCGTGGCGCCTCGTCGAGACCGCGCGACCCGCATCCGACGTGCCCGGGCACGCTCCGATCGTCATCGACGACCTCCGCCATCGCCCCGATCTCCTGGCGCTGTCGGGAGCGGGATGGGGGAGTGCGCTCTTCATCCCCATCATGCAGGGGTCCATAGCCCGCGGGGCGCTCGTGCTGCACGACCGCACGCGGCGCGGGAGCCCATCCGCCCGTCAGCTGGCGATCGCCGGCACCATCGGCCAACAGGTGTCTCTGGCGATCCGCAACGCGTACCTGCTGCAGCAGGCGCGGACGCGCGCCGCCAACCTCGAGACCGTGTTCCGCATCAGTCAGGCGGTCTCGTCGGAGCTCAAGATCGGGTCGGTGCTGAACCGCGTCCTGGACGTCGTGCAGAAGATCCTCTCGGCGGACGCGGTCGCCTTGATGTCGTACGTCCCTGAACACGGACTGGTCGAGACGAAGCTGGCACGCGGGGTCGTGGCGCGGGACCTCCTGTACTTCTCAGCGAAGCCGGGGGAGGACGTCCCGGGACGGGTCTTCACTCTCGGAGTGCCACTGTCGTACGGCGACCTGTCAGCGCGAACCACGCCTCTGGCCCGGGTCGCGGTCGCGCAGGGTTTCGAGTCTCTGCTCGCCGTGCCGCTCATGGCCCGGGGACGACCCATCGGCGTCCTGGCCGTCTACGCGAAGGCCGCCGCGGCCTTCTCCGGTGAGGACGTGGAGCTGCTGCTCACCTTCGCCTCACAAGCGGCGCTCGCGATCGACACCGCGGAGCTGTACGGCAAGGAGCACCGGGTGGCCTCGGTGCTGCAGGCATCGATCCTTCCCGAGCGGCTGCCGGCTCTGAGCGGGCTCGAGACCGCGACCTTCTATCTGCCCTCCGGTCTCGAGGCCGAGATCGGAGGAGACTACTACGACGTGTTCACGGGCATCGACGACCGTGTCGTCTTCGCGATCGGCGACGTGTGCGGCAAGGGCGTCGCGGCCGCGACCAAGACCTCGATGGTCAAGTACACGCTGCGCGGGCTGGTCGGCGCGGGCGCGGGACCCGGCGAGGCGCTGTCGGACCTCAACCGGCAGGTGGCGGCGACGGGCGATCCGGCCGACATCGTGACGATGTGGGTGGGGATGCTGGACCGGGCGTCAGGCAGGCTGACGTTCGCAGACGGCGGGCATCCCGCCGCGCTGCTGCTGCGCGCCGGCACGAAGGAGATCGAGCGCCTCGACGCAACGGGTCCGCTGCTCGGAGCCGTGGCCCACGTGCGCTACGAGGAGCGCGAGGTCGTGCTCCGCGCGGGGGACCTACTGCTGCTCTACACCGACGGGGTCACGGAGGCCCGCCGCGGTGCGCGGCTGTTCGGAGAGGGCCGGGTCCGGCGTGTCCTGCGTCGGGCGACGTCGGCGAGGGAGTGCCTGGACCTGCTCCTCGAAGCGGTCGAGGCGCACAGCGCCGGTCCGCTCAGGGACGACGCGGCCGCTCTCGCTGTGCGAGTCGTTGCCGAGGAAGCGCTCGAGCCCGCGTGAGAGCGAGTGCGACAACGGGTAGAGTCCCCGCGACACAAGACCGCGGTCTTCAAGGGAGCACGCCCGGGTGATCACACTGGAACGACAGGCGGGCACGGGAACATGCGTCGCGCGCCTCACAGGTGACATCGACGCGGCGAGCACCCCCTCGGTCAGGGAAGCGCTCGATGCCGCGATCCGCGACGGCTGCAGGAGGATCGTCCTCGACCTGTCCCGCGTCGAGTATGTCGACTCGTCGGCTCTCGGTCTGCTCGTGTGGGCGGATCACCGGCTCCAGCCCCTCTCGGGAGCCCTGCTGCTCGCGGGCGCCGGACGCGACGTGACGCGCATCCTCGAGCTGTCAGGGTTGATCGGCGTGGCGCCCTCGGTGTTCGTCTCCGAGTCCGTCGAGGCCGCCCTCGCCGCCTTGGCGCCGCCGTCAGCGAAGGGCGAACCGCTGTGGACCCGCTCCTTCGAGGTCTCCGCCGACGCCCGTTTGATGGCGCAGGCGCGCGCCCGGATCACCGACATGATCGCCCCCCTCGGCCTGCCCGAGTCCGCCGTCTTCGACATCAAGGTCGCGACGGGCGAGGCGCTCGCCAACGCGGTCCGGCACGGATCTCCGCGGGGCCCTCTGGACGGCATTGGGGTCGAGATCGCCGCCTTTGACGATCGGGTGGAGATCTCGGTCAGCGACCACGGGAGGGGCTTCGACGGGACCTCGCAGCCCTCTGCGGACGTGTTCGCGCCGAGCGGTCGCGGCGTGCTGTTCATGCGGGCGCTGATGGATCGGGTCGAGTTCGGCGACAGCGCCGGTGGCGGCACCTGCGTTCGGCTCGCGAAACATCGCCTGCAGCCCCACGGTTCCGCTGTCTGACGCTCCCGGGCACGGGCGCGGCCGGTGCGGGGGTGTGTCCCGCGGGGCTCATGGAGTACCATCGACGCGTCGGCACCACGCTCGAAGGGGAAACCATGGAAGTCTTCGACGCGATCCTGCACCGCCGTTCGATCCGCAAGTTCAGCGGTGCGCCGGTCGATCGGGCCGCGATGGAGCGGCTCGTCGAAGCGGCGGGTTCGGCGCCCTCGGTCGCCAACGCCCAGCCGTGGCACTTCCACATCACGAGCGGAGCGACCCGCGACGCCGTGTGCGGCGTGACCGCGCTGTCGACCGTGCACCTTCAGGAGTACCTGGACCTGCTGCCGCCGGCGGACTACGAGGCCGCCGAGCGGTTCTTCGCGAACCTCGGGAGCGCGCCCGTCGTGATCGTCGTCTCGGTGCCCGTCCCCGAGGACGAGCCCACGCGCATCAACGACACGCTGGCCACAGGCTGCGCTATCGAGAACCTGATGCTCGCCGCGTTCGCCGAAGGACTGGGCTGCTGCAACATCACCTTCTCGTTCTGGGTCCGCGACAAGCTCGCCGACCTTCTCGGGATCGGCGAGGAGCGCGAGATCATCTCCCTGGTGCTCCTCGGCCATCCTGCCGAGGTGCCGGAGCCCATCGTCCGGCGCACCGACGTCGCGACCTACCTCGACTAGCGCGGTGGCCGGACGCCTCGACGCCGTCTTCTTCGACGTCGGCAACACGCTCCTGTACGCGTACCCCTCGGTGGGGCACGTCTGCGAGGAGATACTGCTGGGATCCGGGCGCATCCACTCGCTTGACGAGATCGAGGGGATACTGCCGCTCGTCGACGAGTACTACGAGGACCGCTACCGCTCCGATGACACCTTCTGGACCAGCGACGAGCGCGCTGCCGACGTCTGGACCGGCATGTACGGCCTTCTGTGCCGGCGGCTGGGGATCCCCGAGGTCGAGGCCGTCGATCTCGCCCACGCGGTCTACGACGCGTTCGGGGACCCTGCGCGATGGAGGGCCTACGACGACGTCGCCCCGGCGTTCGAGCGCCTCAGGTCGGCGGGCGTGAAGGTCGGCATCATCTCCAACTGGGACACGCGCCTTGAGGGTGTCCTCGACGGCCTCGGGCTCGGCGCGCTCATCGATACCGTCGTCTCGTCGGCGGTGGTGGGTCTGCACAAGCCCGACCCGCGGATCTTCGAACTCGCCTGCGCTCGCCTGGGAGTCGAACCGGGGCGATGCGCGCACGTGGGGGACCACGTGTACTCGGACGTCCTTGGCGCACGCGCCGCGGGGTTGCGGCCGGTGCTCATCGACCGGCACCGGGTCGGGCTCTCGTCCGACGGCGTGACGTGCCTTCTCACGCTCGACGACCT
The DNA here is from genome assembly GCA_025361505.1 of Coriobacteriia bacterium. GTDB lineage: Bacteria > Actinomycetota > Coriobacteriia > Anaerosomatales > PALSA-660 > PALSA-660. The sequence continues at coordinate 47,151 of JANYKZ010000073.1, forward strand.
GGAGGGGGCGCTTCGATGAAGGCGCGCGGTTGGATCGCACTCGCGGCCGGGCTGCTCCTGTGTGTAGCGGCCGCCTACGGCGCATACACGCTCGCGAACTACTCCTGGACGCAGGTGGTCGACTATCGCGGTCCGTACGCGAAGGCGCAGCTGCCCGCCGGGGAGATACCCCCGCCTGGGGTCGCGACGACCGGCGGCACCCGACCGCTCATGGTGTACGTGATCATCGACGGCCTGCGCGAGGATGTCTCGCGCACCATGCCGACGCTCAATACCCTGCGCGCCCACGGGTTCGACGCCGTCGTCCGCACCTCGCAGCCGTCGCTGTCGTTCCCGAACTGGACGACGCTGCTGTCCGGCGCCCCTCAGCGGATCAGCGGTGTGACCACCAACTGGTTCACCGGGCGGGTCCCGGTCGAGACGATCCTCGACACGGCCCTTGCGGCCGGTCGTACCGTGGCGGTCTCCGCTCCGACCGACTTCGAGACGCTCTTCGGCGTCAAGCGGACCGGGCACGTCTTCCTGCGCGACTGGACCAAGGGCGAGTACATGACGGGGGGCATCGTCGACAACGCGATCCGCCTGTCGGCCGAAGCCAGCCCGACGCTGCTCGTGGTCCACTTCCCGGACGTGGATGAGGCAGGTCATGCCTCGGGCGGCGCTTCCAGGGAGTATCGCGACACGGCGCTGAGGGTCGATCGAGACCTGGCCCGACTGGTCGCCGCGCTCGAGGGTCCTCGGACCACGTTCGTCGTGACGGCCGATCATGGCCATATCGACACGGGCGGACACGGCGGACCCGAGGACATAGTCACCCAGGTACCCGCGGTCTTCGCCGGCCCCGACGTGAGGCCCGGTACGGGCGCGGGCACCCAGGACCAGGTCGCCCCGACCGTGGCGCTGCTGGCCGACCTCCCGGCGCCCCGCAACGCGACGGGAGCGCCGCTGGACCTCACCGCGCACCCGCGCAGCGGTGTTGACCGGTTCGCCGCTCAGCGGCTCGCGGCGTTCGCCGCCTACACGGCTGCCGTGACGGGTCCGCCGGCAGGCCCCACGAGGCCGCCGACCGCGGACGGTGCCCGCGCCGCCTTCGACGACGCCACGACCTCGCGCCTCGCGCGCGAGAGCGAGCGCCGACGGCAAGCGCGCGCCGCGCTCGCGCGCGAGGCGCGAGGTCGTGGCGTCGTCGAAGGCGGCGCGGGCACCGTCCGCGGTCGGCGGCCTCGTGGGGCCTGCCGGCGGACCCGTCACGGCAGCCGTGTAGGCGGCGAACGCCGCGAGC
>JANYKZ010000081.1 GCA_025361505.1 Coriobacteriia bacterium
CCGACCATCCCTCCCCCTCCGAACACGATGAACAGTCCCACGACGACGACCGCGATCGCTCCGACGATCAGATACGGTGTCCAGTTCATGGTGCCGGGGGCCTTGGGCACCGGCATCGTCGCGGGCGGGGCGTAGCCTCCGGGGCTCGCCATGCCGACGGACACCGGTCCGCCGTGCAGGGCCGCGCGGAAGGATGCGGCATCTGCGATGCGGGCGGCGGGATCTTTCGCCGTGGCGGCAGCGAGCAGTGCAGACAGGTTGGCGGGAAGTCCCGATGAGAGCTGCGGCGGCAGCAGCGGCATCGGTTCGTGCACGATGCGATACATGACCGTGGTCGAAGCGACGCCTTCGGTGGCGCCGAAGGGATTCGAGCCGGTCAGCATCTCGTAGCCGATGACCCCGATGGCGAAGATGTCGGCACGCGAGTCCACCGCCTGTCCGGTGACCTGCTCCGGCGACATGTAGCCCGGCGTCCCCATGACCGTGCCTGCCTGCGTGAGCGCCGAGGAGGTGCCCATGTGCGCGATGCCGAAGTCGGCCAGCTTCACGCGCCCCTCGGTGGTGATGAAGATGTTGTCGGGCTTGATGTCCCGGTGCACGACCCCGCGGGAGTGCGCGTAGCCCACCGCATCCAGCAGCTGGTCCAGCACGGCGAGCGCCGAGGACGTGGCCAGCGGGCCCCGGTCGAGCAGACCGGAGAGGGTCTCGCCCTCGATGAGCTCCATGACGATGGCGGGTCGGCCGTCGTAGACGTCGGCGGCATAGATCGTGACGATGCCGGGGTGGTTCAGTGCGGCTGCGGCCTTGCCCTCTCGCACGAAGCGCGCGGCCAGGTCTGCGGCCGTCGCCTGGTCGGTGCCGGGAGGAACCATCGGCTCCTTGATGGCGACCTCGCGCTCGAGCTTGGTGTCCCAGGCGCGCCACACCACAGCCATCGCGCCGCGGCCGAGCTCGCCGCGCAGTTCATAAGGACCGAACGTGACTGCCATGCTGCACTCTCCCCCCGAAGAACCCCGGCCAAGGATACGGCACGCATCACATTTGACCAACCGCGGCGCCGTCCACTTGCACGCCTGCACGGACTTCCCGCTTCCCAGTCGCTGTCGCAAGGGCCATCATTGGGCACGGGGAGAGTCAACTGAGCCGGGGGGCGCATGGAAGACCGCGATTCGGAGCGTCCTCCAACCAGGCGCGCCTACCAGCCAGCGTCTCGCCGTCGCGTCCCGTCTTGGATCCCGATGGCGACGGTGACCGTCGGGGTGGGCGTCGTGATCGGCGTGGGCCTGTACCTGGCCGTTGGCCTGGCCGGTCCGGCGAGGGTGCCGGTGAAGTCCCCGCCTGCGGGGGCGACCACGGCAGCGGCCGAGCCTGCGACTCCGGCAATCGTGTCAACGCAGGCGGCCGTTGTCGCCACGCCGACGGTGTCGGCGGCGCGCTTCGACGCAGCGGGCGCTCAGAGAACCATCCGCGCCCTGGCGGCGATCGGCGTGCGGAAGGGAGGAAGCGCGAACGAACACCGTGGCGCCGACCTCATAGTCGCGCAGTTGCGCGCCATAGGATACGAACCCGAAGTGCAGACGTTCAAGCTGCCTGACGGCGCCACGAGTCAGAATGTGATAGCGCGAGCGCAGGGCAACTCCGGCCGCGTGATCGTTCTCGGCGCTCACATGGACTCCAAGTCGCCTTCTCCCGGCGCCAATGACAACGCGTCGGGGTGCGCGGCCCTGCTCGAGATCGCCCGGAACGTCAACGGACGGCGGCTCTACGCCGGGGTCGAGTTCGTCTTCTTCGGCACCGAGGAGATGGTCGACTCGAACCCGAATCACCACCACTACGGCTCACGGTGCTTCGCAGGTGCGCTGTCCGCTGCTGAACGCAACGCCGTCGCGGGAATGGTGTCGGTCGACATGATCGGCTTCGGATCGAAGTTCGCGTCGCGCACGATGGGCACCGGTCCCCAAGGCCTTTCGGACCTCCTGATCCAGCGTGCGAAGGCCGCCGGGATGGATGCTTCGTACCTTCGTGACCCGAGCGCCGCGGGATACAGCGACCACGAGGCGTTCGAGCGCCTGGGGATCCCTGTCTCTTGGATCGAATGGCGGACCGACCCCGTCTACCACACGGCGGCTGACACGCCGAAGCACATCAACGCCGATCGGCTGCGGCGAGCCGGCCAGCTCGTCCTGGACTTCGTTCTGGACGCGGACGAGGCGATGCTGAAGGTGCTGAAACGCCCCTGATCGCGTCCGTGATCGCATGCTCTACACTGGCACTCTGCTGAGGACGGGGGCACGAACGTGCGGTCACATCGAAGTACGCGGCGCAATCGTGGGAAACAGTCCGACTATCTCGTCATCGGTGTCGTCTCCGCACTGCTCCTCACGGCAGCGGCGGTAGTAGCGTGCGGTGCCCTCAAACCTCCGAAGACGCAGCTGGCCGAAACCGCGATCGTTGCGACGTCCGCTCCTGCACCTGCGGTTCCCGTGGTAGCACCAGTCACGGAGACTCCCGCCGCGCAGCCGCCGCGGCCACCGAGCGCGACCGCCTCTCCAACCGTCACCCCATCGGCCTCGCCCAAGACCACTCCCGAGCGCATGAGCGCAATGGTCCCTGGCTCGTCCCAGATCATAATCATCACCGGGCCCGAGCTCGGCTCGAAGTCCGGGACGCTGCGCGTCTTCAACAAGGACGACGGCCGTTGGACTGAAGTCCTCGCGACGCCCGCCAACTTCGGCCAGACCGGTCTGGTCAACGGGGCCACTCGAGTCTCGGGCCATCTCAACACCCCGACGGGGATCTGGCGAATCGGGACCTTCGTCTTCGGGCAGCACGCCAGTGCGCCCGGCGGGACCAAGATGCCGTATCGGCCGATCACCGCACGGTCGTGGTGGAGCGCGGAGAACAACTCGACCTACAACACATGGGTCGACTCATCGTCCCACGTCAACGGTGAGCATCTGCAAGACGCTCAGGTCCAGTACGAATACGGCTTCAACACCGGCTACAACAGCCCGCCCAACACGGTCGTTCACGGCCGAGGCACGGCCATCTTCATCCACTGCTTCGAGCCTCCCGGCAACAAGCTCGGCAAGTATACCCACGGGTGCATTGCCATAGCGCCTGCCGTGATGGTCCGGCTGTTCGGGCTCATCGATCCCGATCGGCACCCGAGCTGCGCGATCGGGACCGAGAAGATGGGGACCACCACCTCGATCTACTCATACTGATCGCCGCGATCGCCTGCCGACGACATGGGGCCTAGTTCGACGCCTCCGAAGCAGCCCAGCCGCTGAAGGCCATCTCCGAGACCGAGGTGTCGTGCGCCTTGTGGGCGACGTTGCGCGGCGGGTACGCGGAGAGGATCGTCATGCGAACGCTGGATGTCTCCTTCGGGCTGGACAGCGTGAAGGTCTGCCACCCCTTCTTGTCGGCGAACGAGAAGGTACTCGATGTCCCATCGCTGTAGGTGAAGCGGACCGACTTCAGGCGCCCGTTGCTCCACCAGCGGTCCCACCCGCTCAGGCTCTTGTTGTAGCCCGGGACGACGCGGATCGCGGTCAGGAACGTCGATTCGCCGAATGTGACCTCCAGCCACTGGCCGACGCCGTCGCCGCCCACTCCCTCCGCCCAGCACGTCGCCATCCTCCCGTCGATCGCCTGAGCGGCAGGGTAGTACGACGATCCGTCGAAGTTCTCGGTGGAAGCGCTCGCCGACGACGCGGCCACATCGTGAGCGGTCGGAGACGCCGCGGACCCTGACGTTCCACCCGTTCCGGGAGCGAGTTGTCCGGATGTGTCCGTCGGCGGGGCGACTGCCACCGCGTGTCCGCTGCCGCCGCCCGCGAACACGAACAGCAACCCGATGACGACGATCCCGATCGCTCCGACGATGGCGTAGGGGGTCCAGCTCGCAGGGCCCGACGGCTTCTGAGTGATCCCCGCCACCGCGGCTTGGTTCCAGGGAGCCGACGCGACCGAGCTGGTCCCCGGCACCGCGCCGAATGTGATCGGCCCGCCTTGCAGTGCAGAGCGAAACGCCTGCGCGTCACCGAATCGCTGTGAGGGATCCTTGGCGGTCGCAACGGCGAGGACAGTGGCGATATCGGCCGGTATGCCGGCGATGGTGGCCGCAGGTAGCTGAGGCAGCCCCTCGTGCACTATGCGATACATGACCGTCGTTGGGGCGACGCCGTCGGTGGCCCCGAAGGGATTTCGCCCGGTCAGCATCTCGTAGGCGACGACGCCGATGGCGAAGATGTCCGCGCGCGAGTCAACCGGCTGTCCGGTGACCTGCTCGGGAGACATGTAGCCCGGCGTGCCCATGACCGTGCCCGCCTGCGTCAGCGCCGCGCCCGTGCCCACGTGCGCGATGCCGAAGTCGGCGAGCTTGACGCGACCGTCGGTGGTCACGAACACGTTGTCGGGCTTGATGTCGCGGTGCACGACGCTGCGGACGTGTGCGTAGCCCACGGCGTCCAGCAGCTGGTCGAGGACAGCCAGGGCAGCGCCGGCAGACAGTGGACCCCGCTCGAGCACCGACGACAGCGTCTCGCCTTCGATGATCTCCATGACGATGGCCGGGCGCCCGTCGTAGACGTCGGCGGCGTAGATCGTGACGATGCCGGGATGGTTCAGGGCCGCCGCGGCCTTGCCCTCGCGCACGAAGCGGGCGGCAAGATCCGCGGCCGTGGCGGGATCGACGCCAGCAGGCAGCACCGGCTCCTTGATGGCGACCTCGCGCTCCAGCTTGGGGTCCCATGCGCGCCAGACCACGGCCATCGCTCCACGACCGAGCTCACCGCGCAGTTCATAGGGTCCCAGGGTTTCGCGCATCGCAACCTCCTACGTTGTCGGATTCTCGTTGGACTGCAGACGCAAGTTCGCCTCGCCGAAGGTCAATTCGTCACCGTCGACCACCGCGGCTTCTCTCACAGACGAACCGTTGACCCTCGATCCTCCGGAGCTGTCCAGGTCCCGAAGTGTGAGGCGAGCCGCCTCGACGAGGAGAAGGGCGTGGTACCGGGAAACACTCGGGTCATCAATCACAAGATCGTTGTCGAGCGCGCGACCGATCGCATTCGCCCCGACCTTGAGTGGATGGCGCCGCCCGGTCTCGGACACGAGTTCGCGGATCCGACCCCCGTCACCCGACCGACCAGGGGATCCGGAGCCGACATGCGCGGCGACAACGCCGCTCTCACGCTTCCGGCTCAGATAGACCGCCGTCCCAACACCGAGGACCGCCAGTACGCCGATCAGTATGAGCGCCTCGGAGCCGTCGCCCGCGGTTCCGGCGCCGCCACGTGTCGGCACGGGCGTCTCGCTGGTCTCGCGGAAGGCGGCGAGCGTGTAGAAGGGCTCCTGAGCAGACGATGTCTGCACGCCCACCACCGAAAGCTGCCAGTCCCCGGGCTTCGCACCGGCCACGGTCACCTGCGCCGTGCGTGCCGTCTTCGTGATCGTGAGGCCCGGGTAGCCCGAAGCGATGACGGCCCCGGAAGGGTCGACGAGCCGCACATCCATGTCGCTTCCCGGCCACGCGAGCACGACCTGAAGATCACCATGGACCTTCGGCATGGTTGCTACACCCATGTCAGCCGTCTGCCCCTGTCCTACGGCGCCGGTGGTCTCGAATAGCGGAGTGGCGCCCGTCCTTACCACCTGGCTCTTGGTGAACTGCCCTACAAGAGACATCGCCGCGCTCGCATCGGCGTATCCGTATGTGCCGCCGGTTGCGTCGGCGATGTTCTTGAGCAATGGCTCGTCCAGGAGCCCCTGATCCCCGAAGCCGATAGTGTAGATCTTGATCCCGCTCGCAGCGGCGTCGTTGGCGGCCGCGATGATGGACTCCGGCGAGTTGCCCGCCGTGTCCATCCCGTCAGAGAGGTAGAGAATCGCCTTGTCGGGGGCTGTCGAACCGGCGAGTTGATCGATGCCGACCCGTATGCCCGCGAGCATGTCGGTGTTGCCGTGGATCGAAAGCCCCGAGATGGCTGAACGTACCGCGCCGATGTCATCGGTCGGAACAAGTACCGACTCAGATCCGGCCGAGAACGTCGCAACTCCGACCGCGGCGCCCGAGCCGGCATTCGCTCCAATGACGTCAAGGACCGTCTGCCCTGCAGCCTTCGCAGCGTTCAGCTTCGTGTCCCCACCGGACTGCTCGCCCATGGAGGTCGACACGTCGAAGACCAGCGACGTCGCCGCGGACGTCGATCCGGCGGCGCCACCCCCGGGGGATGGCGTGGGTGTGGCCGGCGAGGAGGGTGGAGCGTGGGGATCGGGCCAGACCCAGAACTCGTACTTCGCGGGCTCGAACTCGATGCTCCCGAGGTCCCACGTGAGTATCTTGAGATCGCCCCCGACGGTACCCTCGACGCCGAGCGCAAGGGTCATCGGAGGAGTGCCGGGGGGGACCGTGTCCTTGACCGCGACCTTGAAGTAGAGCTCACCGCGCATGTACGGACCGATCACGCCGTAGAAGCGCGTGCCGACCTTCAGCCCCCCGGCGAGCCTCACCTCCAACTCACCCTCGAAGGTGGGAGGCTTAATCGGAGGGGTCCGGTCCGCCGCGCCGATCACCGGGATGACCTCCCCCGATTCAAGCCGGACCCGGGCACCGACCCAGACGTCGATGTGCTTGGAGTAGCTGCCCTTCAGGACACCCTTGAAGCTGCCTTTCACGCCGAAGGACGGCTCGATATACGAGTCGAGTACGACAGGGATGACGTACACCATGAACACGGTACGCGCGGAAACGGATGGTCCTTTGGCCTGCTTGTCGAGCGACTGAGCGACCGTCTTTCCCAGTATGTCGCGAACCGACGTCTTCGGATCCTTGTGCTGCCAATCGATTGCAAGTTCGACTTCGTAGTCCAGATCGAAGTTGTGTCGCAGGTACGCCACTATCCCGAACTCGACCTGCTTCTCCTGCTTGAAGCCCCAAATAGCCGGCTTCTCGTCCCAGGTGCCGCTCATCACGTACCAGACTTCCCAAGCTTCCTTGGCGGTCACATGGACTTTGACCTTGCCCTTGCCTCCGATGTCGGGGGGCATGCTGAACTCAGGGGTGGCGAACACGAGCTCCGGCCAGTTGAGTGGGACACGGATATGCTCCGACTCCGTCCTCTGTCGCACCTGATTCGCGACCTCGCGAAGCCCTGCGGGCCCATTGCCCTGCGCGGGCAGCCCGCTCTCGGCCTTCGGCGAGGTGACAGCGAGCTGGATCGCCTGCGGCAGCGAAGCGACCGACGGCGCGGCTGACGCGTCTCCGGAAACACGGACGTCGAACGATCCCTTCAAGATGACGTCGCCTAGGCTCGCGGGCTCCGTGTCCGCCACGATATCGGCTCCCGCGTGTCTCACGGCCGTCACGCGCCGGAGGAAGCCGCACGGTGCGTTGGCCGAGACACCGGAGACCAGGATCTTCCCGACGACCACGCTCGCTTCGATGGCCGCGTCCGCGACGAACGTCACGGTCCCGCTCGTTACGCCGGTGACCTTCGCGGCAGCCGATTCATCGAGCGCAACCGCAGCGGGGCTGATCCTCGTCTCAGAGGCTTGCCGGGTCCGCGCGAGCAGCCCCTCCACGTCCGGACCAGAAGGTCCGATGAACCGCACGACGCCGATGGATGACGCGTGTGCAACGAAGAACCCCGTGGCGCTGGTTCCGAGTTCCGTGTCATCCGTGATGATCAGCGGAGAGCCGGTCAGCGCTCCGAAAGCGGAGGCCGAATACGCGTGGGCGATGAGGCTTGCCCGTACCGCGAGGGTCTTCTTGTATTCGAAGCCGTGGGCGAAGGCGTACTCCGCGAAGACGCGAGAGAACTCCTGATCGTCGGTCCCGTCGACACGATCGATGAGCGCTCCGTCGAATTCCTCGCCCTTCAGCGCGGCGTCGGGAACGACGCTTTGAGTGGCGCAGATGGTGACGACCTTGGGCGGGACTGCCGCCAGCAGTCCCCTGTAGGGCTTCAGGTTGCCGTCTGAGCCAGCGAAGAGGACCGGCATGCTCTTGGCGGACGCAAAGCCGCCGGAAACGACTCCCCGAGTCGTCCCATCGAACGGCACGATGACGTAGCCGTTGAGCCCAGTCAGCTTTCGCGCTTCTTGTGCGACCGCGAGGGCCAGTCCTACACGGTCCGCTCCACGGACCGCCGTTGCTGCAAGACCCTTCGCCTCGATGCCGGTTCCGTAGCCCGCCGAGTACCCGCCGGAGTCGAGCACGTAGACCCGTTTGGCTCCCAATTCGACGAGTCGCTGCAAGACCGCCGCGTCGACACCTCCGGGGCTGGAGAGCAGCACCGGGCCGCCGGCGGCAGCGGCCAGTGGCCCTGCGACGGCTGCGGCCGATGAGTCTTCCACGGAAACGAGAACGGCAGCCGGCGCTCCGCCAGGCCACCCCTCCTTCGAGATCTCGATCGCAGTGGTGATCGGGCTGTCACCACCGAGTGCAGAAACCTGGGGTGTCGATGTGAATCCGGCCGGGGTGGAGATGCCACCACCGCCGCCGCCCGGTCCCGCCGAAGCGAACACTGCTCCGAGAACGGCGGCCGCGCCGACAAGAGCGACGAGGATCCACGCGATCGGTCGACGTGGCCGAATGGGTGCCTCGTCGGAGCCGATCGGAGCACCGCTTCCCCCCTCGGATCCCGCTTGCTCCGCTCGACGGTCCGGCGACACAGGGGCACCGCAGGCGGAACACAGCCACTGCCACTGCTCCAGCGGTGCTCCACATGTCGCACATCGTTCTGACAAGTCGATTCCCCCCTCGGACCCGTCGTCCACCGCGCCGAGCTGCACCCGATCGCCGGCGCGCATACCTCGACGACGTGCTATTCCGCCTGCCTGATCTCGGTACTCCCCACGGTAATCGCGGAACCTGGCCGAAATGGTGCATCCGTCCCCACCGCGCCGCCATCCATGAAGGTCCCGTTGCGACTCCCCAGATCGCTCACCCATAGGCAGTCGCCGCGACGCTCGAGCATCGCGTGCCTGCGACTTACCAGGTCGTCCTCCACGTCGAGTTGGGCGTCGCTCGATCTTCCGATCAAGCAGGGCAGGGTCACTCGCAGGAGGCGCTCTCCGCCCGGCGATCGCAGTCGGAGCTGGACCGTCTCTTCCCCTGCTGCAGCAACATCCGCAAGCATCCCGAAGAGGTCGGGCTCGCGTGCCGCGTCGTTCGAGGGCTTCGCCTTCTTGCGCGTTGTCCACCAGACGACCCCTCCGACACCGCTCGCGATCAGGACGAGCAACCCGATGTCGCCGGTGTTGGGACCGAGCAGCAGCGCGAGCACCCCGAGGAGAACGACGGCGACCGCCGCCGCCGCGCCCAGGCTCCATGAGACCGAGGACCGTTTAGGAACGCCGCCTCGCAGCGCATCTATGGTCGTGTGGACGGACGAGCTGCTGAACGGATGGTCCCCCGCGTCGACCGCGCCAGCGACCGACGCGACTCCGCCCCACAGCAGCGCCGGTGCGGCCGCATGGAACGCGGCCCGCATCTCCCCGGCCGACGACCATCGTGCGTCTCGGTCGCGCTCGAGTGCCCGCAGAACGATCCCGCCGACCTCCGAGGGAATACCGTCCGCCGGGTCGAACTCGACAGCGGGCCCGTTGGTCGTTCGATACATGATGGAGTGGGTGTCCGCCCCGTCCGTGGCCCCGAAGGGGTTGCGCCCGACGAGCATCTCGTAGGCGATCGCCCCGAGGCCGAACAGGTCGGCCCGACCGTCGACCGCTTCCGCGCGGATCTGCTCGGGAGCCATGTAGCCCGGGGTTCCCGCGACGATCCCGTCGCTGCCGCCGTCGAGCCGCTTCACGTGCGCGACCCCGAAGTCGGTCAGCTTCACCCGGCCATCGTCGGTCACGAAGACGTTGTCGGGCTTGATGTCCCGGTGCACCACACCCATGGTGTGTGCGTAGTCGAGCGCGTCGAGCAGCTGATCGATGATAGAAGCGGTTGCAGCGGGCGACAGGGCTCGCCCATCAATCACCGATGAGAGGGTCTGGCCGCGCAGAAGTTCCATGACGATTGCGGCACGCCCGTCGAACACGCCGGCCGCGAAGATCGTCACGATGCCGGGGTGCGATAGCCGGGCCGCAGCCTTGCCCTCCCCCACGAACCGCTCCGACAGCTCCTCCATCATCGCGGCCGACATCGTGGGCGACCGCATCGGCTCCTTGATCGCGACCTCGCGCTCCAGCTTGGGGTCCCATCCGCGCCAGACAACAGCCATGGCGCCCGCGCCCAACTTGCCGCGGATCTCGTATGGGCCCAGGAGGGTCGTCACCTATGCACCGGTCCGGACCGGGCGTTGCGGGAGACCGCGGACGGCGAGCGCGCTTCGATGTCGCATCGTGCTAGTTCGGCTTGACAAGATCGTCCCTGATCCAGACGCCGTTCTCCGGCCACGCTCTTCCCAGTCCAAGGTACACACCGGGACTTGGCTTCGCGAGCAGGGGTTGTATCTGCTCCTGCGGCACGTGGTACCACAGGTGCCCGCTGGCGCCCTTCTTGCTCGTGTCGCTCTTGAGGGTCACTCCCTTGTCAACAGTGGCAACGATTTCGGCGAACGCCGTGCCGACCTTGCTGCGCAGGTTCCCAGCCTTGGTCACCTTCAGGTTCACGAGCGCGGGCACGACGGGGTCGCTGGATGGGGTGCCTACCACGGACCCCGTTGGGGTCGCGGATCCCACGACCGACGATGCCGCCGCCCCCGACGAACGCGGAGGACTCGACAGCGCGCCGAACCCGATGGCGACCACTGCGGCCGCCGCGACAACACCGAGTGCTACGAATGAAGCCCGCTGAGCCCTGTTGTGCCTCGACGGCAGCCGTCGCCTGGTCACGCGATGCCGGCCTTTGGCTGCGGCGACCGCGCTTCCGGAGGTCGACCGGAAGGCGTCCCAGTCGTTCGCCCAGATGACCGCGGTCGCGTTGTCGTCGCCGCCGGCGTTGATCGCGCCGTCGGTCAACGCCGCCGCAGCGCTCTGCGGATCGGACGCGGCGGCCGCAAGGGAGACCAGTTCGGCTCCGGTCAAAGCCGTCGACACGCCGTCACTGCACAGCAGGATCGCATCGCCAGGCTTGAGATCGACCTCGGTCACGTCCGCGCTGGCGCCGGTGAAGCCGAGCGCGCGTTCGATGACGTTGCGCTGGGGATGATGCTGCGCTTGCTCTTCGGTGAGGACCCCCTCAGAGATGAGCCTGCCTACCTGCGAGTGGTCCTTTGTGAGCTGCCGCGCCTTGCCGCCGGACAGCAGATAGGCCCGACTGTCCCCCACGTGTCCGATCCACGCGTGGCTTTTCGACACGAACGCGGCGATGAAGGTCGCGCCCATGCTCGCCGCGCCGCGCACGCCAGCCTCCGCGATGATCGCATCGTGGGCCTCCTCCGAGATCTCGATGAGAGCCCGGGCGGCATCGACATCCAGGTCTGATTCGGTCGCGAGTTTCAGAAGGTCCCGTACGTACGACTCAGCTGTCTCGACCGCCACACGGCTGGCGACATCGCCACTTGAGTGGCCGCCCATGCCATCGCTCACCATCACGAACGCGATGAGACCCCCGAGCTGCCTGCGATACTCGCCCAGGTCCGACATGAGGTAGTTGTCCTCGTTGTACGGCCGAGGACCGGACACCGACGAACCGCCGAATGACATCACTCACCAACCTCATCTTCGAGTGGCAGGAGCTGGCCTTCGCCAAGGGGCGCCGCAGGATCGTCGGATGACGTGACTCGGGTCCTACCCCGCACGCTCGTGAAGGCGACAACGCCGAGCACGAGCACCGCCGCCACCCCGAAGACGATGAGCAGTAGGGTTGCGCTGCTGTCCGGGGGCGCTGACGAGCCCGTCTGCCGAAAGGCGTCGGCCTGCACTGTCGCGAACACATGCGCGCGTCGAGAACCGTGCGCATCCATCAACTTGAGGGTGTAGGTGCCGGGCTTTGGCGACTGCAGCGCCAGCAATGACACTCCGTCAGGGGAGGTCACGGAGTTGATCGAGGCCGTGTCGACCGCGGAGCCGTCCCTCATGACCTGCCATGAAGCGGCGGGCCCGTCGGGGACGACGGCAATCTCGAGGAGCCGCGCTCCTGTTGTGATCGCAGGAAGCGCGACCGAGCCGGTCTTGCTGAGATCGACCTCGACGTCAACGCCGATGGTCCCCACACTCGAATACCGCGCCCTGATGAAGTCGCGCCGCAACTCGAACGTGTCACGCGCCTGGTGGAAGGTGCCGCCGGTGGACGAAGCGATCTTGGTCAGGAACCCTACGTCGGAGGTGCCGACGGTCCCCAATGCGATCGTGTCGATGCGGATCCCGCGCTTCTTGGCGCTCGCTACGGGCCCCTTCAGGATGCCCGTCTCGTCCAGGCCGACGGTGTTCAGGCCGTCGGACAACAGGATCATGAACTTGTCGGATGCCCCCGGGGCGTCGGCGAACGATTTCACCGCCGCGCTCAGCGCCTTGCCGACATCGGTGTTCCCCTGAGCCTTCACGGATCCCAGAACCCGACGCAATGCGGAGGGATCCGAAGTCCCGGGCAGGGCCACGGTCGCGCCCTGGTTGAAGAGGACGAGGCCCACGTCCTCCGGAACTGACGACGGCAGGGCCTGGCGTGCGGACATCGCCGAGGCGAAGTCGGACACGGCGGCGCGCCCGCCGTCCAGCTTCGTCGTGGAGCCCCAAGCCGCGCTCATGCTGCCCGACACGTCGAAGACGAGTCTGGTGCTGATGTGCGTGACAGGAACGCCATTCGCGAACCACGCCTCGTAGTACTTCTTCAGCGCCTCGCGGACGTCGGGAGCGGTCGAGTAGCCGCGCGCGAGCGCGAGTCGATCGATCGCCTGGTCGGCTACGACGTTCAGCGTGGCGCCGCCTCGCTTGCTGGTCGAAAGCCACGTCTTGTCGAAGGCCCACGACTCACTTGCGCGTGCCTTGACGGTCACATAGTCGACTGCGCCGATGGCGACGCCGGTCGCAATCACGCTGTCGCCTCGCAGGGCCACGCCATCAGTCTCCCGATCGCCGAAGCTGACCGCGACACCCTGGAGCACGAGCGTCCTCACGACGGCGGGGAGTCTCCCCCCGTCGAGAGAGACGAGCAGCGAACTGCCGGGGGCGAGATCGGCCGGTGCCAGCCCTGCGCCCGCGGCGAACGGCGGCCACACGTCAAGACCGGGATAGGTCCCCGGCAGCGTCAGCCCCGCGTTCGGCGTCCCGAGCATCACGAGGCCCACCACATCGGCGCGCGCCGACTGCTTGAGCGTCCCCAGATCCTCGAGGTAGGCGCGCGCGGAGAGCCCGGTGGCTCCTTGCGCCACCAAGATGGCCTTGCCCTCGGGATGACGCTCCGCGACACGATCGAGCGCCCACCCGATCTCGGGCACCCCGATCGGCCCGGCGGCGACGGTGCCGCTGCCCTCCGACGTCGTCAACACGTACGTGTCGGGCGACCCGGATCCCGCCCACCATGTCGGCGCGGACGTCGTAAGCAAATGCTGGCTGCCGCTCGATGCGACCTCCTGCGCTTCTCCGAACCAGTGCGTGACGTAGAACCGCGCGTCACCCAACCCGCCGTCCAGGATGACGACAGGCACACGATTGGGCGACGTCGGCGGCCCCGCCGGCGTGGCAAGTGCAAGCGATGGGCCGCAGGCGACGATGGCGCCGAACAGGCACAGCACGAGCACGTGCGCCATCAGCGCCCGCTTCGGGTAGCGGGCATCCCCCTGAGTGCGGGACACGGGCTATGCCCCGGCGGGCTTGAACTGCAGAGCAGTGTCGCCGATGCGCAGAAGATCTCCATCGTTCAGAGGTGTCTGGCCCTCGAGACGTCGGTCGTTCAGGAACGTCCCGTTGGTGCTCCCAAGATCGACGGCCGAGTACACACCGTCGGCGAAGCGGATGCGCACGTGCTCCCGCGACGCCTTGGAGTCCGTGATCGATACCAGGTTGGTCACGTCGCGCCCGATCTTCGACTCGCCCGCAGGCAGCTTCCACGTCTTGCCGGACTCCGCGCCGGTCACGGCACGCAGCTCGGCGAGTCCCGCTCCGGGGCGGTCGATGATCGTTGCGGCAGCGCTCGGCCGCTCGATGACGGTCGCGGCCGAGCGGCGCCCGTCTCCGCCGGTCGACGGAGCCGCGGACATCCCCGGCGTCATCGTCGGCGCGGAGGTCGGAGCGCCCTGACGGCCCTTGACCGACTGAATCTCCTGGCGAAGGTCACCGAACTGGTTGTTGAGCGCGCTGATGAACTCGGTCGAAGGCCGCTGACGGCTCACGGTGGAAGCGTAGATGATGGCCGCAAGAACCGACACGCCGACACCCAGGAGGGCGAGGAGCGCGATCTTGGGCCCGTACCCGCCCATCAGCCAGTTGACGTTCCAGCCGATCGGCCCCTCGTAGAACGGAGCACCCGGCTCGCCGAGCAGCCGCACCTTGAGGGCGATGCCATCGGCTGCGCCGGTGAAGCGGAAGATGAAGGCGGGAAGCACGAAGAATGCTCCGACCAGGGACATGATCCGCGGCATGAGCGACTTGTCGGCCTTACGCTTCTGGGTCGAATCGATGAAGATCCATGCGGCCACACCGATCGTGGCCAGCAGGAAGAGGAACATGCCCCACTCGAACACCCACCCAAAGGCCATTACCTGGCTGACGAGGGAATCCAATCCCGCCTTGTCGATAGCGAACTCAGTGAACTGCATGGTGCCTCCCGTTTCGACTTGTCCGACTCCTGCTGTCCATCGTTTGGAACCGATCGCCCCCGTACGGGGCCTAGTGCCCGCAGTAGGCGACCCCCACTTGTCCCACCACATGCCGATCCAGACGCCCCCACCGGCGCGCCGTCGTCAGGACCATCACGGTGACGGCGTCCCGGTCGCAGCACCGCTCCCCGCAGCCGGCCCCTTGGGAGGAGCAACGGGCTGTGTCCCGGGAACGGCCGGCGCGGTCGAGGACGAGACGGTCGAGGTCGCCGAGCTGGAACCGATCGCCCCGGCGGATCCCCCTCGCCCTCCCCCACCCGACGTCATCAGGAGCATGAACAACACCGCCCCGGCCACGCCGGCAACCGTCCAGACGACCCAGTCCTGGCGACCGCCGGACCGAGCGGGAGCCCGGGTCAGCGACTCGCTGCACGACCAGCAGCGCTCCGATCCGTCGATGTTCTCGGCGTCGCACTCCGGACACTTCATTGGCGCCCCCCGTGTTCGTCTTCCGCAGAGTCACAACGACGCACAACGGTGCGCCCGATCGTGAATTCCTGACCCGGGCCGATCTCGAGCGAGTCGACACGCCGTCCTCCGGCCCACAGCCCGTTCCGGCTGTCGAGGTCTTGGATGCGGACCATCTCCCCCGCCTTGGTCACCCGAGCATGATGTCTGCTGATCTCGCCGTCCTCGACGACGATGTCGGCACTGCTGGCGCGTCCGAGCACAGCCGGAAGCCGCGCCGAACCCCGAACCGATCCGGCCGGGCCGTCCAGCGAGTAGGCGAACAGTGGTTCGTCGGGGGAAGCTGCCCCTCTGGCCTCGCTGCGTGCCAGGACCGGACCCTCGAGCGCTGGCTTGCGCGCGGCGTACACGACGTAGGCCACGACAGCCCCCATGAGGAGGGTCAGCATAAGGACGAGCGTGCCGCCCCCGTCACCGCCGCTACTGCCGCCCGAGCCCAGACCCGCGGGCGCTGTCCCCGAGGAGGCGATCCCTCCGGGAGACGCGGATCCGGTGACGGCGGCCCCGGTTCCCAACAGGAACGTCACCACAGCCCCGGAGGGCACCGCGAACCCCACGCCCTCGACCTCTGTTGCCGCGATCTTGGCGACGTTGACACCCAGGAATCGGCCTTGAGCATCGACCAGCGGTCCTCCGGAGTTGCCCGGATTGATGGTTGCATCGGTCTGGATGTAGGCCACACCTCCGACGACCTGCGATGGAGTGCTGATCACACCCTTCGTGAGCACGAGCTTCTCGGACCCGAGAGAGAAGCCGAGAACGTACACGTCGTCACCGGACGAGAGGATGCTGCTGTCGCCGAACGCCACAGGCACAACCTTGAGACCGGGGACCTTCAACAGCGCCAGGTCGGCCCGGACATCGGACTTCTCGATGGTGTAGGACAGCGTCGTTCCATCCTCGAACGCGATCTCGCGAGCCAACCCGTTGGACGAGACCGCGGACGTCACGTGGGCGGCGGTGAGGACGTAGCCGTTCGCGATGACGACCCCGGAGCCGATGTTGCCCTGCGACGTATGGATCGCGACCGTGGCGGCCTTCGCCCGCTCGACGCCAGGCTGCGCACCGGCAGCGGGGCCGGCAAGGGAGAGGACGGCGAGCACGACTGGCAGAGCGAGCGCCAAACGCCGGGACAACCGGCTGGCCCGCCATCCTCGTTGCAGAACAGCTCTCACGGGCGGCTACGCCTGCCCGAGCGCGACGCCGAAGGTCGTGTCGCCGATTCTGAATCGGTCTCCTGCGCGAAGGGGGACCGGGTCGGCGCCGATACGCTGTTCGTCAACGTACGTGCCGTTGCTGCTCCCGAGGTCCGTGATCGTCATCCCGATTGCGGTGACCGCGACCACAGCGTGTACCCGCGAGGCCTTGCCGTCATCGATGGACACGAAGCAGGCATCGTCGCGACCGATGCGCCCGCCCGAAGGTGGCAGCACCCACTTCTCATTCGCCCGCCCGGGACCCGATGCCCGGATCAGCGCATAGGTGCGTGCGCCGGTCTGCGCAGCGCGTGTGATGATGTCCGGCGAAGCAGCGCCAGGAGCGGACGCGGCCTGCGGCAGCGGCGCTTCCGCGACCGCCGCGAACGCGGGTGGGACTACGTCTGAGGTGACCGCATCCGGGAATGACTCGGGCGAGGCTTCGGGAGACTGCTGGCTCCCTTGCGCCTCAGCCAGGTCCTCCCCGGGGTCGAGTGCGGGATCCTCTCGGATGGGCTCGACCATGGCGTCGATCACGAGAACGGGCGTCGACTCCGGCGCGACCTCTGATGCGGGTGTCGGCTCCGGGGCGAGCTCCGGTGCTGCTTCAGTCACAGGCACCGGTTCGACTTCGGGCACAGGCGCGGGCGTCGGGGACGATACCGCTCCAGGTGCCGGCTCGAGCGCCCGATCGAGGGCAGGCTCCATCACAGGCCGCGATGGAGCCGCGGGGGCCGGCTTGGGCGCCGGGGGTCTGGTCTGCGCCAGAAGGGCGGCGACAGCCGCTTGGCCCGTGAGGCCCGGGGGCAGCGTCGTCACCGCGACCGCGGGTGAGACCGGCGCCGGCCAAGGTGACGGCCCCGAGCTACCGGTCCACGGCGGGGTTCCCGGCGATGGCGAAGCCCACGCGCCGGGGCCGTTTGTCCCGCCAGGCGTGAGCTCATACGCGGTCGCGGCATACTGCCCCAGCAGCGCGTTGACCCCCATCCCTGCCAGGATCCCCAGACCCATGACAACGGGCACGATGGCCAGAGAGATGATCGCGCCGATGAAGGGGATGGCATTGACGCTCAGTGCGAGTATGAAACTGACGGCGTATACACCCCAGATCGCCACGATGCCCATGATCCATGCGGTGAAGTACCCGGAGGGATACGCCCGTACGCGGGCGATGATCTCCCCGACCCGGAAGAGCGAGGAGAACTCGCCGTGGATCGCGTAGTTCGTCCTGGCGGCCTGCTCAAGGATAGACACGGCGACGACATACAGAAGGGCCACGACGAGCCCGATGAGCACGGAGCCGAGTGCGTTCGCAAGACCCTGTGATCCGTAGCCGGTCACGCTTCCCAGCAACACGCTCGGTATTCCGGACAGCGCCACGATGAGGAGCGCCGGAAGGTAGAAGACCAGGCTCGCAACCCCTAGGCACAGCCCGCGAACCCAGTGCCCCCCCAGATCACTCCAGGTCGGCAGCGTGCCATCCCCGCCATGAGCACTGTCTGCGAGATACTGGATGCCCCACCCTGCTACCGCCAGGCTCAGGATCGGGACGAAAGACACCAAGACGGCGATGGCGACCTTGCCCAGCCACTTCGGATCCCTCGTCGGCGCCCCGAATGCGCGCGCGATCTGCATATCCCCCCCGAATCGAACATGAACCGAGCCCGAACGGCTCTGTCGAATCCCCCGTGGGCCACGTTACCCGTATCGGCCCTCAACGGCAATGCGTCGCAGACCGACTACGGGAGTTCGAAGCCGAGACGGCAGTTCGAGCTGCCGAGCACCACTTCATCGCCCGACTTGAGCGGACGATGCTCGCCCGACACCCTCTCCCCGTTGACGAAGGTCCCGTTGGAACTCCCCGCGTCCGTGATCCCGACTTCCCCATCTGAGTGGACGGTCAACGTCGCGTGAGTCCCCGACACCATGGGGTCGCCCACCATGATGCCGCTGCCGACATTGCGGCCGATGGAGTAGTTCGAACCCGGCGTCATCGGAAGCACCGACAGCGGCAGACCGTTGAGGCTCACCCGCAGGGTCGGCCCGCCAACGGCATACGCCGCACCAGCGGGCGCCAGGATGGTGCCCGGGCTCTGGTAGGCGGGCCGGCCGACGGGGGGCACGGGCATCCGGCCCTGCGACGCAGGAGGCGCGTAGGGCGGTGCGGCCGGCGCAGCGGCCACCGAGTTCTGGAGGCCCAAGAGGCATGCCTGGTAGGCCTGGGTCGGGTTGTAGAAGAGATAGAACAGGCCCACCAGCCACAGGATCCCGAAGATGAAGAACCCGACCACCATGCAGATCCATACGACTGCGGCGGGCGACCACTGCACGCTCCCCGTGACCTCGAACCTGCCCGAAGCGACCTGCCTTACGTCGAACTGCGCCTCGGTCTTCGCCGTGAACGCGAAGTTCGCCCCGATAGATCCACCCGAGATGTGAAGACCGGTCGCGGTGCGAGTCACCAGTCCTCCGAGCGGGCGCAGAGATGCCCCCAGCGCATCGATCAGTTGCATCTGCGAAACCGGCGAGTTGATGGTTACGCCAACCATAGCTGAACCCACGGCTACCCCCTGGTCTTAGGAAGAGCTCCCCTGGCAAGCGAGCAAACGACCGAACCCGATGGCGATCGTCACGGTTTGTGGTGCGCACAGGGCCGGACAGTGGCGAACCACGGCCCGGCCCTGTGCGGCGGGACCTCCCGCTGTTCCTCGACTACCTCACGGTGATGTAGTCATAGCCGCCGTAGCTCGGAGCATGGCCCGCGTCCGAGTGGTACGCGCGCACACGCCACTTCCCTGCGTGCGGCAGGGCCACCGAAGCCTTGTACTTCGATCGGCTGCTGGAGTACGCGTAGCGTCGGGCGTTGACCGAGTGGTGCAAGACGTACGTCCCGTGGGAGTTCCGCAGGTAGAACTTCAGCGAGACCAGATACGTGCCACTCGAGTGTGCCGGTGCCACGTATCCGTAGATGCTGGCCGCGCGGCCTCGACGCATGGTTGACGGAGCAATGGGCGCGTAGACCCTCGCCGGCGACTTGATCTTGTAGTCGATGGTGTAGGAGCCGGATCCGTCGTTGGCGCATGCGTCGAGGTAGTACGTTCCGGAGGTGACGGCAGTGTAGGTGAAGTGCTCGGGATAGGATTCGCCGTTCGACTCGGCAACGGAGTCCTCGTCGCCGTTGACCGTGGAGGTACCCGGCGGGTAGAGGTAGATGTCGAAGTCGGTGCCATCGTCTGCGGTCATGCTGACGTCGATCTGCTGACCGGCGACCAGGGCGACGGCGTAGACGTCGTCGACGTCGGCTTCGGAGTCCAGCGTGTCTGAGATCGGACTCGCCGGGATGCTCACGCCCGGGACTTCGTCGTCACTAGCCAGGCTCGTGCCGTCCAGCGTGTAGTCGATGCTATAGGCGCCGGGGACTTCACTCGCGCACTCATCCAGGTAGTAGGTGCCCGACGCCGGAGCGACGTAGGTGAAGGTGGCCGGGTACGATCCATAGGAAGAGGCTACGAAGTCCGTGTTGCCGATGACCGTGCTCGTCCCCGGCGCATAGAGGTAGATGCCGAAGTCGGTGCCGTCATCGGCGGTCATGCTCACGGAGATGGTCTGGCCGCTTTCGAGCCAGACCGAATACACGTCATCCGAGCTGACCGATTGGTCCATGGTGCCTGAGACCGGGCTCTCGGGGATGCTCTCGCCCGGGATGTCGTTGACGGCGGACGCGCGCACCGTCGTCGACGACATCAATCGTGAAATCGGGGACTTCTGGATTCCGGCGAGCTTCGCAACTGACGCGACTGCCGAAGCCTTGATGAGCTTGGCGGTCCGGACTTGCGTTGAAGCGACCCTCGTCGCTGCACCGGCACCGACGGGCGCAGCGATCAGCGCACACGACGCGAGAACAGCCATCAACCTTGTGACCTTGGACATGACCCCCCCCTTGTTGACTGGTCACTGCGCGCCTCCATGAGGCGAGGCGTGCGGCAACCAAGGACTTGGCGCGACATAGCCGTCGCCCCCTGCTGTACGAAACCGGTGCCCAGCCGCGACATCCCCCGCAGCGGTCGAATCACCAGAATCTGTATACCGTCTCCGCCCCCATAGCGCAAATGGCCGTCTGGCCCGACGGCGATCAGCCGCACCTAGTGCTTGAAATCCGTGAACCCCCACGCGGAGATCCGCGAGCCCGACGGGCCGTCCACGCGCACAGAGACGAGGTTGAACCCTCGCGACAGGGCGCGCGCCGGAATCCGGATGGTCACTCCCACCGACGAGGCAACCGTGTCGGGCTTCACGAGGTTCTGGTTCACGACCACGCTCAGGTGTTCGCCCGGCCCGAGAGGCGCGATCACGCACGCCACCTGGTCGGTCGAGAGAACCGCCTGCCCGGGCAACGGCAGCTGCTGTGTGATCGTCAGGGGACCTGCGTCAACCAAGGCCTGCCACTCCTGGAAGGACTGCTTCCGGAACACGGTGATCCGGTGCAGGTAGAAGGCGGGCGTCACGCCGGCGAGGTTCGTGCCGTCGTCAGTGGTGAACGCCAGCTTGTAGCCCGCCGATGCCAGCGCCTCGGCCGAGTACGTGTCGTAGTAGCCGAATGGGTACGCCAGCGCAACGACCGGTCGGCCTGTCACCTGCTCGATCGCATGTTTAGACTGCGTGAGCTCATCGGCGAGCCGGGCATCGTACTGCGCGCTGCTCTCCCCGGACTTCCTCAGCATGGACTTGTGGGTCACGGTGTGCGACTGGACGTCAAAGCCCATACTCACGAGCCTCTTCAGGTCCGAACGCGACATGAAGGTTCCTGCAGTGTCATGTATCGCCGAGTTGTAGACGAAGAATGTCGCGGTGAATCCGTAGCGCTGCAAGAGCGGGACGGCGTAGCGGATCTGTCGCTCACGTCCGTCATCGAAGGTGATCAGTATCGGCTTCTTGGGCAACTTGGTCCGCCCGGCCAATGCGTCGGCCAGATCACTGGCGGTGACCCCCGTGAACCCGGCGGACTTGAGGTACCGCAACTCCTGCTCGAAGAGGGCTGGGGTGATCGCGATGAAGTTCGAGGCGGTGGGCAGCACGTGGTGGTACACGATGACGGGCACGTGCAGACCATCCGCCGACCCCGCGAGAGGCTCCGCGGATGTGCCTGGACCGGAAGGCGTCGTGGCAGGTTGGGACCCCTGAGGCTGCGCGGCCTGCGAAGCGGGCGCACTCGGGAAGGGCGCCGTGCCGGACAGTACCGGCGGGGCGCAGGAGGCCGTCGCAGCGCACAGCATCAGGAGGGCCGCGACGCCGAGGAGCCTCTTCACTTCTTGAACCAGTAGATCGTGAGCTCCTTCTCGGAAACGATCTTCCATGATCCTCCGATCAGTTGGAACACAAGGGCGCCGCGTTCGTCGCCGGAGAAGTTCTTCGATCCACTGAAGTCCCAGGCCTTGTCGAAGGTGGCTTCGGCCCGATTGGAACCCAGCGAGGTGATGTTCACATTCCTCACCGTCACGTCTTGGCGTGTGTAGTAGAGCTGGACGGCCTTCTCCTTGATCTGCAGGATCTGCGCGTTCGTGTACTTCTTGCCGAAGAACGACACGCTCGGTGCGTAGGCGTCCGCCTCTGCGACGGAATCACGATCTATGGTCGCTTGGGCCCATTGGTCGAGGGCCGCCTGCACCTGCGTCGTGACGTCTCCCCCGCTACTGCTGGCGGCCGGTGCGGATTGACCGGAGCCACCCGTGGAAGCGTCCGCAACCGTCACCGCGATGGGATCGCTCGACACCTCGGTCCCGTCCGCCAGCTTGAGCTTGGCGGAGACGTTGACGGGCCCGGCGCTCGATGGCGTGTAGTTGACCGAGTACGGGGTGGTCTGAGACCTGCCGACCTCGGCGCCGTTGACCATGAAGACCACCGTCGCGGCAGTGCTGACTCCGGCGCTGACATCGGCCGCCAGGTGTACCGACGTTCCCACCGTCCAGGAATCGCCGGGGGAAGGTGATGCGATGTCCACGGTGCCCTTCGTCGTGGCTCCGCCACCAGAGGTGCTCACCCCTCCCGAGGACACGCCACTCCCCCCGCCCGCGAGGACGAAGAGCAGCCCCACCGCGACGAGCATGACGGCTCCGACGATGGCGTAGATGGTCGAACCCGGGAGACGGGAGCCGGACGGAGCGGGCGCGGAGGCGGGGAGGGGCGTCGGCGCGCGCAGCGGGTCTGTGCTGCCGGCAAGCGCCGCGCGGAATGCCTCCGCACTCGGGAAGCGGTGTGCAGGGTCCTTGGCGGTCGCCACCGAGAGGACGCTCGCGAGGTCCACGGGGAGTCCGGCCGATGTCTGCGGAGGGAGCGGCGGGAGCGGCTCGTGCACTATCCGGTACATGATCGTGGTCGGCGCTACGCCCTGGGTCGCCCCAAAGGGGTTCTCGCCGGAAAGCATCTCGTGGCCGATGACTCCGATGGCGAACAGATCGGCGCGCCCGTCGACCGGGTTGCCAGTCACCTGCTCGGGGGCCATATAGCCCGGCGTGCCCATGACCGTACCTGCCTGAGTCAGCGCAGCCCCGAAGCCGGTGTGCGCGATGCCGAAGTCGGCGAGCTTCACCCTCCCGTCGGAGGTGATGAAGATATTGTCGGGCTTGATGTCGCGATGGACGACCCCGTGAGCGTGCGCGTAGCCGACCGCGTCCAGCAGCTGATCGAGGATGCCGACCGCGGCTCTTGGCGTGATGCTGCGCTCGACCAACCGGGAGAGCGTCTCTCCGTCGATCAGCTCCATGACGATCGCGGGGCGGCCGTCATAGACGTCCGCGGCGAAGATGGTGACGATACCCGGATGGTTGAGGCGGGCCGCGGCCTTGCCCTCACGCACGAATCGAAGGGCAAGTTCGTCGGCGGCTGACGCTGTCACGCCCGCGGGCAGCAGCGGCTCCTTGACCGCAACCTCGCGCTCAAGCTTGGCGTCCCACGCCCGCCAAACGATCGCCATGGCGCCTCGGCCAAGTTCGCCGCGGAGCTCGTACGGACCCAGATAGTCGGTCACAGCCCCCCCACTCGCCACGTGCTTTGGCCACCCAGGCAAGTCACCACAGTAGAGTCGAAACCTGCGGTCAACGCATTCGAAGCCCGAAACCGGCACAGCGGAACCCCCGCTGCCAATCTAGACGCTGTAGATACTCAGCACAAGGCGACCCAACCCGGGGCCGCAGCAAGGCGAAAGCTCCCGCGCGACATCCGTCGCGCCCGCAGTTCGCTCTCCATCAGGTAGCGGTGACCTACGTCACTGGGCCCAGGCCCCGGCGCTCGGCAACCGGCCATCGTGGGTCGGCGCGCCTTCAAGGGCCCTCGCCCCACGGTCACGTCTGCCACCCGGCAGCCGCGACTAGGGTCCCGCCTTGTGTCGCACCCAGGCCTGCTCCGAGCTACTTGCCCAGCGCCTGGAACGCCGCGTTGTAGGCCTCCGCCTGCGCGGGAGTGAGCCCCTTGTCGAGTCGCAAGAGCATGAGGCCATTGGTGTACTCGTATTCGACCGCAAGCGACAGCTGCTTCGCCAGGTTGGAGATGTAGGCTGCGCGAGTCTTCAGGTCCCCGGCGTTCGCGAAGGTCTCGATGGACCCGCCCGTCATGTCGCCGGCCGGCTGCGTCAGCCTGGTGTCGGCGAAGTTCAGCTTCGCCACGTACTGGCCGGGTCGACCCAGCAGCTGGTTGGGGTCGCTGCTGGCGTCGTAGACCTCGACCTTCCCGACAGGGACCTTCGCCGACTTCAAGGCCGTGATCGCGTCGCTGGCCGTAGCGGGAGCCTTCGGCTTCACCGGCGCGGCGGAGACCTTCGGTGCGGTTGCGCTGGCTCCCGTCGAACCGGAGGCACAACCGGTCAGTCCCAGTGCTGTGATCAGCCCGATCACCAAACAGAAAGCACACATCGTCCTTGTGCGAGCACGCATGCTAGTCCCCCCTCGTTGCTGACCATCAACCCGTCTGACGTTATGCGACACCGGCCGTGGGGGCAACGGCAGTCTGGGACGGCGCGATCCGCTTCGAGTCCATGAACCACGCCGCCAGCAACAGGACCGCTCCGAGAACAAGCACCGCCCAGCCCCACTGCATCTGGACCGATTGCATGGCCGCCTGGGCGATGCCTATGAAGGGGTTGCCCGCCAGCTGCGCCTCCAAGGCCGCCTTCGCGTCCGCGATACGTGCGTTGAGCGCGAAGAACGTGTAGCCAAGCAGGACCAGCGAGAGACCGCCCGTCACCAGGAGGAACTTGTACCGCTTGATCAAGACCAGCAGCGCGGAGATCAAAGCGAGCGCGATGAGAATCGTGCCGTCCCCCTGCCCGTTGTTGAAGTAGTTGACACTCCCGACCGCCGGCAGACTCACGATCGGCAGGAACGCACCGATGAAGAGCAGTGCCGCACCGGCGAGCCCCAATAGCATCGGCGCGTCAACCGACCCAATGGTCGCCGCCGGCCGAGCTTCCAAAGCGCGAGCGCACTGCGGGCACCCGTCGTACGCATCGTCGTACTCAAAGCCGCACTTGGCGCACTTCTTCACGAGACCCCCCTAGGACTTGGACATTCCCCGTCACTGATACTACGCCTGCGCTGCGACATCACGCGACCCGCCCCCTATCCCCGGACCCGTCGTGTGTGAGCGTTGCGGGCGGCTTCGGAGACGCCCGCTCCCCGTCTGCGCCTGCCCCCGTGCGGACCTGGGGTCGCACCACTGGTGATCCCCCCGTGCTCAGTCACTTGACCCGTGTTGTGCGAACACCCAGCATGCCTTCTGGGGAGGCGAACGCTGTTCGCCTGACATCGGTGGGGGGATTAGCGTGATCACATGCCCAAGCTGCGGCGCGGAGCTCGCCTTTGCGGTGAAGTTCTGCTCTGAATGTGGAGCCAAGATCGCTTCTCGATCACCCGCGCGGGGCGTCGAGGGAGAGTCTCAAGAGGCGACTGATCCGAGGGGTCTGGCTTCGCAAGTCCGTCACATGCCTAGTGCGAATCGGTTCGTCGTCGCACACCTATCGGATACCAAGCAGGAAATCGTGTACGACAACGGTGGCGTCTATCTCGGAGAAGCGAGTATCGGCTTCGCGAGACTCATCGAGTACGACAATGCCGACGCGGCCACATGGGCCAGTGAGGAGACACGCGCCTGGGCGCGAGACTGGGCTGCGGCGCTGGGGGGGGCCTCAACCACATCGTGCCAGCCCCGATGCGCGAGGCTCGGGCAGTAGCGCCATCGGCGAGGACAATAGTTACAACCATCGTGGCAGCCAGAGAACGGACCCCGCAGTGGTCGCCATACTGGCCAGCCTGACCGTCCTCTTCTTCGCAGGAATGGCGGCAGTGGCGATTTGGCTGTTCTCTGCGGCGGCATCGAGCAACATCGGCACCGTCGTGCCGCCGAACGATGTCGTAGTTGACGGCAAGTCCTACTACATCATCGGCAACACGACTGGCATGGAGTTCCAGCGAGGCGACAGGGTTAGGGTCGACTTCTCCGCCGGCACAGACACCCCGGCAGTGACCATCGTTGGCGTCGTCGAGATAGTCGGGCACTAGGCCGCGCGCTCTGTCGCAAAGCGGCGCCATTCGAGCGCAACTCGCCCACGCCGGACGAATCCTCCTGGGTTGCGCTCTTGTGCTGAGATTCGGCCAGCAGGGCCTGCAAGGGGAGGAGGGCGGGCCTGGCGAATCACCGGCCATCGGGTCGCGCACCCGAAGGTTGCTACTCAAACCAGCTTTCCCGCATGCCGCTCCCGGACCAGTGGGGACCGATCAGTCAGGCCCGCACCAGGTCCACCACAAGCGGACCGTGGTCGCTCTGGCCCACCCACTCGCCGACCGCCGGAATCGTCACCTGGGCGCCCGGGCCGAGGAGTCGCTCCGACGCGAAGCAGTGGTCGATGTGGAAGAGGTTACCGGCGTCGCGCCTGAACGCGTGTGTACCGGCGGTCTCCTCGCCTTGGGATTCGCCGGTCAGATGATGGTATGCGCTCCGCATGCCTTGCTGCTCCAGGCGCTCGACAATCTGCGTGTGTGTGACGGCCCGGCGATGCAGGCCGTCCCAGATGGCATTGCTGTTCATGTCGCCGATTACTACCGCGTCGCAGAACGCAGTGCCGAGATACCGGTCGATCGCGGCCATGAGATCGACCGTGTAGTGGCCCTTTGCATCGCGCTGCGTCCAACACGCCAGCAAGGTGAGATCCGCAGTTCCGCCTACGCGCAGGGGCAATATGTAGCGCAGTGAATCGTCGTAGGCCGGGAGCCGGGAGATCGGGTACTCCGCTTTGGACATGACTAGCAGACCCTTGAACGGGATGTCCCCGATCCATTGTCGATGCGGCCAATGCGACAGGTCCGCGACTTGGAGACGATCGAGGTTCTCGGACTCAGGTATGACGACGACATCCGGATCGAAACCGGCGACCACGTCGACCTTGTCCCGGAACCTCATACAAGCGTTCCAACTCAGGATGCGCATGCAAGGATCCCATCGGTCGGGAGGGCAACGCCCGGCTAGTAGCGCCGCGCACTCACGCGTGACTACAGCTTCGTGTACTTGTCTCGGCTGCCGAGCGCCTTCTCGACCGGGTACTTCGCCGCGTTCTCCGCGAGCTTGTTGCGGATCGCGTCCGCTACGTCGACGCCCGCATCGTGCGCGAGCAGCAGGCAGTAGATGAGGATGTCCGCGATCTCGCGCTCGAGGTCGGTCCGGTTCCTCTCGATGTCCTCACCTGCGGAGGCGTCGCTGCTCCACTGGAAGAGCTCCAGGAGTTCGGCGGCCTCGATGCTGATCGACGCAGCGAGGTTCCGCGGCGAGTGGAACTGCTTCCAGTCACGCTCATCACGGAAGTCAACGATCTGCTTGGTCAACTCGTCGAACATGGTCACTCCTCCGTCGGAGCTTCTGCGGCAAGTAGCGAGATGTCGAACGGTGGTGTCCGGTAGCTTGCGAGTGTCTTGGGCATCGCATCTCGCAGGTGATCCCTCAGCGCGGCGTCTGTGCAGAAGACGTAGCAACCTTTCATCCCGCGCGTCATCAGAACACGGTACGTATTGCGGATGATCTCGTCCGCGATGCGCTGCGCCCGCCCCGGGTCGGCCTTCGCCATCGTTTTGATGCCCTTGAGCGAAGCGTCGCTCTTCGCACGCTTTGTGTAGTCGCTGATGACCGCGCCACCTTCGTATCGCAGGTCATCGCCCACGATCACGCCGACGTAGTCGAACTCCAGGCCCTGCGCCGTGTGCACGCAGCCGACCTGATCGATCGATTCATCGTCGATGGCCCAAGTGGGCGTGGAGTTGAGGTTCCAGCTCTTCGAGAAGCCGAACTCGGGAAGCACGATGTCGTGCGAACCCGCATTGTCCTTGCTCGCAGTCGGCCACTCCCAGCAGTAGCCGGCGACCACGCGGGCCTTGTTCGCCGCGGCGTTCCGCTCCGAGATGGCGGCGAAGAGCTCGTTCGGGTCGTCGAAGACGCGGAAGTCGTAGTCGAGGAGGACTACATCGTCGTCGGTCCGCGTGATGCCGAGAACGTCATCCAGCCAATCGAGGTAGCCGTTCGAACCGTTGCAGCGGAACTGGCTTGAGAGCTCGGCCTCGTGGACCTGGGCGCCGGCCAACACCGCGAGCCCCCGGATGTCTGCGACCGCGCCGATGTCCTTGATCGTGACGCGCTGGGACTCGTCGATGAAGAAGATCGTGAAGCGCGATGCGGCAATGAGCTCCGCGATCTGGTTCACGCCGAGGTTGCCGTATAGACCCGACTTCTCGTTGAGGCGATGCGCCTCGTCCACGACGACGACATCGAGAAGCGCGCCCTCGTGCTCGAAGAACTTGCCCGGTCCGCGGAAGAGCCCGCCGATGTACGCGTTCGAGCGATTGCCCTTCCGCAGCACCTTCGAGTAGACGTTGCGCGGGGCGCTGTTCTTGGAGACGTACTGGACCACCATCGCCTCGGCCGTCAGCCGAACGAGCAGGTTCACCGCGACAACCGATTTGCCGGTACCGGGCCCGCCGCGAACGATGAGCACGTGGCGCTCCCCCATACGCTGTGCTTGCCGCGCCAAGTCGAGAGCGGCCTCGAAGACTACCTTCTGGTCGTCGATCATCACGAACTCCTCGTGCCCCTCCAACATGCTCGTCAACGCATCCTGGAGGGACTTGCTGGGACGCAGGCGCCCCGACTCGATGTGGTAGAGAACGCGACCGTCATCACCGTGCTGGATGTGGCCGCAGATGAAGTCACGGAGCTTTGCGACGTCGCCGCTGCAGAAGACCGGAGCACGCCCAA